>NZ_BAAKJB010000047.1:0-47980 GCF_059703765.1 Azospirillum sp. NS33 | reverse complement strand
CGTGGAACCGCCGCCGCCGCCGCCGCCCAACCCGCCGGCTCCGCCGGTCGCCGTGCCACCACCACCACCACCGCCGAACCCGCCGGCTCCACCGGTTCCGGTGTCGCCGCCACCGCCGCCGCCGCCGCCGAAGGCGCCCCCGGCGCCCCCGGCGCCGTCCGAATTGGAGAGGCTGCCGCCGCCACCGCCGCCGCCGCCGCCCAACCCGCCGTTTCCTCCTGCGCCGCCCGCCAAGCCGCTGTTGAAGGCATGGCCGCCACCGCCCCCACCGCTGAAATCCCCGCCCGCCGCACCGTTGCCCGCGGCCACCTGAATGCCGTCCAACTCTCCTCTGGCGCCGCCGCCGCCGCCGCCGTCGGGACCGGTTCCGACGCCCCCCGATCCACCAATGATGCCGCCTCCAAAACCTCCCTCGGGGCCGCCGCCGGGGCCGCCGCCGCTGTTGCTGACTCCGTCGCCGCCGGAGGTGGAGAAGCCGCCGCCGCCGCCGCCGCCGTCCGTGGTTCCACCTCCGCCACCCGCGAAGACTCCGGCGCCGCCGCCACCGCTGATGTTGGCGGTCCCGCCGACGCCGAATCCGCCGGAGACCCCGCCGGTGTCCGGGCCGAGCAGCCCGCCGCCGCCGCCGCCGCCGCCATCGACGGTCGATCCGCCGCCGCCCCCCGGACCGCCGAGGCCGCCGCCGCCGCCGCCGCCCTGGCTGGCTGCGCCGGTGCCGCCGGTGCCGCCGATGGCCGTGGCGTCCGCGATCGTCACGCCGGTCAATTGGGCGTTGGCGCCGGTGTTCACGAAGATCGCCGCACCGGCACCCAGCCCGCCGCCGCCACCGGTTCCGCCGGCGCCGCCCCGGGCCAGGGCGTTGTCGATCGTCAGGTTGGAGATCGTCGCCGTGCCGTCGAGCACGAAGAACACGCGCGCAGTGCCACCGGCGTCGATGGTGAAACCGCCGCCGTTGATCGTCATGCTCGCCGTCAGCGGCGGCAGCTTGACGCTGCCGAGGGACATGTTGCCCGTCAGGACGATGTCGGTGTCGATGCCGCTGTTGGCGCCGACGATCGCATTGTACAATTGAGTGGCGTTCGCAACATTGACGGCCATCGATCGGTCTCCGGTTCGCAACACGGGTGGCGGGGAAGCGGTTGACCCTTGCGTCTCCCGGCCGGATCGCGAGGAGAGAGGACGTCCACCGATGTTTTTCAACTTTCTGTTGCCGCGAGGCGGTTATGGGTCGGCGCTGCGCGGCGTCAAAGACGCTTCACGCGCGCGGGTGCCAGTACTGCGCATGACGGCAGGGTCTCCGGCAAAGCAATCAGAAAAATTCGTCCCACTTGTAGCATTGCTCTGCTGGGCGGTCACATAAATTTTCGCGGAACCGCCAATAAATCCTTTCCAGTGGGCGCGGCGACGAAGACCAGACAGATTCTTGACTGAGTTTTATCGATTCTGTCGGAAATCGGGCATGGGGATCACCACGGGTCGCGAGCCAGGCCGGGCCGCGCCGTCCCGAACCGCCGGCGGTGACGGCGTGACGGTGCCGAAGGCCACCATCCCCGCCGGCCATCCGCCCCGCTGAAAATCACTCCCGCCATCCTTTCGGGGGGGCCTCTTCCCCCACCCCCTCCCCAGGATGGCCGATGAGAGCGACCGGCGGCCACAGCCGTCGGCGAGGACATCCGGGGGGAGGGCTGGTGAAACGCATCATCTACAGGATCGCCAGGACGGTGGTCCGCCACAACCGAACGTCGTTCCTCGTCCTGGCGGCCATCACCCTGGCCCTGGCCGGCGGCCTGCCCAACGTCGAACTGAAGACCATCTTCAGCGACCTGCTGCCCGCCGATCATCCCTTCGTCCAGACCTACAAGGACCATCCGAACTTCGGCAACCCGCTGACCGTCACCGTGATGGTCAAGCGCCGCGACGGCGACATCTACAACGCCGCCACGCTGGCCAAGGTCTGGGACCTCACCCGCGACATCGACCTCGCTCCCGGTGTCGACCACGACCAGATCCTGTCGGTGGCGACGGAGAAGGCGCGCTACGCCGTCGCCACGCCGTTCGGCATCGATGCCCAGCCGCTGATGGGCGACCACCCGCCACGCGACGCCGACGAGATCGCCACCTTCCGCGACCGCGTGCTGAAGGCGCCCAACGTGCGGCGCTTCATGGTCTCCGAGGACGAGACCGCCACCCTCATCACCGCCACCTTCATCGAGCACCGCCTCGACTACGGCGAGGCGTTCGCCTACCTGCAACGCCTGGCATCCGCCGCGGCCGACGCCGACCACCAGGTCTTCCTGGCCGGACAGCCGGTGCTGACGGGCTGGGTCTATTTCTACGAATGGCAGATGCTGGGCATCTTCGGCGTCACCGCGGCGGCGCTGCTGCTGGCGCTGATCCTCTACATGCGCAACGTCGCCGGGGTGGTGGCCCCGCTGGTGGTCAGCGCGGTGGCGGCGGTGTGGGGCTTCGGGTTCGTCGGCTGGCTGGGCGTGCCGATCGAGCCGCTGGTGATGGTGGTGCCGCTGCTGCTGGTGGCCCGCTCCTTCAGCCACTGCGTCCAGTTCACCGAGCGCTATTACGAGATCCTCACCCACGTGCCGCACCGCCGCAAGGCGGCGGAGGTGGCGCTGGGCGTCATGTTCGCGCCGGGCGTGCTGGGCATCGTCACCGACGCCGCGGGGCTGTTCCTGATCGCCGTGGCGCCGATCCCGGCCATGGAACGCTTCGCCCTGTTCTGCGGATTCTGGGCGATGATGCTGATCCCCACCAACGTTCTGCTGGCGCCGCTGCTGCTGATGTGGCTGCCCAAGCCGCGCAACGTGGCGCGCATTGTCGGGACCGGCGGCGCGGACGGGGACGGCACGGGCGGCGGCACGGGCGGCGGCACGGGCGGCGGTGGCGTCGGGTCGGCCCACGGGCGCATCAAGCGCCTGCTGAACGGGGTCGCCCATCTCTCCTTCGGCCGGCGTGCCCCCGCCACCACCGCGGTCGTCGTGGTGCTCACCGCGCTCAGCGTCTGGCAGGTGACGCAGCTCGCCGTCGGCAACCCCGTGGAGGGCAGCAGCCTGCTGCGCCCGGACTCCGACTACAACACCGCCGTCGCCGCCATCAACCGCCACTTCCCCGGCCTCAACACCCTGGAGATCGTCTTCGAGGCCAAGGACCAGGACGCCCTGGACCGCGTTGCCCGCAAGGCCGACACCGTCCTCACCATGGCCCGCCTGCAGACCATCCTGGAGGCCGGCGAGCACCCGCCCGAGGCCACGCTGTCCTTCGCCGACTACCTGCCCGAGGCCAACCGGCTGTTCAGCGGCGGCAATCCCAAATGGGCACCGCTCGATCCCGACGACGCGGCGGTCGGTGCGGCGACCGGCGCCCTGATGGTCGGCACCAGCCCCAAGGCCTTCCTGCACGTCACCGACTTCGAGCAGCGCAACGCCACCGTCTCGCTCTGGTACAAGGACAACAAGCAGGGGACCGTCGACCGCGCGCTGGAACAGGCGCGCGCCGCGGTGGCCCAGGTCGGTCCCGACCACGAGCTGTTCCGCATCCGGCTCGCCACCGGCACCATCGCATTGCAGCAGTCGGTCAACGACGTGGTCGACCACTACCAGTGGGTCATCCTCGCGCTGCTCAACGTCATCATCCTGGTCACCTGCTCCTACGCCTACGGCTCGCCGGTGGCCGGGCTGATCCTGCTGATTCCGGTCAACCTGTCCAACCTGTTCCTCGGCGCGGTGATGGCGCTGATGGGGATCGGGCTCGACGTCAACACGCTTCCCATCGCCGCCATCGGCATCGGCGTGGGCATCGACTACGGCATCTACCTGCTCAGCCGCATCCACGAGGAATACCAGGACTACCGCGAGGAGGGGGCGGCGATCCTCGCCTCGGTCACCACCACCGGCAAGGCGATCTTCTTCACCGCCTCCATCGTGCTGGTCGGCATCCTGCCCTGGTACGTGCTGTCGGAACTGAAGTTCCTGGCCGACATGGGGCTGCTGCTGGTGATGGTCATGCTGATCAACATGGTCATCGCGCTGATCGTCCTGCCGCTGCTGGTCTGGCTCGTCAAGCCGCGGTTCCTGCGCGATCCCGACCTGCTGGTGGGCGAGGGGCTGAACCTCTCCGAATACGTCTTCCACGAGGACGGCATCGTCGCCGACGCCACCCGCACCGGGCAGGACGACACCCGGCCGGACGCCGGCCCCGCCGGCCCGCCGCTGGCGGCCGCCCCGGGCGCGGCCCGCAAACACTGAAGACCAAGCATTCAAGGGGAGAGAACGTCATGCACATCAGGAAGTACGGCCCCGATTTCACGCGGCGCGCCTTTCTGGAGAAGACGGCGAAGGGCGTGCTGACGGCCGGCGTGCTGGCCCCGCTGTGGCCCACCATCGCCCGCTCCGGCGACATCGGCAAGGCCTACCCGGACGAGCTGCTGTCCATCGAGCTTTACACCAAGGGCCGCATCAAGCCCGGTGACGTGGTCACCGCCGACAACGTCGAGGTGGTCAAGGACCTGCTGGACCCCATCGCCTACATGCAGGTCAAGACCATGGGGCGGCGGATCAACATCGTCGAGACCACCCGCGACGCCACCAAGCTGTTCCCCCACGACTACCTCGAAGCCACCCTGCGCAACGCCGGCAAGGGGCGCCTCGCCGCCGACGGCAACGTGGTGACCGACACGGGCGAGCCGTGGATCGGCGGCAACCCCTTCCCCGATCCGAAATCCGGGCAGGAGGCGTTCGCCAACCTGGTGCTGTCCTGGGGCCGCCACGACGACGCCGTCTACGGCATCCGCGACTGGGACATCTCGCCCGACGGCGGCCTGTCCTACCAGTACGATTTCCTGTGGGCGGAGCAGAACACGGTGGGCCTGGTCTCCCACCCGCAGCCCTATCTGGAGGGGCAGAAGGACAAGCTGCGCTACCAGTCCGTCTGGTTCACCGCCCCCAACGACACCAAGGGCACGGCCTTCCTCAACACCTGGCACTACGACCAGAGCAAGTTCCCCGACCTGCTGGGCTACCTGCCCGCCTTCAAGCGGGTGCGCCGCTTCCCCACCAACCAGCGCTTCGAGCCGCTGGTGCCGGGCATCACCATCTTCCTCTCCGATTCCTGGGCGGCCGGCGACCCCATGCTGACCTGGGGCAACTACAAGCTGGTCGGAGCCAAGCCGATGCTGGGCTCCGCGTCCGGCAACTTCACCGGCGGCCGCCACGCCAACTGGGAGCGCCCGGTGCACGGCGGCCCGCAGGGCAACACCTTCTTCGAGGACAGCAAGGAGCTGATCCCCGAGGTGCTGATCGTCGAGGCCGAGCCGGTGCACTTCCCGCGCGCCCCCGTCAGCAAGAAGCGGGTCTACCTCGACGCCCGCAACATGATGTTCGTGGGCTACATCACCTTCGACCGCCGCGGCGAGATGTGGAAGTCGTTCGAGCCGGCCTTCGGCCAGTACAGCGACGGCGCCACCACCATCATGGACAACGGGCAGGTCGGCTGGTCCTGGACCCACGTGCACAGCCACGACATCCAGTCCAACCGCATGAGCCGCTTCCTCCAGGCCAAGGAGATCGTCGGCGGAATCCAGAGCCGCTGGAACATCGGGCCGGACATCCACGACCGCTACCTGACCTCCCAGGCCATGCAGCGGTTCGGCACCTGAGCGGCCGCACTTCGTCCTTCATCGCGGGGAGACGCCCATGCGCGCACACCTCCCGGCCGCGGCGCTCTGCCTGTTCCTGGCAGGCGCCCTGGTCGGCGGGACCCGACCGGCCGACGCGGCCGGCGGCGGGTTCACCACGCTGTTTCAAGGCACGCCGCACGACGCGGTGTTCGACGTCGCGGTCCGCGGCACCGCGGGCTGGGCGGTCGGGGCCGGCGGGCTCGTCCTGTCCTCCGGCGATGGCGGCGCCACCTGGACACGCCGGCCGGCGGCGTCCGACCGCGCCCTGCTGGGCGTCGCCATCGGCGCCGGCACCGTGCTGGCGGTCGGCCAGGGCGGCACCATCCTGCGGCTGGACGACGGCGCCTGGACCCCGGCCGCCAGCGGCACCGAAGAGCGCCTGTTCGCGGTCGGCGCCGCGGCCGGCGGCCTGGCCGTGGCGGTCGGCGCCTTCGGCACCGTGCTGCGCTCCACCGACGCCGGGCGGAGCTGGCAGGCGGTGTCCTTCGACTGGGCGGCGCTGACGCCGGAAGGGTCGGAGCCGCACCTCTACGGCGTCCAGGTCGACGGCGACCGGGTCGTGGTGGTGGGCGAGTTCGGGCTGGTCCTGCGCTCCGCCGATGGCGGGCGGAGCTGGGCGGTGGCGGCGCGCGGCGACGCCTCGCTGTTCGACGTGGTCATCGATGGCAACGGCCGCGGCCTCGCCGTCGGCCAGAAGGGGGTGATCGCCCGCACCGCCGACGACGGGCGGAGCTGGACCACGGACACGGTGCCCGCGGAAGCGCTGCTTGGCGTCTGGGCGGCCGGCGGCAAGGCGTTCGCCGCGGGGATCCGCAGCGCCTACGTCAGCCGCGACGGCGGCCGGACCTGGGACCCGGTGACCCGGGGAGACATCGCCACCGGCTGGTACCAGGCGGTGGGGGAAGGGGCCGGCCGCCTCGTGCTGGTGGGTCACGGCGGCCGGGTGGTCGCCCTCGATCCGTTTGCCGCGGGACGCACCGGCCAAACGCGTGCAGACAATCCGAAACGGGAGGACACACAATGAATCGAACGGCAGCGTGGGGGGCTGTCTCCCCGGTGGCCCTGATGGCAATGGCCCTGATGGCGGCCGCAGGCCCGGCGGTGGCGGCCGACGTCACCGTGCAGGGATTCGTCCGCCAGGACACGGCGGTCAAGGTCAACAACGCCGAGAATCCCTTCAACCAGAGCGGCAACCTTTTCAACAACCGCACCGTGGTGCAGGACAGCACGCTGGTCGGCGGCGGCCGCACCGACGTGACGCGGACCGCCGGCGGCGAGGCGGACAACCGCTTCAACTACCTGACGACGCGGGTCGAGATCGACACCCAGGCGCGCTTCACCGACGAGATCACGGGATTCGCCAAGCTGCGCGGAATCTTCGCCCCCGACGTCTACGACAACGAACACATGGGCAGCCTGTTCGAGGTGCCGCTGCACGGTGACCGCGGCACCTACCTGGAAATGGCCGGCGACAACTATATGGTCGACCTGCCGGCCCTCTACCTCGACTACGCCGACGGGCCGCTGTGGGTGCGCGCCGGCAACCAGCAGATCGCCTGGGGCGAGTCCCTGTTCTTCCGCGTGCTCGACGTGCCCAACGGCCTCGATCTGCGCCGCCACCTCATCCTCGACCTGGTGAGCGAGGAGTACGCCGACGAACGCGTGCCCGCACCCGGCGTGCGCACCTCCTACCGTGTCAACGAGACCGTCCAGGTCGAGGGCTTTGCCCAGATCTTCAATCCCTCGGTCATCGCCAACCCCAACACGCCCTACAACCTGATCCCGTCGCAGTTCACCATCCACCAGCAGGAGGGGTTCGACGACGTCGCCGGATCCGTCAACTTCGGCGGCCGCGTCCAGGTCCAGCTCGGCGACCTCGGCCTGCAGTTCCTCACCGTGCACCGGCGCAACCCCGACGGCGTCTACCGCTGGACGCGATCGGGCATCAACCGCGACCTGCCGGGCGCGCCGGGATCCGGCGCGGTGCTGGCCGACACCCCGTTCGAGGTGAGCGACACCGGCGTGCTCTCGGCCGAGGAGTGGTTCACCTACGCCGGCATGACGCGGCTCAACGGCGCCACGGCGCTCGATTCCGCGGTCGGCGACTTCCCGGCGTCGCAGCTGCTGGGCGCCTTTCCCACCAACGCCAACAAGGCGCTGGCGGGATCGGAGCTGGACTATTTCTTCCAGGCGTCGGGCGGCCTGCGCGGCCACATCGAGCGCGTCTACCCCCGCGAGACGATCTTCGGCATCGGCGCCAACTACATCTTCACCGACGAGCCCGACAGCGTGTTCGACCAGCTCGTCGTCCGTGGTGAGGTCACCTACACGCCCGGCAAGAAGTTCACCAACCCCAGCCTCGGCCAGGAGTTCATCGAGAAGGACGAGGTCGTCGCCTCGCTCAACTTCGAGAAGTACCATCGCTTCTCACAGGACTTCCCGGCCACCTTCATGGTCGCGCAGTACCTCTTCAAGAGCGAGAGCGACATGTTCGGCCGTCATCTCAGTGGCAATGGCGGCGGCGTCAACGGGCTGCCCGACGGCAACGAGAACTTCCACGCCGTGGCGTTCGCCGTGCAGCAGCCCTTCCCGAACCTGGTGTGGCGGGCCGACCTGTCGGTGCTCTACGACCTGAACGGCGGCCTCCTGGTGCAGCCGGCGGTGCGCTGGAAGCCCAACGCCGCCCTGACGCTCGACCTCTACGCCAACGTCGTCCACTCCGACGGCGGCAACGACGACATCATCGACACCGTCGACTGGGCCGACGAGATCGGCTTCCGCCTCGCCTACCAGTTCTGAGGCGCCGGTGCCGCCGCCGGACCCCGGGCTTCGCCGCCGCGCCGTCCTGGCCGGCGGCGTGCTGACGCCGCTGTGGCCGGCCCTGGCCACCGGCGGCGACGCATCGCCCGCCTACCCCGACGAACGCCTGTCGCTCGACGCCCTCACGGCGGGCGCGGTCGGCACCGGCGGGCGCATCGACGCCGGGAACGTGGAGCGGGTGAAGGCGCTGCTCGACCCCGTGCGCTACCACCAGGTGGCCCGCATGGGCCGCGTGCTGGAGGTGGTGCCGACCACCACCGACCTGATGCGCCTGGCACCGTGGGAGTACGTCGAGGCGACCCTGCGCAACGCCGGCCGGGCGCGCTTCGACGCCAATGGCAACGTCGTCACCGACGATGGAGGCCCGTGGATCGGCGGCCATCCCTTCCCCGCCGCCACCTCGGCCCTGGAGATCTTCGCCGGCCTGACGCTGAGCTGGGGCCGGCACGACGCCTCCGTCTACGCCACCCGGGAATACGACCTCGACGCCGACGGCAGCGTCACCTACACCTACGAGTCCGTGTGGGCCGAGCTGGCGCCGGTCGGGCGGGTGGCGCTGCCGCCCATGCCGGCCTGGCCGGGGCACGAGCACGTGCTGCGCTACCAGTCCGTCATCTTCCTGGGGCCCCGCGACGCAAGGGGCACCGGCTTCCTCAACGTCTGGCCCTACGACCAGCGGCAGTTCCCCGACCTCTTCGGCTATCTCCCGGCGTTCAAGCGGGTGCGGCGCTTTCCCACCAACCAGCGCTTCGAACCGCTGGTCGCCGGCTCCACGCTCTATCTGTCCGATGCCTGGGCGGCGGGCGACCCGTTCCTCACCTGGGGCAACCACCGCATCGTCGGGCGCGGGCCGGCGCTGGCGGCGCTGTCGGGCAACTGGGCCGGCGCCGACCCGGAGTGGCGCCACGGCACCCATGGCGGGCCGCAGGGCGCAAGCTTCTGGAACACCAAGGTCGAACTGGTGCCCGAGGCGGTGGTGGTGGAGGCCGAGCCCGTGGCGTTCCCGCGCGCCCCCGTCAGCCGCAAGCGGGTGTGGTTCGACACCCGCACGCTGATGCCCTTCGCCATGGTCAGCTACGACCGCCGCGGCGCCGTGTTCCGCTCCTTCGACGCGGCGTTCTCGCTGTACGAGGGGCCGCACGGCCGGGTCATGGACGGGGCGCACCCCTACTGGTCGTGGACCCATGTCCACGCCCACGACGTGCAGACCGGCCGAATCACCCGCCTGGAACAGGTCCGCACCCTGCCCGGAGGGCACCGCATGATGGTCAACGAAGACGGCATCTACGAGCGGTACCTGACCAAGGAGGCGCTGGTCCGGCTGGGCGGGTGAGGGCGCCAACAAGGAGGTTGTTCCGTGCCTCACGGTCAGGGTACCTCTGATCCGTGACCACTGGGCGGGGCGGGCAGGCATGATCGATCGTGGACGGCACACCGCTGGCAAGGCGACGCCATGACGGAACGATACGGCGACGCCGCGCTGCGCCACCTTGCCACCGCCGACCTGCTCAAGGATGAAGGACGAAACGACGACGCGGCTTACCATTATGGACTTGTCGGCGAGACGGCCCTCAAGGAGGCCATCGTCCGGGCCATCGGTGTGCCGCTTCCAAAAGCCTTTCGGTTCCACATAAATGACCGCAAAAGGACGCTCCAGGACGCCATTGCGAATGATCACCGCGTGGTTTCCCTTCTAAGGGCCGGTCGACTCGGAGGTGCCGTCGGAACGGAACTGTCCCATGGGCTCCTTCCCTATCGCTTCGCCGGCTGGTCGCTTGCCATACGCTATGCCGATGACACGTGTTGTCCGGTGACGGACCGCGACTTGGCCACCTGGAGCGAGGACGCCATCGCATTGTACAACAGCGGGGTGTTTTGACATGGCGCCGCGTTACGACGATGCCGTGCCAACGCTGATCCGCACCGCTCGGGAGGCGGGCATCGATCTGTCGGCCGACGATGCCATCGTTCTGCGCGAGGCCACCGGCCGTCTTGGCGTGGTTTTCGCCGCGCGTCGCCGGAACAGCGGGCTGGCGGCCAGGCTCGCGACGGCCCTGGGCGCCTATGCGCTCGCTGAGCCCGTCCTGCCGTCATCGCTCTTCACGTCGCTTGCCGCGTCCGGACCGCGCGACGTCGCCGTCCCATTGGGCGAAGGGGCGTTCGCCTGGATCCGCCTCGTCGACCGCCGCATCGTCGGCGCCGACTGGCTGTCCGACCTGATGCCACCGTCGCCGGGAGCCCCCCGGCTGGTGTTTGGGTCACTGAAGGGCGGCGTCGGCCGGACGACGGCGCTGGCGGTGCTCGCGGCCGATCTCGCCCGGCACGGCAGGCGTATCCTCTGCGTCGATCTCGACGTGGAGGCGCCCGGCCTCAGCACCATGCTGCTGAAGTCCGATGCCGACGACGACCGGCGCCCGCGCTACGGCGCGCTCGACTACCTCGTCGAGAACGGGTTGGGCGGGATCAAGGACGACGAGTTGTTCGACTTCATCGGCGTCAGTCATTTTGCCGACGGCTCGATCCATGTCCTGCCGGCGGTTGGCCGAGTCACCGACGACCATCCCGAAAACATGATCGGCAAGCTGTCGCGTGGTCTGGTCGAGGACGTCGGGCCCGAGGGCCGGCAATCCGTGGCCCTCCAGCTTCGGTCGATGGTCGATCGCTTTACGGAATTCGGCTCCTACGACGCGGTCCTGGTGGACGCCAGGGCCGGGTTGGCCGAGGTCACCGCAGGAACGTGGCTGGGGCTCGGCGCGCGCAAGCTGCTGCTGTTCGGCGTCAACCAGCAGCAAACCTTCTCTGGATATCGTTATGTCCTCTCCCATCTCGTCCAGACCCTGGGGGTGCCCGGCGAGGACGACGACGACGACTGGCGGACCCGCGTCACCTTCGTCCACGCCAAGGCTCCCGCAGCGAGCGAAAAGCGCCTGGTGTTCCGCGAACGGCTCTATGAATTGTGCGGAGCAACGCTCTACGACGCCGAGGACGCCGGGGCCGGTGACTGGCCGTTCAACTTCGCGTTCGACGAAACGGGCGCCCAGGTTCCCCACGATGCGGCCTATGTGGCGTTTCATTCCGATTACGACGCGATCGCTCCCCTGGAAGACGGCTCCGTCCTGAGCGAGGACGTCTACCGCGGTCCGTTCGGCGCGTTCCTGGAGCGGGCCTGGAGCCTGTTGGGTTGGGAGAGGCCGGCATGAACGATCTGACACCCAGTCTTGTGGCGCTGCGCGACGTCATGGCGGGTTTTCCGCCGCTCGATTCCCACCACCCCCGGGATCCCATTGATCCCGCCGACATCTATTTTCCCGCATCTCATGGAGCGGCACTCGATCCCGACCGTTCCCTGGTCATCGGCAACCGCGGCATGGGCAAGAGCTTCTGGGCAAGCGCTCTGGTCGACACCAAGACCCGTGACCGGATTGCCGAGGCCGTTCCGGAGGCACGGTTCGGCCAGGGAAAGGTGACCGTCCGCTTCGGGTTTGCGGAGGCGGAGGGAACGGTCGGAATCAGTCGCGACGAATTGGCCAAGTGCGTCCGCGCCGGGGCGTCGGCGGAAACGATCTGGCGGGCGGTGATCCTGCCCGACATCGCCCGCGTGATCGGGCGGGCCGTGCCCGATCGCCTCGCCGAACGCCTCTCCTGGGCGGAAAACGAGCCGGACGATGTCCGCGACGTCATGCGCACAGCCGATCTCCATCTGGTTTCGGACCGGAGCAGGTTGGTTTTTGTCTTCGACCAACTCGAACAGATTGCTGATGATCTCGATTTGCGCAGCGAGTTGACCAGGGGTATCCTGCGACTGGCCCTGGCCTTGAAGAGCTATCGAGCACTGCGCGCCAAGATCTTCATGCGCCCCGACCACCTTGCTGAGGACCGCCTCTTCGCGTTTCCCGATGCGTCAAAGATTCGCGGCGAGGCCATTGATCTGAACTGGCGGGGCGTCGATCTCTACGGGCTGTTGTACGCTCGCCTGCTGCGCAGTGCGCCCGCCGCCTTCACGGCCGTTTGCCGACGAGCCGACATACCGGTCCCGGCCAACGAAGCCCTGCCGATCACCTTGAAGGCCGACGAAGAGCATCAGCACCGCGTCTTCGATGTGATCGCCGGAGAAGAAATGGGCGCGCGCAAGCGCGGCCTGCCCTACACGTGGCTGCTCTCGCACCTCGCCGACGCCCGGAATCAGGTTTCTCCCCGCACGTTCCTTCGCGCGCTGACATTCGCGGCCGAGTACCAGCCAACTCCCGCGAACACCTGCATCGATCACTTTGGCATCCACGAGGGCGTTCGACGGGCTTCGGAAAACCGGCTCGATGATCTGAAGGAGGATTATCCCTGGGTGCCGCCGGCGCTGGACGCGCTGAAGGGCTCTTTGGTGCCCTGCCTACCCGAGGAGATGCTTGAGAAATGGTCCGGAAGCGGCGTGGTGGCGACGCTGCGCCGGATCATCCCCCAGAGAGAGCAGCCGGCCTGGATGATATCCGCCCCATCCGACGGCGAAGCGGCGTATCTGCCGCTGATGGGAGCAATGGCGGACATCGGCGTCATCGAGATCAGGCCGACCACCGGCAAAGTGGACGTTCCGGACATCTTTCGCCTTCCGGCGGGAATCAAACGCAAGGGCGGCATCACCCAGCAGCAGCGGCGCAAGGTGCGGGGCGTCGCGTCGCACGGCACGGCAAAGCCTCCGCCTCTCTGAGCCCCCTCCCTTCTTCCGGGTGGGGCGGATTGTTCGCCCGGCCCCCAAACTCGTCGCGGCGCGCGTGGGCGCCGGCAAGAACGAGGAAGGAGGCATCGTCCCGCCATGGCCGAACTGGGAGAACTCATCTGGACGCCGCCGGAGGCTTTTCGCGAGCAATCCAACGTCGCCGCCTTCATGCGCTGGCTGGCCGCCCGCGGCCGCCCCTTCACCAGCTTCGACGACCTGCGGCAATGGTCGGTCGACGACATCGCCGGGTTCTGGGAGGCGGTGTGGCAGTACTTTGACGTCTCCTCCCCCACCCCGTACCGCTGCGTCCTGGAAAAGGAGACGATGCCGGGGGCGGTGTGGTTTCCCGGAGCCCGCGTCAACTACATCGAACACCTGCTGTCGCGCGGCCGCGGCCGCGGCGCCGCGGTCGCCATCCACGCCCGCGGCGAGGCCACCCCCCACCGCACCCTGACCTGGGACGCGCTGACCGCGCAGGTCCACACCGTGGCGACACGCCTGCGCGCCCTCGGCATCCGGCCCGGCGACCGGGTCGTGTCCTACCTGCCCAACGTGCCGGAGGCCGCGGTGGCCTTCCTGGCGAGTGCCGCCATCGGCGCGGTGTGGTCGAGCTGCTCGCCCGACTTCGGCTCGGCCAGCGTCATCGACCGCTTCGGCCAGATCGCGCCGAAGCTGCTGTTCACCACCGACAGCTACCGCTACGGCGGCAAGGTCTTCGACCGCAGCGGCGACGCCGCCGCCCTGGTGGCCGCGCTCCCCACCCTGGACCACGTGGTCCACGTGCCCGGCCCGCTCGGCACCGCGCCGGTCGGGAGCGCCCTGCCCTTCGCGGACCTGGCCGCGGGCCCGCGCCCCAGGGACTTCGCCTACGCCCCGACGGCGTTCGACGACCCCTTGTGGATCGTCTATTCCTCCGGCACCACCGGCCTGCCCAAGCCGTTCGTCCACGGCCACGGCGGGGTCCTGCTGGAGGCGCTGAAGTTCATGCACTTCCACATGAACCTGAAGCCGGACTCCTGCCTCTTCTACTTCACCACCACGGGCTGGGTGATGTGGAACATCCTGTTGTCCGGCCTCATCTGCGGCGCGGCGGTGGTGCTCTACGACGGCCACCCCCTGCACCCCGAGCCCGACGCCCTGTGGGCGCTGGCGGCCGAGACCGGGATGACCTTCTTCGGCGCCAGCCCGGCCTATCTCAGCCAGCAGATGAAGCTGGGCCTCGAGCCGGCGCGCCGCCACGACCTCGGCCGGCTCGACAGCGTCCTGCTCGGCGGCTCGCCGGTGGCGCCGGAGCACATGGTGTGGCTGCAGGAACACGTGAGCCCCGACCTGTGGATCACCTCCCAGAGCGGCGGCACCGACGTCGCCTCGGGCTTCGTCGGCGGCTCGCCCATGCTGCCGGTCCACGCCGGGGAGATCCAGACGCGCTGCCTGGGCGTCGACGTCCACGCCCTCGACGACGATGGCGTGCCGCGGGTCGGTACGGTGGGCGAGCTGGTGGTGCGCAAGCCGATGCCGTCCATGCCGCTGTTCTTCTGGAACGACGCCGACGGCGCGCGCTACCGCGAGTCCTACTTCACCACCTACCCCGGCCAGTGGCGCCACGGCGACTTCCTGCGGATCAACGAGCGCGGCGGCTGCTTCATCCTCGGGCGCTCCGATTCCACGCTGAACCGCCACGGCGTGCGCATCGGCACGGCGGAGATCTACCGCACCCTCGAACGGCTCGACGCCCTCCAGGACAGCCTGGTGGTCAACCTGGACCTGCCCGGCGGCGGCTTCTTCATGCCGCTGTTCGTGACGATGAAGGAGGGCCACGCCTTCGGCCCCCCCGTGGAGGAGGCGATCGTCGCCGCGCTGCGCCGCGCCTGCACGCCGCGCCACGTACCCGACCGCATCTACGCGGTGCCGGCGATCCCCTACACGCTGACCGGCAAGAAGCTGGAGGTGCCGGTGCGCCGCATCCTGATGGGCGCCGACCCGGACACCGCCGCCAGCCGCGACGCCATGAGCAACCCGGCGGCGCTGGACTGGTTCATCGACTTCGCGCGCAGCCAGGCGGAGCAGGCGGCGCCGGCGTGAGCGGGCGGCCCCGGCGGGTGCGCGATCCGGCACGGCCCGGACGTCCGCCCGCCGTCGCTTGCGCGGCGTCGTTGCGGAGATCGGCCCGGGTGCGCACCGACCAACTCCGGGTCGATCGACCCTCCGTGCCCGAGGGACCCTTGGCCGCCCGAACAAGCCCAGCCGGATGCCTCACAACCGAGCAGCGGTTTACGCCGTGTCACCCCCCGCTTCACCCGATTGCCTTGGGAAAACCGGCTTGGCAGATACGCAACGCCAAGGTATTGCTTGGATGAACCTGTCAAGGTACCGAGCACATGTCGGATATCCCGTTCAGCATCATTATCTCGACCGCCTACGGGCAAATGATTGTCAACCGGTACGACATTAATCAGACGACCGCCCTGCTCAAAGCCGGCCGGTCCATCGATCACATGGAAATTGACCTGCTCCGGCAGATACTGGAGAAACTCGGCCAGGATCTCACGTTCATCGATGTTGGGGCGAATTTCGGTACGTTTTCTCTGGCGATGGCAAAGGCTGTTGGTCAATTCGGGAAAGTCCATGCGTTTGAAGCTCAGAGAATTATTTACAACATGATGGCTGGCAGCGTTGCGTTGAATGGCCTTACCAATGTCTACTGCTACAACATGGCGGTTGGCAGCAGCATGGGCTCTATCGAAATGCCCGTCTTCGACTACGACAAGCCCCTGAACTTCGGCAGTATTGAGTTCGGTCCCGAGCAACGTGAACGGTTGCACCAACTTCGCATGCACGACCCCGGCCGGATCGAACACGTGCAACTTACAACGCTTGACCGATTCGCCTTCCCTCGGGCGGACCTGATCAAGATCGACGTCGAGGGTATGGAGATGGACGTCCTCGACGGCGCCGAAGAAACCATCCAGCGCTGCCATCCCTTTTTGTTCGTCGAGTTCCTTAAGAGTGATCCAGTGACCCTCCGGCAGCGCTTGGAGGGTATGGGTTATGTCCTCCACCAGATCAACGCCAATTACCTCTGCGTGCCGGTCGAGATGGCCGGTCGCGTCCACATCCGCGCGCAGTGATGCAGAAGAACACGGCCCGCCCTCGGGGAGAGAGGCGGACCGGAAGTGACCTTGCCCCCGTGCAACGTCCCCCCCCGCCCGCTACGGCGCGACCCGCTCCAGGATGCGGGCGGTGGCGGCGGAGCCGGGCATCGGCACGACGCTGGTGACCTGGTCGGGCAGGCCCTCCACCGGGGTCTCGCGGGCGCAGGCGCCGCCCACGGCGCCGGCGCGGAAGCCGTGGTCGGTCCAGGCCACGCACTGCACCTCGGGCGTGCGCATGGCCGCGATCATCGCCTTGCCGGCCTCGGTGCGGGCCAGCATGACGTGGGCGCTGAACACCGTCGGCTCGGGGTACAGCACCACCGGGCGCACCGCCTGGCCCAGCACCCGCTCCCACACCGCCGGCTCGGCCCGGGCGAACTCGATCATCTGGTTCTCGTAGCCGACGATCAGGGGCTTGTCCCCCATGCCATTGCGCAGGTAGGCGTCGAACAGCACGCCCGACGAATGCTCCAGATAGCCGGTGCGGGCCAGCATGGTCTTCACCCGCCCCGCCCCGGCGTCGAGATCGGGGCCGGAACCGCCCAGCAGGATCGCCGCCAGGGCCGCGAACTGCGCGCCGGAGTTGGAGCGCCCGGGATCCGTCGGAATGATGGTCATGCCGCCGTAGAGCTGGGGCAGCCCCAGCTTTGCCCAGGGGGTGGCCGTGGCGACCCGCTCCAGCAGCGCCTTGGCGTCGACGAAATAGGCGAAGGCCGAGCCCGCCACCGGCCGGGCGATGCCGGCTGTCTCCAGGGCCTCGGCGATGGGCGCCCAGCTGTAGAAGACGATGGGGGAGGTGAAGATGGTCTCCCGGGCGAGGAAGCTCAGGCCGCGCTCCGCCGCGGCCTCCACGGCGACCGCGCTGCCCGGCCACAGGAAGTCCGGTCCCTGGTCCACATAGGCCGGCTCCATCATCTCCAGCGACCCGGCCTTGCGGGACTCCAGGACGATGCCGGCGTCGGCGCGCAGCCGCTCGCGCACCGCCGGGTCGTCCAGCAGCGCCATCTTCTCCGACCCGGAAAAGCCCATGACGGCGATCTCGGCGGGGCGCGCCGACTGGACCAGGCGGCTGATCGGGTCGCCGCCGCCCCCCGGGGCCAGCACCTGGACCGCGACGGCGATGGCCGCGGCGGCGGCGAACAGGCCGACGCCCAGGATCTTCTTGTTCATGGCGACGGCTCCTTGGCGGCGGGGACGGCGGTGGCGGCCGCCGCCTTGACCTCACTCTCCAGCAGGGTCAGCCGGGCGTCCACGTCCATGGTCTCGGCCGACAGCAGATGGGCCTGGCGCTGGCGGAACACCGGCTCCAGGTCGGCCAGCACCCGCTCCGCCCGCTCCTCCGCCGCGCGGTCCGGCGCGTCGACCGAGCGCAGATAGGCGAGGCGCTCGGCGACCGAGGCGACGTTGCCCAGCTTGTGGGTGAGCACCGGCCGGGCCTGGGTGTAGAGCCCGGGCGAGCGCCGCGCCACGTCGTCCAGAATGTCCTCGGCGGCCTCGGCGATGGCCGTCAGCCGGGCCTCCAGGGCGCCGCCCAGGGCGGCGGCGTGGTCGCGCACGGCGGCGATGCGCCCGGCCACCGCGGTCAGCTCCGCCTCCAGCACCTCGGGCGGCAGGCCGGTGTCGGTGCGTTCCAGCAGATGGGCGAAGGGCCGCGCCGGCGACAGCAGCAGCGCCCCGCCCGCCCACACCAGGGCGCCGATGGCGATGGCCGGGGTCGGCGCCAGGCCGGCCAGGACGGCGGCCAGGATGGCGACGGCCCCGGCCGCGGGGGCGACGAGGTGGCGGTGGCGGACCAGCACCGGGCGGTCCCTCAATTGTAGCCGCGGGCGTTGCGGAAGGCGCCGCCCAGGTCCGCGGTGCCGTCGAACACCCGGGCGCGGGTCAGCTCGGCCACGGCGTCGAGCTGGCTGCGGTCGGCGTCGCCGAAGGTGATGCCGAACACCGGGATGCGCCCCGCCACCTCCCAGTCCGTGGCGAAGGCGCGGGTGTCGCCGTCGCTGCGCCCGTCGGTCATGGTCACGACCGCGGGGGTGTAGTCGGCCAGGGTGCGCCCCTCGGGAACCGCCGCGCGCAGGCGCTCCAGGGCCAGGCGCTGGCAGGCGTAGATGTCGGTGCCGCCCTGGGCCGACAGCGTCGCCAGTTCGGCGGCGATGGCCGGCAGCTCGCCCGCGCCGCGGGCGACGGCGATGTGCCGCGTCCACGGCCGGTCGGAGAACGGGATGAGGATGGTGATGTCCTCCGCCCCGGCCTGGATCATCAGGCGGCGGCTCTCGGCGGGATCGAACAGGCGGGCCAGTGCGGCCTCCAGCGCCGCCTCGCCGTCGCCGTCCATGGACCCGGAATAGTCCAGGCACAGCGCGGTCAGCGACGGCTTGCGCAGCAGCTCCTGGTAGAGCGCCAGGGCCTTGTCGATGACGTCCGGCGTGGGAAAGCGGATGCCGGTCAGGACGCGCTGCGGGTCGATCCCCCACGCCGCCCGGAACACCCCGGGCGGGGCGTCGACGCCGCCGGCCAGCCCGGTGCGCCGGCCGGTCGCCGCCAGGTCGCGCTGCACCTCCGGGCTCAGCAGGTGGCGCTGCAGGCGCAGGAAGAAGTCCTCCTTGCCGCCCGCGGCGTCGCCCTGCGGGTAGAAGGCCAGCGGGCTGTCGGCCACGGCGACCCCGTCGGCCGGGTAGACCAGCCACAGTGTCTCCTGGCCGGCCGCCTCCAGCGCCTGGTTGGCCTCGATCAGCACCGCCTCGTAGTTCACCATGGCGGCGAACTCCCCGGTGGCGGCGGTCTTGAGGTAGAGGTCCTTCAGCCAGCCCGACGAGCCGGCCGTGCGGTCGACGCCACGCAGCAGGTCGCGCACCCGGGAGCGCACGCTCTTGCGGTCCAGCACCGCCGCGTCGACGACCGGGACGCCGGACAGGGCGGTCAGCATGGCGATGTAGGCGGAAAAGCCGCTGTTGGACTGGGTGGCCGAGGTCATGGCGAAGCGCAGCCGCCCCTCCTTCACCCGCGCCAGGATGTCGGCGGTGGTGGGCGCGCCGCGGTCCAGGCCCAGGGCGGCGGCCGTGGACCGGCGCACGCCGAAGGCGACGGGGGAGCGGAAGATCGACTCGGCGTGGCGCACCCGGCGGCCGCGGTCGCCCATGTCGATCCAGCGGCTGTGCGCCGGCCACACCGCGTCGTAGGCGAACCCCTCCTCCTCCAACGCCAGGCGGATGTCGACCGAGCCCTGGTAGGTGATCGGGCACGCCCACCCCTCGGCCTCGCAGAACGCCGCGACGATCGGCTCCAGCGACGCGTTCTCGGAGCCGGAGACGATGGCGAGCGTGCCCTGGGGCGACGGGCCGCAGCCGGCCAGCGCCAGGGTGGCGGCCAGGATGGCGGCCATCACGGCGGTCATCACGGTGGCGGCACCGGACGGGAGACGGCGGGGCATGGCGGTGTCCTCCGGGGCGGCGGCTCAGGCGGTGTGGACGCGCTTCAGCTCGGCCTCGGCCTCGGCCAGGCGGCGGCGGCCCTCCTCGCGGGCGCGGCGGGCGTCGGCCTCCAGCCCGTCCACCGTCTCCAGGGTGCGCACCAGCGAGCCGATGGCGTCGGCGATCACGTCGACGTCGGCGATGCCGCGGGCGGTCTGCTGGTGCACCGCCGCCATGTTCTCGTCCAGCGCCTTGGCCATGCCGCTGATCTGGGCGTTGGTGAAGTCGGTCATCGCCGCCAGGGTCTCCAGCCCGTTGCGCTGGCGCAGCTGCTCGATGTGGATCAGCATGGTGGACTTCCACGCGGGGATGGCGTGGGTCACGGTCATGCTCATCTCCTGCAGCAGCAGGATGCCGGAGGACTGGACCTGGCGGATCGTCGGCATCTGCATGTAGGCGATGCTGCGCGACTTCTCCAGATTGGCGATCTTGCGGTCCAGCAGCTCGATCGCGGCCTTGGCGTCGCGCACCTTCTGGGCGGCCAGGATGGCGTCGGGGGAGTCGCCCCGGGCCGCCGCCTCCGCCTCCAGGCGCGGCACCTCGGTGCCGCGCAGCTCCGCCAGCAGCTCGTGGCCGGCGGCGATGTGCAGGCCCAGATCGTGGAACTGCTGCTCCGTGCGCTCGAACAGCTGGTCCAGCATGACCAGACCATGGCGGATCGTCTGCTCCTCGTCCTGCACCAGCATCACGATCGAATCGATCTGGGCGCGCGCGGTGCGGAAGCGGTCCGTGAACTTCTCGATCTCGCGCCGGAGGTTGAAGAACAGCCGCGACAGCAGCCCGCCGCCGGGCTTCAGCGCGTTGGCGTCGAGCCCCTGGGCGGTCAGCTTGATCGCGCTGAGGTGCTCGTGGACCGGCCCCAGGTCGCGCGCCATCACCTGGCTCAGCACGGCGTCGGCGAAGGTGCCCACCGCCTGCTCCGCGGCGGCGCCGAAGGACAGGATCGACGGCGCGCTGGTGATGTCCACGCTCCGCTTGATCGCCTCGATGCGGGGCCGGTCGGCCGCCGCGGGCGCCCGGTCGGGGGCAAGCACGGTCAGCGCCGCGTCCGCCTTCACGGCCGGCAGGGTGCTGGTGGGCGCATCGGTCGGCGTGGTCATGGCGAGGCTCCGGCGGGTGGCGGGGTCGGTACGCGCGTGCGAATCAATCCCCTGCCCCTTTGTAGTACCGGGGTTGCGTTGCACTTTTGTGACAGCGCGGTGGATCGGCGCGGATTTGGCGGGCGGAGCATCCTGCCCGCCGACGGCCCGGTCGCGCCCTCTCCGCGCCGTCGCTCCTGGCCCCCTCCGCCACCACCCCGGTCGGCCGGGTGTTCGCGACCAAACACTCCCCCGGCGCGTCAGGTGTTCGACGCATGCGCGGCGACCGCGTCGTCGTCGAGCCGTCTCAACGCGGGCGACAGGAACCCCAACGCCGTCACAAGGGCGGCCAGCGTCCCAGCGCACACGAACAGCGTGCGCACGCCCGTGTGCTCGCTCAACAGCGCGGCGATCGCCAGGCCGACCGGGGCGGCGAGGCTCATCATCATGTTCAGCAGCGACTGCACCCGTCCCAGCAGATGGTTGGGCACGACCAGTTGCAGCAGGCTCATGCACGGGCCGGCGCTGAGGGAATAGGTCATCCCGCTGAGCACCCACCACGCGACGGCGAGGCCGAACAGACCGGACGGTACCAAGCCGGTCAACGCCAACGACGCAGAGGAGAGCGTCATGCCCCAGAGGATCCACGGAATCTGCCGCCGGGGGGCGAGCGCCGCCACCATCATCGCACCGATCATCATGCCCAGTCCGGAAAGTCCCTCCATCAGGGCCACGTCGCCGGCACCGCCCCCGAAATGCTCCTTCACCAGCAAGGGGATCAGCATGATCGACGGCATGACGGCGAGCAGCCCCACGGCATGCAGCAGGAACAGGTGTTGCAGGCCCTGCGAGCGCCGCACCACGCGCATGCCGTCGCGGAACTCGCCCCGGAAGCCGGTGCGGTCCGCCGCGGGAAGCCGGCGTTGGGGAACGCGGAAGATCAGCAGGGGAACGACGCCGAGAAGGGCCGTGACGACGTCGATGCTGAGCGCCCACCCCAACGGCAGCACGCTCATCGCCAGCGCGCCGAGGGGGGCGGCGATGATCTCCGTGAAGCTGTGCAGGGCGTGCTCAAGACCGCCGACACGCGGCAGGAACGAGCGTGGCACAAGCATCCCGACCGATGCGACGGCGGCCGGCTCCTGGATGGCCTGCATCGCCCCGCGAATCGCCATCATCGAATAGACATGCCAAAGCTCGACCCGGCCGGTCAGGAACACGATCATCAGGATCGCCATGCACGCCGCGCTGACGGTGTCGGCCGCGATCATCAGCCCGCGCCGGCTGCAGCGGTCCGCGAGAACCCCGCCGATGGGGCTGAACAGGGCGTGCGGCAGCAGGGCGGCAAGGCCCGCCAGCGACAGGGCGGCGACACTGCCCGTGGTGTCGGCGATCCACCACATCAACACGAACTGGGTCAGCGACGAGCCGCCGAGGGACAGGGCCTGCCCGCCGAAGATCGTCCAGAACCGGACCTTCCAGCGCGCACCGACGGGATCGGCGGTTTCGGCCGAGATCATGGGTGAGGCCCGCTGCGGGTCTCGTCCGCCGCCCCGCCGCCGAGCGCCGTGTACAGCGCGACCGCGTTGGCGATCTCGTCGCCGCGCAGAGTCAGCAGCTCTTGCTGCGCGGCCTGAAGCTGACGCTGCGCGTCCAGCAGCTCCAGGCGGCTCTCCAGCCCGGCGCGGTAGCGTGTTTCCGCCAGGGTCACGGCACGGGCCGATTCCGACACGGCGCGGGTCTGGGCCGCGATCTGGACGCCGAGCGTGGCGCTCCCCGCCAGGCCGTCGGCGACCTCGCGGAACGCCGTCTGGATCGCCTTCTCATACTGCGCCACCGCCTCGTTCTTGCGCACCGTCGCGAGATCCAGCTCGGCGTCCAGCCTGCCGCCGTCGAAGATCGGCAGGGCGAGGCGGGGTGAGACGCTCCAGACGCCGTGCTGGGACTGGAACAACCCCGTCAGCGACGGCGAGGCGAAGCCGAACGCGGCGGTCAGCGACAGCCGCGGGAAGAACGCGGCGCGGGCCGCGCCCACATCCGCGTTGGCGGCGGCGAGCGTCCGCTCGGCCTGACGGATGTCCGGGCGGTTGAGCAGCAGGTCCGACGGGAGACCGGCGGGCAACCGCGTCACCACCGGATCGCGCTCGAGAGCCAGGGGCGGCGGCAGATCGGCCGGCAGCGCACGCCCGACCACCAGCCGGAGGGCGTTGGCGGCGTGCGCGGCCGCCCGTTCCCGCGCCCGCAGATCGGCCTCCGCCGACGCCACCTGGGCCTCCGCCCGGACCAGGTCCAAGGCACCGCCCCGACCGCTTTGCTGGAGAACGCGGGCAAGCTCCAGCGACCGGCGCCAATCGGCCAGC
This sequence comes from Azospirillum sp. NS33, assembly GCF_059703765.1. Classification (NCBI taxonomy): domain Bacteria; kingdom Pseudomonadati; phylum Pseudomonadota; class Alphaproteobacteria; order Rhodospirillales; family Azospirillaceae; genus Azospirillum; species Azospirillum sp. NS33. Next base: position 24,705 of record NZ_BAAKJB010000047.1, on the reverse strand, counting down.
GTCCGTCGGGAGAGCGCCTGCTGTTCGAGGGCCAGCCGCTCGGCAAAATAGGCCTGGGCGACGGCGCCGGTCAGGGTGACGCGCGCCGCCCGGGCCCCCTCCCCGCTGGCGAGGTACCGGGCGAAGGCGGCGTCGGACAGGGCGCGGGCCCGGCCGAACAGGTCGAGTTCGAAGGCGTTGATCCCGATGGATGCCCCGTGCTGATCGGCGACCGCGGGGTTCCGCTCGCCAAGCCCCGCCGTCCTCTCGCGGCTGTAGGATGCCTGGGCGTCGACGGCGGGCAGCTCGGCCGCCGTCTGGATGCGGGTCTGCGCGCGGGCTGCCTCGACGTTGAGCAGCGCCAGCCGCAGGTCGCGGTTGTTCTCCAGCGCCAGTTCGATGATGCGGAGCAGGCGCCGGTCCCGGAACACCTCCACCCGGCTCAGCCCGGCGGCGCTCACCTCCGCCGGCAGCGCCTCGCGGGTGGGAAAGGCAACGGGAACGGGAGGCGCCGGCGTTTCGAGCGGCGGCACCAGGGAGCAGGCCGACACCGTCAGCATGAGCGTGAACAGGATGGAGAGACGCATGGCTTCGGTCCTTGCCCCGGACGACACACCCACCCTGCACGCGCGTCGGCAGGGCCATGTCCCATGATCGGACGGGCCGGTTGCGGGTCGGTCGGGGTTGTGTGGAGATGCGATGGCGTGTGCGGGAAGCCCGCACAGCCGGTTCAGAGCAGCCGCCGGAGCCGGGGCACCAGCCAGTCCTCGACGTCACGCACGCAGTCGAACAGCACCGGCACGAACACGAGGCTGAGAGCCGTCGACGATATCAGCCCTCCGATCACGGCGATCGCCATCGGGGCCCGGAACGCCGTGTCGAGGCCGAAGCCCACGGCGACGGGCAGCATGCCCGCCAGCATGGCCAGCGACGTCATGATGATCGGCCGCGCCCGGACGGTGCAGGCGTCGACGATCGCCACGCGCCGGGGGGTGCCGCCGCGCATGCGCTCGACCATGTAGTCGACGAGCAGGATCGAGTTCTTGTCGGCGATCCCCATCAGCATCAGGATGCCGATGGCCGCCGGCATGTTGAGATCGGTCCCGGTCAGCAGCAGGGCGAGGAAGGCGCCGCCGATCGACAGCGGCAGCGCCGCCATGCGGGTGATCGGCTGGATCCAGTCCTTATAGAGCAGCACCTGGATCGCGTAGACCATCAGCAGCCCCAGCCCGATGGCGGTCAGGAAGCGGGAGGACAGGTCGGTCATCTCCTCGACGTCGCCGGTGTCGCGAACCTCGATGTCCTTCGGAAGCGCCTGCATGGCCGGCAGGGCGCGGATCTGCTCCATCGCGTCGCCAAGCGGCAGACCGTCGAGATTGGCTTCGACCGTGATCTTGCGGCGGCGGTCGTACCGCTCGATGCTCGACGGGCCGGACCCGAAGCGGATGTCGGCCACGGCGGCAAGCGCCACCGTCCCCCCCGATGCCGTCGGAATGCGCAGTTCCCGGATGGTGTCGAGAGACGTCGCCGGACCGGCGGCGAGCCGCGCGCGGATGGACAAGCGCCGTCCGTCGCGGTTGAGCTTGGCAAGGTTGCTGTCCGTGTCGCCGATGGTGGCGATGATCACCGCGTCGCTCAGCGCCTGAACGGTCACGCCGAGCTGGGCCGCCTTGGCGAAATCGGGAACGATCAGGATCTCCGGCTGTGCCGCGGGCATCGTGCTGCCCACCGAGTTGATGCCGGCGATGCCCCGCATGTCCCGCTCGATGGCGATGGCCGCCGCTTCCAGGGCCGTCGCGTCCTCGCTGGTGAGCGCGATGCTGATGTCCTTGGCGCCGGCGGCGTTGGCGAACGTCACGCGGGCGTCGGGCTCGGCCTCCAGTTCCGGCAGCACCAGGCTTTCGAAGTCGCGCTGGCTGATGGCGCGCGCCTTCGGCGGCACCAGCTTGATGTCCACGGTCGCGGTGTTGACGCCGGTGTCGCTGCCGGCGTTGGTCAGCACGTACAGCACCTCGGGGTGCGCCTTCAGGGTCCGCGCGACGCGCTGCGCGACCGCATCCGTTTGCGCCAACGTCGAGCCGCGCGGCAGTTCGATGGTCAGGCTGGATTGCGAATAGTCCTCGTACGGCAGGTATCCCGTCGACACGAACGGCACCATGCCGAACGACAGCGCGAGGCTGAGGGCGGCGATGCCCAGCGTCTTGCCGCGATGGTCCAGCGTCCACCCGACCAGGCGGCGGTAGCGCGCGGTCCACACCCCCGTCGCTTCGGGGCGGTGCGCCGGGGCCTTCAGGACGTACGCGGCGATCAGCGGCGTCAGCAACCGCGCGACGAGCAGCGAGAAGACCGCCGCCACGGCCACCGTCACCCCGAACTGGACGAAGAACTGGCCGGACGTGCCGCCCATGAAGCTGACGGGCAGGAACACGGCGCAGATCACCGCCGTCGTCGCCACCACCGCCAGGCCGATCTCGTCGGCCGCGATCATCGCCGCGTCATAGGGCGTTTTCGCCGTCGCCATGTGGCGATGGATGTTCTCGATCTCGACGATCGCGTCATCGACGAGCACGCCGGTGACGAGCGAAATCCCCATCAGGCTGACGAAGTTCAGCGAGAAATCCAGCAGATGGATGACGAGGAAGGTGGGGATGATCGACAGCGGGATGGTCAGCGCCGCCAGCACCGTCGCCCGCCCGTCGCGCAGGAACAGGAAGACCACCAAAATCGTCAGCGCCGCGCCTTCGAGGAAGGCCGACACCGTCGACTCGTAGCTGGTCTGCGTGAAATCGACGAGCGAGAAGACTTCGGTGAAGACGAGGGCGGGGTTGGCGGCGTGCATCTCCGCGATCGCCGCCTTGACCGCGGCGCCGGTGGAGATCTCGCTGGCCCCCTTGGCGCGCTGAACGGAGAAGATGACGGCCGGCTTGCCGTCTATCTTGGTGATGGAGCGCGCCTCCGCCCCGCCGTCGGTGACGTCGGCGATGTCGCCCAGGCGAACGCCGCGGCCGGAGCCAAGACCGATCCAGGTGTCGCGCAACGCCGCCACCGACGGCGCCCCGCCGAGTGTCCGCACGCTGTATTCCGTGCCCCCCTCCACCAGACGCCCACCGGGGAAATCGGCGCTGGTCTGGGCCAGCTGGCGGCTGATGTCGGCGGCGGTCACGCCGAAGGCGGCGAGCCGCGACGGATCGAGGGTGACGGTGATCTCATGCGTGGCACCGCCGTGACGCGTCACTTTCGCCACGCCGTGAACGGCCAGGAGGCGCCGGTTCACGGTGTCGTCGATGAACCACGCCAGGTCCTCCGGCCGCATCCCGGGGGCGTCGGCGCTGTAGACGAGCAGGGCCCCGTCCTCGCCCTCCTCGCGCCGCACCTGGGGGTCCTGGATCGTGCGCGGCAACGCGTCGCGAAGGCCGGCGACGGCATCGCGCGCGTCGTTCGTCGCACGGTCGAAGTCGGTCCCCAGATGGAATTCGACGGTCGTCGCGGACACCCCTTCCGAGACCGTCGAGGTGATGTGCTTGACCCCGCGCAGCCCCGCAAGGGCGCCTTCGACGCGGCGGGTGATCTGGGTCTCCATCTCGCTCGGCGCCGCACCGGCCTGGCTGATCGTGACGCTGACCGCGGGCACGACGATGCTGGGCATGTTGCTGATCGGAATCTTCGAGAAGGCCACCAGCCCGGCGATGGTCAGGGCCAGGAACAGGACGATCGGCGGGATCGGGTTGCGAATGGCCCAGGTGGACACCGGCATCGCCATGATCAGCGGTCCTCCACCGGCGTCACGATGTCGCCCGAACGGACGAGCGACCCGGCCCGGGCGACGACGCGCACCTCGGGCGTCACCCCCGCGACGAGCGCCACCTCGTCCTTCTGCACCAGCAGCCTGACCGCCCGGCGCGCGATGCGGCCTTCGGCCGTGACCGTCCACACGAAGGCGCCGGCGGCGTCGCGCTGGATGGCGGTCGCCGGCACGGCCAGGGCGGCGACCGTGGTCAGCGCGATGTCGCCATGGACGAAGCCGCCGACCTTCAGCCCCTCCCGGCCGGGGATCGACACGCGGACCGGGGCCGCGCGGTCGGCCGCGTCGATGCGCGGCGCTATCAGTCGCACCGTTCCCGACAACGGACCCGGCATCCCGGAGATCGACAGTCTGACCGGCGCCATCGGCGATACGCGGCCCGCCGAACCCTCCGGAACGCGCAGCTCCGCCTCGATGTCGCCATCGCGGGCGATGCGGAACAGCGCCTCGGCGGGGTTCGCCAGCCCACCGACCGTGGCCCGACGCTCGAACACGATGCCGCTCTCGGGAGCCGTGACGACGGTGCGCCGCTCGGCCAGCCGCGCCTCCTCCAGCTTGGCCCCGGCCGCGTCCACGGCGTTCTTCTTTTCGCTGACGAGGCCCTTGCTGACGGCCCCGGTGTCCTTGATGGAGTCGACGCGGGCGAACTCGTCGCGGGCCTTGGCGTACTCCGCCGCCATCTGGGCGACCAGCAACCGCACGGTCTCGGGATCGAGCACAGCCAGCGTGTCGCCCTTGCGGACGCGGTCGCCGACCTCGGCCGACACGCTCAGGATGCGGGCGTTGGCGACCTCGGCGACCACCGCGACGTCCTCGCGCGGGACCAGCGTTCCGGTCACGCCGATGCGCTCGACCACGCGCTCTTCCCGGGGTGTTGCAACGCTGACGCTCAGAACCCCGATCGGCGCGACACGGCGCACGGGGTTCGGCTCGTCATCGGAAAGCGAGATCCCGGCACAGGCCACCCCGCCCAGAACCGCCGCCGCAAGAAAGACTGTCCGCTTCATGGCTCCGCCAACCTTCGGTCGAAGGCACGGCGCTCGGCGCCGGCCACCCGACGCCTTGGTGGCAGAGAGCGGTTGCGATCGGGCCGAGGGTGTGTGGAGATACAATGGAGATGGGACAAGGACGGACGGCAACGGTGGAGAAGCAAGCGCTGGTTCTGGTCGCCGAGGACGACCCCGACATCGCCGACATCCTGGCCGCCTATCTGGAGCGGGCGGGGACCCGCGTGGTGCGGGCGGAGGACGGCCGGCGTGCGCTGGACCTTCACCGGTCGCTGAGCCCCGACCTGCTGTTGCTGGACGTGCAGATGCCGCGCCTGGACGGCTGGCAGGTGCTGGCGGAGGTTCGCCATCGCGGCGACACCCCCGTCATCATGCTGACCGCCCTGGACCAGGACATCGACAAGCTGATGGGCCTGCGCATCGGCGCCGACGACTACGTCGTCAAGCCGTTCAATCCGGCGGAAGTCGTCGCGCGGGTCAAGGCGGTGCTTCGCCGGGCGAGCGGAGAGGGCCGGGCCGACTCGCGCCGCGTTCTCCGCGTCGGCGCCCTCACGGTCGACCTGGAGGGGCACCAGGCGCGGGTCGAGGGCGGGGACGGGCAAGAGACGGCGCTCGACCTGACGCTGACCGAATTCCGCCTGTTGGCCCATCTGGCCCGGACGCCGCGACGGGTGTTCAGCCGGGGCGATCTTCTCGAAGCCTGCCTGCCGGAGGGCGAGGCGCTGGAACGCACGGTCGACAGCCACGTGAGCAAGCTTCGCAAAAAACTGGAAGCGCAGGGTGTGACGGGCGTGCCCGCGAACGTGCGGGGCGTCGGCTATCGCCTGGGGGGAGCGTGACGTCGATGTCGGGGCGACGAAAGGGGTCCGGCCTGCGCCGCCAGATCGTCCTGTCGATGACGGTTCTCGCGTTCAGCGTGGCCTTGCTGGTGATCTTTGGATCCTATGTGTTCTATGCCGTTTTCCTGATCTACTCGCCGGACAGCATTTCCGACGATCTCGTCCCCGCCCCGGCGGAACTCACCTGGATGGCGGTGACGATCCTCGTGGCGCTGGTGCTGGCAACCAGCGTCGCCGTCAAGCTGGCGCGGCGGATTCTGGCACCGCTCAACTCCGTCGCCGACACCCTGCGGCGGGTGGCGGAAGGCGACCTGTCCGCCCGCGCGGTCGCCGACGACCAGTCGGTGGGCGAAGCGACGCGCCTCGTCTCCGACGTCAACAATCTGGCCGAACGCCTGGAGTGCATGGCCCGGGACCGCGCATTCTGGAACGCCGCGATCGCCCATGAGCTGCGAACCCCGGTGACGGTGCTGCGCGGCCGTCTCCAGGGCCTGGCGGAGGGGGTGTTCCAGCCGACCCCTCACCTGCTGGCGGGGTTGCTGAGCCAGGTGGAGGGCCTGTCCCGGCTGGTCGAGGATCTGCGCGTGCTCAGCCTGGACGAAAGCGGCCGCCTGACGGTTCAGTTGGAGCAGTGCGATCTCGCCGTCGAGATCCGCTCCACGGTCCATGCCGTCGAGCCGACCTTGCGCGCTGCGGGGTTCACGCTTTCCCTGGACGTGGACGAAACCGAAGCGATCTGCGATCCGGTACGGATGCGGCAGGCTCTGCTGGCGTTGCTGGACAACGCCGTCCACCACGCGACCCCTGGGCCGCTGCGCGTCCGCTCGTTCGACAGCGACGGCATGGCTCACCTTCAGGTCGAAGACTCCGGACCGGGAATTCCCGACGGAATCACCGAGCGCGTGTTCGATGCGTTCCATCGCGGCGAGGACGATGGATCCGGTCGGGGCAGCGGCTTGGGTTTGGCCGTGGTGAAGGCGATCGCGCGGGCGCACGGAGGGAACGCAACCTGCCGGGCCACCGCTGCCGGGGGAACGGTTTTCGAACTGGTCTGGCCCGCATGACGTGACGGAGGGCGGCGCCGTCGCGCCGCTGCCCTCTACCACAGGGCGTTGCGGGACGAGCGCTCGATGGTGCGGATCTGCGACATGCCCGGCAGGATCTCGGAGCGGATGAACTCCAGCCGGCGGACCGGGCCGCCGCCGCGGGCGAAACGCTGCTTCCACAGGCTCATCTTCACCGCCAGGCCGCACAGCACCCCGCCGATGGTCAGGTGGTGGGTGAGGATCAGGTTGCGGATGGTGTGGAAGCTCTCGGCGTTGATGTTGCGCCAGAACTCGCGCGAGCGCGTGTCGAAGCTCTCGAAGCGGCCGGTGATCGAGGTGGTGATCTCCGTGAGATCGCGGCCCACCTCGTCCAGCATGCGGCCCAGGCGGGGCTCGCGGCGGACGTCGTTGGAGGTGTGCAGCTCGTTGGTCCAGACCATGAAGGCCTGGACGTCGGGGACGATGTCGTCGAGGCAGTGCTTGAAATAGGCCAGCGACAGGAAGATGTCGGCGTACTCCTCCAGGAACTGGGGGATGGCCGCCAGCGGGATGTCGAGACGGTCGGCGGTCAGTTGCAGGCGCCGCCGCGCCTCCTCCACGTCGGGCTGGCTGAACATGCGCAAGAGCTCGTCCATGCTCGTCACGCCGTCCTCGCCGCCGCCGTAGACATGCTCGATCAGCGGCCGGGTGAACACCCGCATGTAGTCGGTGAGTTCGGCCCGCTTGGCGTCCGACAGGCGCAGGCAGCGGGCCTCGTCGACGTCGATGTTGAGCCGCCGCAGCTCCAGACGCAGGGTGTAGATGTCGAAGCTGGCGGCCGAGGCGATCCGCATGAGCATGTGGATGTCCTGGCGCATCGCGGCGTCGTCGACGCCGAAGCAGCCGGGGAGTTGCTCGATGGTCACCTGGCCGCTGCCGGTCTGGGCGTCGTTGAAGACCTCCGCCACCGTTTCCAGCCGGACGTTCTTGATCAGCCGGGCCCGCCGCAGCGCCGGGTTGGCGAGCGGCAGGATCGCCAGGGGCAGGATGTGGAGGGAGTCGCGTCCCTCGTCCTGCAGGCTGCGGGGCGCCCCCGCCCCCGGTCGGGTGCGCCGCCCCGCTGTCCCGCCCCGCAGGTTCCGGTTTGGCCCGCCCGTTTCGGCTTGCACCTCTCTGCCTCTAGAAGCGCGGGAAATTCAGCAGCGTCATGGTCACCGACGGGTCGATCGAGATGATCGACGGGCTCTGCGACAGCGGCCCGACGCTCGGGATCGCCGCCGTGGCGGCGGCCGGGCTGCCGTTCTTGATGTCGTACATCAAGGCGAAGCGGTCGAGCATCTTCGCCATCTTCTCCGGATCCTTGAAGTCGGCGATGTCCATGCGGTCGGCCAGCAGGTTCTTCTGCTTGTCGACGTCCAGCATCCCCAGCTCGTCGGGGAAGTCCAGCATGGTGAAGACGACCTCGCGCACCGCCTTGTCGGCCAGCACCTGGTACCAGTTGGTCAGGCCCGGCGCCTTGCGCTGGAAATAGAGGCCGAGGCGGACCGCCGGGTTGGTGCTCTCGGAATCGACCTCCAGGTTGACCCGGACGAAGCGGTCGACGATCGCGTCGACGATCTGCGGCTGCTGCAGCGGCAGCCCTCCGGTCTCGGCGAACGACAGGACGGTCGCCATCTCCTTGAACTTGGTGTCGTTCAGGCGGTTGGCCAGCGCGCCGTCGTCGGTCACCCCCTGCTCGAGCACCTTGCGGATCAGCGCCCGGGCGTAGATCTGCGATTCGAGGTCGAAGGCCTCCATGACGAAGCGGTAGAGCTTGTCGTCGGCCATGAACTCCTCGACCGTGGTGACCTTGCCGATGTTCTCCTTGAAGTACGCGATCTCGCGGGTCACCGACGGCCGCTTGATGATGACCTGCTCGAAGCGGTCCTGGTTCATGGTGACGAGCCGCAAATCGGTGATGGTGCTCATGCCTCGATCTCCCCGCCCGCGGGACCGGCATCACCGTCGCCGGCGCCACCGGCCGGCCCGCCCTGCGCGGCCACCTCGTCGGGGTCGCGGTAGCCGGCGGGGATGCGCATGATGACGTCGCCGGTCTCGGTGTCGAGCACGTCGGTGTACATGCGGCCGGTGCCGCCCTCGAGGTTGACGCGGTACGGCTGGACGACCGGCTTGCGGGCGATTTCCGCGGAGTCGCTCTTGGCCGTTTCCTCGACCACCTCGTTGGGCTTGGTGGTCTCCGCCTGGGCGGCGCGCAGGCGGTCGGCCTGGCGCAGGCGCGCCTCGGCGATGGTGTCGGCGCTGGCCGGCGGGCGCTCGCCCGATGGGCCGGACACGCCGCTGACGGGGGACGTCATGGCCTCATCCTCCCGGAAAGAGTTCGGCGGCGTCCACGGCGGGCTTGGCCGGCGGTGTCGCCAACAGGGTGTCCTCGTACTCCATGACCGGGCGCAGCGCGGCCAACGCCTTGTAGTAGTCGCGCTCGCCGATGTGCCCCATGGACCGGGCGATGCGCTCGCGGATGTCGGGGCGCAGGAAGGCCGCGTACAGCGCAGCCATCATGTCGGTGACGGCGCCCACGCTGGTCGCCGCCATCTGCGGGTCGAGCAGCATGCTCTGGATCAGGAAATAGGCGCGGCGCACCGGCGTCCGGGCCTCCTCCTCCTGCAGAATGTCGCTTCCGCGAATGATCTGCGCGAAATTGGACACCGTCAGGGTGTAGCGGCGGTTCTCGTTCTGCACCACGCAGCCGTTGATGACCACCCTCTCACTCGGTTTCAGGCGGAGCTTAAGAGCCATGGGCCAGATCCTCGGCGGGCTGGGATACGCCTTGCAGGCCCTGCATGACCGCACGGTTGATGTCGATCAGCAGGGAGGGCGATCCCTCGCCGCGCAGGATCCGCTGGGTCTCCCGGTCCACCGTGAAGGAGAGGGAGATGAGGCCGGCGCGCAGGGTTTCGGGCAGAGCGTTCCCGTCGTCCAGGAGATCGGCGCGGAGCACGCCCCACAGCTCCAGGTTCCGCCACAGGGCGTCCTTGAGAGGCGGGGATTTGTGGCCAGCGTCGCAGTGCTTTTCCAGCGCCACGGTGATGCGCAGGAACACGCGGTACTCGATCTTCCGCGGAGGGTCGCACTCGGCAATGGTCTGCTGATAGGCGGCGATGCTCATAATCGCACCTTTGGCGTTTGTCAGGGGGGGCGTCGCGGCGGCACGTTGTGGGCGCCAACCGTCGGATCGACCACGCCGGGCACGGCAAGGCGAGGGAAACCGGCGCCGGCCCCGATGGGGTCGGCGCCGGCCCGGCGGAGGGTTAGCGGAACAGCGACAGGATGTTCTGCGGACCCTGGTTGGCGATGGACAGCGCCTGGGTGGCGAGCTGCTGCTGGACCTGAAGGGCCTGCAGGCGGCTCGATTCCTCGGTGAGGTCGGCGTCGACCAGGAGGCCGATGCCCTTGTTCATCGAGTCGGTCAGCTTCGACAGGAAGTTGGTCTGGATGCTGATGCGGTTCTCGATGGAGCCGAGAACAGCGGCCTTCTCGATGACCGCGGTCAGCATGTCGTCGATCGCCATCAGCGACCGAGCGGCGTTGTTCTCCATGTCGAGCTGCTTCAGCTGGGCCAGGCCACCGAAGGCGTCGCTCTCCTGCGTCTCCATCCACACGCCCTCGATCTTGGAGGTGTAGTTGGTGTCGGCAGCGATGTTGCCCGTGGTGGTCCAGTCGGTCACGTCGGCGATCGCCGCGAAGCTGGCGTCCGCGAAGTCGGGCTTCTCGTAGCCGCCGGCGACGGTGAACTGGAGCTGGCGCTTGCCGTCCACCGTGGCGAAGGAGGCGTTGAGGATGCGATCCGTCAGCAGGGTGTCGGCGGTGGCGTAGTCGGTCGGCGCGGCGGCGCCGAGGGCAGCGGCGGCGGTCACCGACACGGCCGCCTCGGCACCGGCGATCGAGTTGACACCCGCGGTGGCGGCGCTGAAGTCGATGTCGGCGGTGAAGATGTCGGTGCCGGCAAGGTCGTAGTTGAACGCGGCATCGCCACGGTCGAACGCCGCACCCGCGGCCTCCGACGCCGCCGTCGCGAACGACGTCGCACCCTCGAAGTCGTTGACGTTGGCGGCCAGGTACGCCGCCTCGGCGATCGCCGCGGTGTCCTTCACGATTTCGGCGCGCTCGGCGACCACGGCCGCCGCCTTGGCCTGATCGACGACCGACGGGATCATCGCGGCGTAGGCCTGCTTGGCGATGGCGTCGTTGATCTTGGTGACGATCGCCGCCTCGGTGGTCGCCTGGTCGGTGTCGTAGGCGATGTCGCTGAGGTCGACCTCGATCTCGAAGGCGATCGGCTGGATCTCGAGAGCCACCGCGTTGTCGGCGACCGTCGGGGTGACGGCGGCACCGGCCGCGTCAACGCCGTTGGTCAGGTAGTTGACGTGCATCTTCTCGGTGGTGAAGGTGAACGACATCTTGTCGAGGCCGAGGTTCTGGCCGTCGATGTAGGTGCCGGTCGCCGTGCCGACGTCGAACGCCAGGGAGGCCTTCGCCGACACCGTGGAGTCGACCTCCTGCTCGATGGTGGACTGGCCGACCACCGAATTGGAACGCATGTCCTGGCGGTTGAAGGAGATGTAGCTCGGCACCACGCCGCTGTCGGTGCGGCTCAGGGTGGACAGCACGTCCACGCCCAGGTCCTTCGGCGAGCCGTCGGGGGAGTAGCTGACCTGCAGCCAGTTGTCGCCGTTGAACGAGGCGGCGTTGACGATGCCTTCGATCTGGCCGATGAACTGGTTGACTTCGTCCTGGATGAACTTCGGGTCGGTGCCGTCGGACTGGGCGGCGACGATGCGCTGCTTCATCTCCGTCAGCATGTCCTTGACGCTGTCGGCGCCGTTGGCGGCGGAGATCGCCGTCGAGGAGCCGAGGCCGAGCGCGTCGGAGACCGCCTTGAAGCCGGCGACGTCGGACTTCATGGTGGTGGCGATCGACCAATAGGCGGCGTTGTCGCTCGCCATGGCGACCTTCAGGCCGGTCGAAATGCGGTCCTGGGTCGTTTCGAGATCGCTCGTGACCTTGCGCAGGGTCTGCAGCGCGGTCATCGCCGAGGCGTTGGTCAGAATCGAGGCCATGGATATCTCCGTTCGTGAGATGTCATAGCGCCTTTCTGACGCCGGGGCCGGTCCGCGCAGGCCTTCCCGTTCGTGTGCGGGAGCGCGGCGGCAAACTTATGGTGACGGTACCGGTTTAAGGCGGCGTAAAAAAACAGGCGGATTTGCCGTCCCCGTTTTTTTGCTTTAGCGCATCCAGTATTCGTCGAATTTTTAAAAAATTCGGCACAGGTTCAACAGGACGTGCCGCGTCCTTCCACACAGCGCGGCGTTCAGCGGCCGGTCAGGCGCAGCGCGCGGTCGGCCATCGCCGGCGTGGTGGGGAACATGGCGATCCGTCCGGCCGCCTTCGGCGCCGCCTCCATCAGCCGCTCGCGCAGGCGTGCCGCCATGTCGGGCGCGGCGTGGTCGGCCGGTGCCTCGAACTTGTAGCCGCGGCCGTAGACCGTCTCGATGTAGCGGCCGCCGCCGGTCGCCTGGTCGATCTTCTTGCGCAGCTTGCAGATGTAGACGTCGATCACCTTGTCGAGCGGGTCCGAGCCGGACAGGCCGTAGACCTCCTCGTAGATGTGCTCCTTGGAGACGACCCGGCAGTGGTTGAGCGCCAGGACGTTCAGGATGGCGTGCTCGCGCTGGCTGAGGCGCAGCCGCACGCCGTCGACCTCGGGGTCGCGGCCGTCCAGGAAGACGGTCAGGCGGCCGACGGTGACGGCGTTGCTGGTCAGCCCGTAGGAGCGGCGGCAGATCGCCTCCAGGCGGGCCCGGATCTCGGTGCTCACCACCGGCTTCACCAGCACGTCGTCGGCGCCGGCACGCAGGATGGTGGCGGTGGTGTTGGCGCAGCGCCGGTCGATCAGGCAGACGATGGCCGAGGTGACCCGGTGGGCCCGCAGCAGCGACACGCAGCCCGCGGTGTCGCCGACCTCGCCGACGATGATCGCATTATAGTTAAGAGCGAGGTGATCCTGGCCGTTCAGCATGTCGTACAGCCCGGCGACGTCGATTCGGTCATGGTAAACTTTACTAAGATCGAGCTGCTTCCCGATGGCTTTGGCAATCAGGTCCCCTGGTTCGATCAGCAACGTCCGCATTGGATTCTCCATGGTGCTGGCAAGCAAGGGCGACACGTTGCCTTTTAGCCAATTTAAGCCGTGTCACGACCTTATCACAGCCTCAAAAGAAACCCGCCAAGGGTAGGATGTCAACGGTTTGTAGTACCTTAAAAAGCTTATGCTGAAAGGCCGGTTAACCCCTCTTAAAGGATCTGTACACGGAAAGACACTGCCTAAAATTTTAGGTTATGCCTCTTTTACTGGTTATCGACCCGCAACCAGGAAGGTCACAGGAGGCTCTCAACGCAACGTTGCTTCCGAGAAATGGTTAACGCCGCGGACTCCGCGTGAACCGGGCCGCACGAAGTGTAAATGCCGGTTTAACCCTAACTACGTAAACCTGGACTCCACCACAGACTCGGAGGGTGCGGTGCGGCGAAAGGGCGGTGTCCGATTTGGACGGGGTGGAGCGGCTGCTTGCGGGCTGATGCTGTCGGCGTGCGTCACGACGGCGGCGGCGCCGGACAGCGCGTATCGCCAGGCATTTGAGAAAGCCGTGACCATTGGCCAATGCGCCGGCCCCGACGTTGAGCGGATGTGGGCCGCCTATCGCCAATGGTACGCCGTCGGCACGGCGATTGCCGGCCACGACCGCGGCGACGAGGCCGCCGCGCTGCTGCGCCAGGGTGACACCTTCCAGGTCCTCGGCTGCCCGGCGGTGGCCCACGCGTCCTATGCCGCGGTGCTGAACCGGTATCCGGAGCCGGGCCTGGCCGCGCTGCGCGAGGCGGCACTCCTGGCCAAGGCCGCCCTTCCGCCGCCGCCACCGCCGCCCGACTCGGGTGCGGGCGCGCCGGCCCCCGCGGCACCCGGCACGATGGTGCCGCCCGCGGCACCCGGCACGATGGTGCCGCCCGCGGCACCCGGCACGATGGTGCCGCCCGCGGCGGCCCCGGCCGGCCAGCCGTTCGATCTCCACGCCTGACCCTGACCCTGACCCTGCCGTCACCGGCGGCGGGGCCGGGCGAGCGCGCTCAGCCCGCCGCCCGCTGCGGTGCGGCCCACGCCTCGAAGGCGGTGCGCACCGGCGCGACCAGGGGCGTGGGGTCGCCGCCCTCGCGCAGGAGACCCTCGGCCGCAGCGCACAGCGCGGACAGGGCGTCGGCGCCGACCAGCAGGCTCGACGATTTCAGCGAATGCGCGGCGGCCATCGCCGCGGCCCGGTCGCCCTCGGCCATCGCCGCCTCGATCGCGGCGACCAGGCCGGTGGCCGAGTCCAGGAAACCGTCCAGCGCCGCCCGCACCGCGTCCGGGTCGTCGCCCACCAGGTCGCGCAGCCGGCCGGGAACCGGGGCCGGCGCCGCCGGGGGCCGGGCCGTCATGGCAGCGGCCGGTGTGACGGGTGTGGCGGGCGCCGGCTGGCGCAGCCTGTGGGCCGCCGGAAGGTGGAGGGCCAGCGCGGCCTCCAGCGCGTCGATGCGGATCGGCTTGGCGAGGTGGCCGAGCATGCCGGCGTCGCGGCACGCCTCGGCGGTGCCTTCGACGGTGTCGGCGGACAGCGCCAGGATCGGCATGGTGTCGCCGCCGATCGCCCGGGCCAGGGCATAGCCATCCATGCCCGGCATGTGCAGGTCGGTGAGCACCAGCCCATGGCGGTCGCGCCGCAGCAGCGACAGCGCCTCCCCGGCGTCGACCGCGACGTCGTGGACCACGCCCAGCCGCGCCAGCACCCGGCGCAACACCAGGCGGTTCGTCGGGTCGTCCTCGACGCACAGCACGACGGCGCGGGACGCCGCCGCCGCGGCCTCCGCCGGGGCGGTCCAGGCGTCGGCCAGGGCGCCGGCCGCGGCGACGGGCGCCGGTGGCGGTGCGGCGCAGGCCGGCGCCGCGATCTCGAACCAGAACAGGGAGCCGGCACCGGGCGTGCTCTCCACGCCGATGGTCCCGTCCATCAACTCCACCAGCCCGCGGCAGATCGACAGGCCGAGGCCGCTGCCGCCGAACCGGCGGGCGATGCTGGCGTCGACCTGGGAGAACGGCTGGAACAGCGCCAGCCTCTGTTCGCCGGAAATGCCGATCCCGGTGTCCTCCACCTCGGCCCGCAGGCGGCCCGGGGCGGGTACCGTGACGCGCACGGCGACGTGGCCGTGCGCCGTGAACTTGACCGCGTTGCCGGCGAGGTTGAGCAGCACCTGGCGCACCCGCACCCCGTCGCCGCGCACCCAGCCCGGCACCGCGCCGTCCAGCGCCACCGTGAACGCCAGTCCCTTCTCGCGGGCCCGCGGTCGCAGGATGGCGGCGGCGCCGTCCAGCACCGCCGCCGGCGCATAGGGGCGGTCCTCGGTCTCCAGACGGCCGGCGTCGATCTTCGACGCATCCAGCACGTCGTCGAGGATCGCCAGCATGGCGTCGGCCGAGCTGCGGACGGTGTCGACCATCTCCCGCTGGTCGCGGTCGAGCGCCGTCGCCGCCAGCAGCTCCGCCATGGTCGCCACCCCGTTCATCGGCGTGCGGATCTCGTGGCTCATGGTCGCCAGGAAGGCGGAGCGCGCGTGGGCCGCGCGCTCGGCGTCGGCGCGCGCACGCTGCAGCTCGGTGACGTCGTAGACCCACACCACCATGGCGTCGGTAACGCCGTAGGGAGCGGTGGCGAAGGACAGGTGGAGGGCGCGCCGCTCGCCGTCGGGCCGCACCGCGTCCACCGCAACCACCCGGTCGTCCATGCCCCGGGCCAGGATGGGCCCGCTGAGGATGCCCATCACCGCCTCGGTCACGCCCTCCCCCTCGACGCCGAGGATCTCGGCGATGCGGCGGTTGCGGTAGAGGATGGTGAAGGCCTCGTCGAGCATGACGGCGCCGATCGGCGCGTCCTCCAGGGCGTCGGCCAGATCCGGCCCGAACACGCCGGGCGGGGCCAGGCCGAAGGGATCCACCGCTCAGCCCTCGTGCGCGGCGATGGTGAAGACCACCGGCGGGATCATCCCCATGTCCGCCAGGTCCGACAGCCGGGCGATCAGCGCACGGTCCAGCCGGATGTGGGAGGGCAGGATCACCTCGCCGCTGTGGGCGCGCACGTTCGCCGCCAGAATGGTGCCCGGCAGCAGATCGGCGACCGGGGTCTCCAGGCGGGTGCGCCGCGCCGCGCCATCGCCGGGCGGCGGCTCCGCCGGCGGCGTCGGCAGCGGCGGTGGCGCCGCCGGGGCGGTCTTGCGCGCCCGTTCCGCCGGCCAGGGGTCCGGGATCGCCACCCGGCGGTAGACCTCCGGCGCCTTGAGGTCGAAGGGCAGCGTCCAGGCGCGGTCCATCCGGGTGAACAGGGCCTCCTTGGTGACCGGCTTGACGACGTAGCCGTTGATGTCCAGCTCCATCGCCGACTGGACCAGGCCGCTGTCGGCGCGGCCCGTCAGCATCACGATGGGGAGGTCGCGGCGGACCTGGCCGAACCCGGAGCGGATGCTGCGGGCCACCGCCAGACCGTTGCCGTCGGGCATCACGAAATCGAGCAGCGCCAGGGTGACCGCCGGCTTGGGCGCGCCGAGGCGGTCGATGGCGTCGCGGCCGCTGGCGGCGATCTCGACGTCGCAGCCCAGGGTCGAGCGGATGATGTTGGCCACGATGGAGCGCATGAAGGCGTCGTCATCGGCGAGAAGGACGATGTGGTGACCGTGCCCGTTGCTCGACATCATGGTTCCCCCTATCCCCTGTCGCGGGCGCAATCCCGATGCGTGCAAGTAAGGCGGATCTCCCGGCCGTGGCAACGGTTCGTTTGCGAACGGCATAGGACTTTAAGGAGTTTTTAACAGGCGTTACCGGGCCTACAGCGCGACATCGGAGTTGAGGCCGGTGTCGAAGCGCAGCCAGTCGCCGGCCAAGGGGCCGACGGTCAGGGTGCCGCGCAGGCGGCAGGCCTCCAGGGCGAGGCGGGCGCTCTCGTGCAGCTCGGCGAGCAGCGCCGCCGGCAGGCCGCCGGCGGTCTGCAGGGCGAGATCAAGCTGGCGGCCGGCCAGGGTCGCGGTGAGCTGGACGGCGCCCAGGGTCGCCGGGCGCGCCTGCAGCACCACGGTGAAGCCGCCGGTGTCGTCGGCGTCGAAGCTGGTGGCGCACACCAGGTCGGCCGGGAGAATCGTCGCCCCGGCGGGGTCGAGCAGCGGCACCCGCTGCACCTGCCAGGCCCGCCCGCCCAGGTGGTGCTGGCGCGGCGCCAGGGCGTCGTCGCATTCGTCGAGCACCAGCCCGTCGTCCAGCCCCTCCAGCTGGGCGACCACGTCGGACGGCAGCCACGCCCGGCAGCCCGCCGCCGCCGTCGCCAGAAACAGCGCCAGCCCCGCGCCGAACGTGGAATCGCTGCGCGGCAGGCAGCCGCGTGCCAGGGCCGCCGCCTCGCCGTCGAAGGGCGCCACCAGGTCGAGCAGGCGAACCACCGCGCCGCTGTCGTGCGGGCCGTCGGTGTCCCCGTCGCCGTCCCCCGGGCCGCGCCGGCCGCCGTCCGGCAGGGGCCGCCCCACCCCGCCGCCCTCCCCCGCCACGGTGCGCAGGCCGGCCACGGCGAACGGGCCGGGCGGCGGCATCGGCCACCGCCCGGCGTCGGACGACGGCGGCGACGGGGTGTCCTGGGGCGGCACCTGGCCCGGCGGCGGGCGCGGCAGATCGGGCGGCATCATCAGTACACCACGGCGTCGCCGTCGTCGGTCTGCGGGATGACGATCGCCCCGTCGTCGGCCATCGACTTGGCCATGGCGACGATCTCGGCCTGGGCGTCGTTGACGTCGCGCATGCGCAGCGGCCCCATGTTCTCGATCTCGTCCATCAGGATCAGCCGGGCGCGTTCCGACAGCACCGACAGGAAGTGGTCGCGCTGGGCCGCCTGGGCGCCCTTGAGGGCAATGGCGATCTGGCCGGTGTCGCAGCGCCGGATCAGGTTCTGCAGCGACACCCGGTCGAGCCGCATCAGGTCCTCGAAGGTGAACATCAGCTGCTTGATCCGCTGCGTCGGCTCGGGAAGCGCCGGCTCCAGGTCGGCGAAGATCTCGGCCATGGTGTCGCGGTCGATGCGGTTGAAGATGTCGGCCATGCGCTCCAGCGAGTCGTTGCCGTGGGTGCGCGCGTAGTTGGCCATGAACTCGCTGTGCAGGATGGACTCGATGTCGAGCAGCACCTCGCGCTGCACGGACTCGATCTGGATCATCCGCTCGATGACCTCCCCGCGCACCGATTGCGGCAGCAGGACGATCGACTTGGCGGCGTGCTCCGGGCGCATCTTGGACAGGATCACCGCCGCCGTCTGCGGGTATTCGCCGGCCAGGTAGTTGGCCAGGACGCCCTCGTTCACGTTCGACATCTTCTCCCACATGGTGCGCCCGGCGGGGCCGCGGATCTCGCCCATGATCTCCGACACGCGGTCGGTGGGCAGGAACCGGGTCAGCATGCGCTCCGTGCTGTCGTAGGAGCCGACCACCGACCCGGTCTTGGCGAACCGCTCGGTGAAGACGCGCAGCAGCGATTCGACCAGGTTCGAGGTGACGTTGCCCAGGGTCGCCATGGCCCGGCTGACGATGCGGATCTCGTCGTCGTCGAGGCGCTCCATCAGCCGGGACCCGCGTTCCTCGCCGAGCGCCAGGAAGATGATGGCGCTCTTCTCGGCACCGTTCAGGCTCTTGTAGTTCTCACGGATCTTGACGGGGGATCCCATGGCGGCACCTCAAAATGAGCAGTCGGCGGAGGCCTGGCCGTCGTCCGGCCCCTCCGGCGGGGTGGCGAGCAGGCGGTCGTGGCGGAAGGCGCCGGCCATCACGGTGCCGGCGACCAGCAAAAGCTCGTGCGGGATCAGCGGGTGGCCCTCGACGGCGGCGAGCAGGTCGAGGACGCTGGCGTCGTCGCCCGGGGCGACGCCGGCGCGGCGCGCCAGGGCGGTGAGGCTGTCGGCCAGCCCGGCGGCGCGAACGGGTGGCGTGACGTGGACGGCCATCGCCTCACACCCCCGTTCCATAGGACCGGATCAGGCTGCCGGCGATGAGGAACCAGCCGTCGGTCAGGACGAAGAAGATGATCTTGAACGGCAGGGCGATCATCACCGGCGGCAGCATCATCATGCCCATGGCCATCAGGATCGCCGCCACCACCATGTCGATGACCAGGAAGGGCAGGAACAGCAGGAAGCCGATCTCGAAGGCGCGGCGCAGCTCCGACAGCAGGAACGCCGGCATCAGCAGGCGCAGGTCGACGGCGGCCGCCGTCGCCGGACCGGCGTCCTCCTCGACGGTCGCCCCGCCGGCGCCGGACGGCTCCTCCGGCGGCGCCACCGTGCCGCCGGAGAAGGCGGCGAAGGCCGTGAGGTCGCGCCCCCGGACATTGGCGAACATGAACTCGCGGAACGGCTCGATCATGCGCTCCAACCCCTGCTCCTGGGTCACCTGCTCGTTGAGAAGGGGCCGCAGGCCGTCCTGCCAGGCGCGGTCCATCACCGGGCTCATGATGTAGAAGGTCAGGAACATCGCCAGGCTGATCAGCACCATGTTGGGCGGCGACTGCTGAAGGCCGAGGGCGGACCGCAGCAGCGACAACACCACGATGATGCGGGTGAAACAGGTGACCATGATCAGCAGGCCGGGGGCGACGCTGAGCACCGTCAGCAGGATGATGCCCTGGACGATCCGCCCCGACAGGCTGCCGCCGTCGCCCAGGGTTCCCAGCGATCCCAGGCCGAGGTCGAAGCTCTGCGCGGCGGCGGGGGACGCCGACAGCACCGCCGCGACGGCCAGGGCCGCAACGGCGGCGGATGCCGCCGGCCAGGTCACAACGGCGGCGGATGCCGCCGGCCAGGTCACAACGGCGGCGGATGCCGCCGCCCGGGTCACAACGGCGGCGGATGCCGCCGCCCGGGTCACAACGGCGGCGGCCGCTGCCGGGGCCAAAACGGCGGCACCCGCCGCCGAAGGAACCGCGCGCAAGGGGGTCATGGTCCGGTCCCCGGTCAGTCGAGGTCCAGTTCCGCGTTGCGCACGATCTCGGTCAGGGTGACGCCGAGGCGTTGGTCCTCGACGATCACCACCTCGCCGCGGGCGACGAGCCGGTGGTTGACGAGGACCTCCACGGGCTCGTCGACCTTGCGTTCCAGCTCGAGCACCGCGCCGCGGCCGAGCTTGAGGAGCTGCGCCACCAGCATGCTGGTGCGGCCGAGCACGACCTGCACGTCGACCGGAACGTTGTAGATGGCGTTGATCGGCCCGTCGGGGCCCTTCTCGCCGTTCTTGGTGTCGTCGACGAGGTTGTCGAGGTTCAATGAAGGCATGATGCGTTTCTCGCTTCCGTCGAAGTCGGGAGGTCAGTCACGGGTGGAGGCGGCGGGAACCAGCGCGGCGATGGTGCGGTCGACGACCGCCGCCAGCGCGCGTTCCAGGTCAGCGGGATCGCGGCGCAGCCCGCCGGCCTCCCACGTCGCGTCGAGGGCGCCCGGTACCAGGGAGTCGTCGGCGACGACGGTGAGGGCGCCGGCGTATCCGGTGTCGGCAGCCATGGCGCGCATCCGGGTGTCGAGGTCGGCGGCCACCGCGGGATGGACCCGCACGCGCAACTCGGGCGCGCCCGCGGCGGCCCGCAGGGCCTCGCCGGCGACCCGTTCCACCTCGGTGCGGGCGGTGGCGCTCATCAGATGCGGCGCCAGGCGGCCGACCAGCGCGGCGAGAAGGCCGGTGCCGTGCGCCTCCAGCCGCTCCAGAAGCGCCGCGTGGGGCGCCTCCAGCGCGGCGGCCCGTTCCAGCAGGCCGGCCAGCCCGTCGGCGATGTCGGCTTCCAGGCGCTTGCGCGCCAGCGCCTCGCCCTCGCGCCGGCCGCGCGCCACCCCGTCGGCCTCGGCCTCCTGGCGGGCCGCGGCGACCGCGGCCTGCAGGGCACGCTCGGAATGGCGCGGCACCGTCAGGGGATCGACCGGCTCGGGCGGTGGTGGCGGCGGCGGCGCTTCGACCCGCGCGCCGCCGAAGCTGCGGTCGAAGCGGTAACGCTGGTAGACCATCACGCGGCCTCCTCATAGAGCCAGGACCGCAGGATGTCGATGGCCTCGTCGGGGTACTGGTCGACCATCTCGCCGAGCCGGCGGATCGACGAGGCGCGCACCCGGCCCTCCACCGCGCGCAGCTCGATGAGCTGCTCCATGGTCTCCTCGATGCCCTGCATCGGCAGGGCGGAGTCGCTCTCCTCGCCGTCCTCGTCGGTCGCGCCCGTGCGCGCCATGCCGGCGGCCCCGGCCGCCCCGCCGGCGGCCCCGGCGGCCGCCCCGGCCGTGGCCCCGGCCGGGCCGGCGAGCTGCGGGACGGCGCCTGCGGCGGCCCCCGCCAGCGCCTCCGCCGCCTCCGCGACGGCCGGCTCGGGGGCCGGGAAGACGCGGCGGATCAGCGGCCGCAGCCCGACCAGGATCAGCAGGCCGGAGAGCACCAGCAGGATGATCCACTGGATCAGCGTCATCACGTTGCGCGACAGGGTGTCGACGATCTCCTGCCAGGGATCGCGCACACCGAGGTCGGGGGCCATCTCGACGAATTCGAGATTCTCCACCGTGACCCGGTCGCCGCGGTCGGCGTCGAAGCCCATGGCGGACCGCACCAGCTCGGCCAGCCGCTCCAGCTCCTGGGCGTCGCGGGGCTGGTAGGTGCGGGTGCCGTCGGCGGCGGTGGTCGTCACGCCGTTGACCAGCACGGCGACGCTGAGGCGGCGCACCTCGCCCGGCTCGATCACCGTCTCGCGCGCGACGTTGGAGATCTCGTAGTTGATGGTCTCTTCCTGGCGCCGCGTGTCGTTGCTGGACTGGGCCGCCTGGGCCTGGGCGTCGACCTCGTTCTGGGGCAGGTTCTGCTCGGCGGTGACCGGCGGCTCGCCGCTGCTGTCGACGCTGCGGCCCTGCTCCTCGACCAGCTGGGTGGACCGCACCACCTGGCTGGCGGGGTCGAAGGTCTGGCTGCGCACGACCTCGCGCTTGGTCTCGATCTCGGCGGCGACCTGGACGCGCACGTTGCCCGGACCCAGCCGCGCCACCAGCATCTGCTCGATGGCGCGGGCGACCCGGTTCTCGGTGGTGGCGCGCATCCCGTCGGCGCGCGCCGAGGCCAGG
The DNA here is from genome assembly GCF_059703765.1 of Azospirillum sp. NS33. Taxonomy (NCBI): domain Bacteria; kingdom Pseudomonadati; phylum Pseudomonadota; class Alphaproteobacteria; order Rhodospirillales; family Azospirillaceae; genus Azospirillum; species Azospirillum sp. NS33. The sequence goes on along the minus strand of NZ_BAAKJB010000047.1, from coordinate 2,805 downwards.
CCCGGCCCGTCGTCCTCGCTCAGCAACAGCTCGCCCGCGGCGTCCAGGACGGTGACGGAGCCCGGCTTGAGGTCGGGCACCGCGGCCGACACCAGGTGGCGGATCGCCAGGGCCTGGCGGCGCTCCATCACGGCGCGGCCGCGCATGCGCACCACCACGGACGCGGTCGGCGTCGGCGCCGTGCGCGAGAACTCCTCGCGGTCGGGCAGCACCACGTGGACGCGCGCCGCCTCGACGCCGGACAGCGTCTCGATGGTGCGGCCCAGCTCGCCCTCCAGGGCGCGCAGGCGGTTCATGCGCTGCATGAAGCTGGTGATGCCCAACGGCTTGTCGGTGTCGAACAGCTCGTAGCCGACGCCGCCCGACGAGGGCAGCCCCTGTTCGGCCAGCAGCATGCGCACCCGCGACGCCTCGGACTGGGGCACCTCGATGGTGGTCCCGTCATAGGGCGCCGCCACCGGCACGCCCAGCGTCTCGATGGCCTTGACGATGCGCCCCGCCTCGGCCGGCTCCAGGCCGGTGTAGAGCGTCGTCATATGGGGCTGCGACAGCAGGAGGGCCATGCCGGCGATCGCCGCGACAATGCCGACGCCGGTTCCGGCGAGCGCCAGGAGCCGTCCGCGCCCGAGCGATCGCAAAGTGTCGAACAGACTGTCCACGCTCGCCGCACCTTTAAAGTTTCCGAAAATCGGGGGTCCTACTCTCGGCCCCGAACACCAGGCAAGACTATCGGCGGTGCTTTTAAGCGGAGTAAAAAATGCCGGGGATCACCCGGCGACAAATTCCCTAAAAATTTATCCGAGCATGATTTTCCTAAAAATCCAGCCACTCGAGCGGACGGGACGGTATGAATACAAGCATTGACGACTTCGACTTGGCCATGGCGCAGAAAACGGGGCCGTCGCGGCGGGTTCTGATCGTCGTGCTGCCGCTCGCCCGTCTTCTGCTCGGCATGCTGGCGGTTGTGGTGGTGCTCGGCGCCGGCGTCGCCGGCTATTGGCTGGCGGTCGGCCAGGATGGGGTGGACCGCCTGCTCGCCCTGACCGAGCCGGCCGTTCCGATCGAGACCGACGGCGTGATCGAGGTCCCGGACACGATCGTCAACCTGCGCCGCGACACGCCGTCCCGCTTCATGAAGATCGGCATCACCCTGGTGTCGGTGCCGAGCCGGCGGGTCGAGGTCGCGGAGGCGATGCCGCGCCTGGTCGACGCGATGCAGGAGTTCCTGCGCAACCTCGACGAGGACGACCTGGACGGCTCCGCCGGCCTGCACCGGCTGCGCACCGAGCTGAAGCGCCGCTTCAACCTGCTGCTCGCCCCGCCCGGGACCACCCCGGCCGACGGCGAGCCCATCACCGACGTGCTGCTGCGCAGCCTGCTGACCCAATAGCGATCGCGATCCAACCCGCAGAGGCTCAGGATGACCAATCCCTCCGACGGCGAGACCCATGGGGCGGACCAGCCCCACCCCGAACAGCCCCATCCCGACTGGTCCGCCGCCGCCGACGGCGCGGAGCAGCCGATGGCCTGGCCGGCCGCCGGCCAGCACGACGGGTCGGGCGGGGAGTCCGGGGCCGGGACGGCGGACGCGGCCGGCGGCGCGCTGGACGCCGACTGGAACCAGGCGGTGCTGAAGGCCGCCGCGGCCGCCGCGGCGGCCGGCGGCGAGGCCGGTACGGTGGGCGACTCCAAGATCCTCAATCAGGAGGAGATCGACCGCCTGCTCAACTTCGCCATGCCGCAGCTGTCCGACGAGCCACCCAACGCGATCAAGATGCTGATCAGCTCGACGACGGTCAACAAGGACCGCCTGCCGATGCTGGACGTGGTGTTCGACCGCATGGTGCGGCTGCTGAACACCTCGCTGCGCCAGTTCGCGACCAGCAACGTCGAGGCGTCGCTGATGCGCATCGAATGGCTGCGCTACACCGACTTCCTCGACACCATCGAGCTGCCGGCCCTGATCGGCGTGGCCCGGGCGGAGCAGTGGGACAACCAGATGCTGCTGTCGATCGACAGCGCGCTGATCTACTGCATGATGGACGTGCTGCTGGGCGGCCGCCGGTCGCGGCCCGGCCGGGTCGACGGGCGCGCCTACACCTCCATCGAACGCAAGATGACCGAGCGGCTGATGAAGGTCATCCTGCAGGACCTCGGCCAGTCCTTCGACCCGCTGGCGCAGATCGACTTCGTGTTCGACCGTCTGGAGGTGAACCCGCAGTTCGCCACCATCACCCGCGCCACCAACGCGGTGATCCGGGTGCGCATCGCGGTCGAGGTGGAACGCCGCACCGGCCACGTCGACGTGGTCATCCCCTACTCCACCCTGGAGCCGGTGCGCGGCAAGCTGGTGCAGATGTTCATGGGCGAGCGGTTCGGCCACGACTCCGTGTGGGAGAACCACCTGAAGGGCGAGCTGATGCGCTCCAAGCTGGAGCTGGTCGCGGTCCTCAGCGAAACCCAGGTGTCGCTCGGCGAGGTTCTGAACTGGCAGAAGGGGCAGTCGCTGAAGCTGCGCATCAACCCCGAGGGGCAGGTCCTGGTGACCAGCAAAACCATCCCCCTCTTCGCCGGCCACATGGGGCAGCGCAACGGCAACATCGCCGTCAAGGTGGACACCGACCTGGACACCAAGCAGGAGCTGATCGATGGTCTCCTTTCTCATTGATGCCGCGCTGGCGGTCATGCTGGTGACGGCGACGGTCTATCTCGTCATCGTCAACCAGCGGCTGAAGCGCCTGCGCAGCGGGCAGTCGGAGATCAACGCGCTGGTCAGCACCTTCTCGCGGTCGATCGACGACACCG
>NZ_BAAKJB010000046.1:0-48208 GCF_059703765.1 Azospirillum sp. NS33 | reverse complement strand
CTCGTCGCGTCGGATGCGCAGGGCCTCTTCGGTCTGTCCCCTTTGTGAGAGGATGTCGGCGATCTTGCCCATGGTGACGGCGCGCGAACGCACGTCGCCCAGGCGTTCGTAGACGGGGAGTTCCTCGTCGCGTCGGATGCGCAGGGCCTCTTCGGTCTGTCCCCTTTGTGAGAGGATGTCGGCGATCTGGCCCATGGTGACGGCGCGCGAACGCACGTCGCCCAGGCGTTCGTAGACGGGGAGTTGCTCGTCGCGTCGGATGCGCAGGGCCTCTTCGGTCTGTCCCCGTTGTGAGAGGATGTCGGCGATCTTGCCCATGGTGACGGCGCGTTCGCGCGCCATTCCCAGGGCTTCGAACTGCATGGCGGCTTTCAGGAGCAGCCGTTCCGCGTCGTGGGTCGCGCCCCTTTGGGCGAGGCGGTCCGCCCAGTCTGCCGCCGCCATCGCCCGGACGCCGGGATCGCCGTCGGTCACCGCCACGGCGCGCCGCAGCAACGCGTCCTGCGCCGCGCCGTGGCCGAGGCGCCCGGCGCATTGGGCGGCGAGCCGCAGCAGCGGCAGGCCCGGCGGCGTGGCGGCGCCGTCCAGAAGGCCCAGCGCGTCCGACAGCAGGGACCACGCCTCGCTCGCCGCCAGCGCCTCGTGGAACAGGTGGGTGCCGCCGGCCAGCGCGGCCGCGGCGACGAGATCCGCCGGCCCGCCGGCCAGCACGGCCAGCCGCGCCAGCTCGGCGCTGCGCGGGTGCACCGGCGGGGCCTTGCCGTCGGACAGCCAGGCCGCGCGCAGCGGCGGGACCGCCGCCGTGCCCAGCGTCCTCTCGTCCACCGCGGCGAGCGGCGGCGCCAGCGGCCGGGCCAGCGGGTTGACGGCGGCCTCCAGCCCGTCGCGGCCGGCGCCGTAGCGGTCCAGCAGCCCCAGCCCCTGGAGGCGGTCGACGGCGCGCTCCGGCGCGGCGACGCCGGCGGCCCGCCCCACCGCGACCAGCGCCGCGACCGGCACCGGCAGGCGGAACAGGGTGGCGGCGGACAGCTGGGCTGTCTCGCTTGGGGTCAAGGTGTCGCGGAAGGCCTCAAGCGACACCCGTTCGAAGAACTCCGCGGCGGCGCTGCCGTCCGCCGCCTCCCGGCCGCTGGCGAGCCAGCCCTCCACCGCGGCGACCGCCCGCGTCGCCGCGTCCAGTCCCGCCGCGGCGTCCGCGGGGGACAGCAGCGGCCGGGTCAGGATCTCCTGAAGGCCGGGATTGCCGCCGGCCGCCTTGGCGATTCGCGCCTTCAGCGCCGCCACCGCGGCGTCCTGGCCCTCGGCGCCGCGCCGGGGGGCGCCGCCCTGGCCGGCGAGCCGTTCGGCGGTGCGCATCTGCTTGGTCCGTTGGGCCTCGTCCATCGGCGGCAACGGGATCGCGGTCAGCCGCGCCGCCAGATCGTCGCCGCGGGCGTCGGTCAGCACGAAGCCGTAGCGGCTGGTGATCAGCAGACGGGAGCGGGTGGCGCGGCCGGCGTCGCGGAAGGCCGCGATCACCGCGGCCATCGCCGCGGCGTGCTCCGGCGTGGCGAAGGGGGTGGCGTCCTCCCCCCGTTTCGGGTCCGCCAGGATGCGCTCCAGGTCGTCGACGATCAGCAGGATCGGCCGGGTGCCGCCGGTGCCCGAGAACGGCCCCCTCAGCCAGTCCTGCAGCACCGGCTTCAGGGCGTCGGGCGATGCCATCACCACCGCCGCGTGGGTGGCGACCGCCTCGCGCTGCCGGTCCCCGGGCAGGGCGTCCACCAGGGCACGGAACACGCTGTGGGCGTCGTAGGTCTCGAAGACCACCACCACCGCGTGGTGCTCGTGGCGGTTGGCGATGCGTTCGGCAAGGCTGGACTTGCCGAGGTTGCCCATGCCCTGCACCAACACGCCGGCCGTTCCCCGGGTCCAGGCGCGCAGTGCGGCCTGGATGGAGCGGCGGCGGCCGACGAACTGGTCCGGCGTCGCCACCGGCACCCGTTCCCCTCGCTTGTCGAGATAGGCCTTGTCGGCGCGCGGCGGAAACGGCCGGGTCGGCCGGTCCGGGTCACACAGCGCCCCACCGCCCTGGGGTCCCAGCCACACCCGCGCCAGATGCCAGTGGCGGCCGGCGGCCGTGTCGGCGGCCGGGCGTTCGGTCAGCAGCGTCCGGCGGGCCCGGGCGGCGGCGTGGACGACGCTCTGCCCACCGGCCAGTTCCCGGTAGAACACGGCGGCGAAGCGGGTGGCGTCGGCGTCCTGCACCGACCCGTCCCAGCCCAGGGCGTTGGCCACCCCCGCCCGCACCAGGTCCTGGGTAAAGGGGGCGGCGCCGGACCGGCCCGGCTCGGCGGTGCGGCAGGCGGACAGGAACACCAGCCGTGGCTGACGCGCCGAATCCCCGAACGCCTCGCAGAGTTTTCCGGCGCCGACCCGGTCCTCGCCACCCTCCGGCGTCTCCAGCAGCAGGACCGGGCCATCCGCCCCGATGTCCCCGTGCCCCGTCAGGTGCACGACGTCGCGGCGCCCGCCCTGGCGCAGCCGCAGCTCCAGCCCGGTGAGGCTGCCGCTTTCCTCCACCGCGAGATGGGCGTTGAGGTCGCGGGTCGCCTCCAGGAAGGCGACCTCCTCCCACTCGTGATCGAGCGGCCGCTGTCCATCCACCTCGGCCGCCATGAACAGCACCGCGATGTCGCCGTGGGCCGGCGGCTCGGGCGTTGCCGGGGATCCCAGCCGGCGGGCGACCAGGAAGGGGCGCACCGCGTCGGCCGCCAGCAGCGCGCCGCCCGGCGCCAGCACCTCCCACGGCAGGTCGAGCAGGGCCTGGGCGCCGGCGTCCGGCCGCAGCGGTGCCGCCACGTCGAGCGACACCGGGCCGGCGCCCGCGTCGAGGCGGCGATCGAGCCAGCCGTCGCCGTGGTTCAGCAGGGCGGCGATCTCCGCGCCGATGGCCGCCAGCCGGCCGTCGTCGGCGTTCGCACGGACCGCGGCGTCGTAGGCCCGGGCCCAGGCGGCCAGCCGCGCCGTGCCGCCGGCGCCCAGGGGCTTGTCGACGGTGGCGTGCGGGTCGTCCAGGTCCTGGCACCGGAGGGCGTCGCCGATCCGGTCGATGCGCATGCGGGGCATGGGCGCCAGCCTCCTCTCCCGTCCCGTGCCGGCGCCGGGGGCGCGGACAACCGGAGAAAAGCATAGGGCGGCACGGTTCCTCTGTCACGTGCCGTGGGCGCCGCGCGCCCGCCGCGCCAGCGCCTCGCGGCCGATCGGGATCGGCCGTCGGCGGCGCGGGTCGGCACCACCGTCCGGCCGGTGGCGGACGGCGCCGTTCCGCAGCCGTGTCGGTGCGCCGCGTCGGTGGTCCCCCGGGGTCACTCCGTCCCCCAGTCACTCTGCCCCCGGGTCACTCTGCCCCCGGGTCACTCTGCCCCCGGGTCACTCCGCCGCCGTCGCCGCCTCCTCGACCTCGGCGTCGATGCCCGGCGAGGCCAGGACCACCGCGCATTTGTGCTCCAGATGGGCGCGCAGCTCGGCGGCCAGGCGGGGCGCGTCGCGGCGGGTCAGGGCGTCGAGGATCTGCTCGTGCTCGCGCACCGCCTGGTCCCAGCGCTCGTGCCCCATGTTGGCCATGTAGCGCACCCGCCGGATGCGGGTCGACAGGGTGGCGTACATGGTCGACAGCACGGGGTTGTCGGCGGCCGCCAGGATGGCGGCGTGGATCGCCTGGTTCAGGCGGAAGTACTCGCGCCGGTCGCGCCGCGCGTGGGCCGCCAGCATCTCGTAGTGCAGGGCCTGGATCTCGGCCACCGCCGCCTCCGACACGCGCTGGCAGGCCAGCTCCCCCGACAGCGCCTCCAGGGCGCCCATGACGTGGAACATGTCCTGGATGTCGCGCCGGGTCAGGCGGGTGACGCGGGCGCCGCGGTTGGGCAGCAGCACCACCAGCCCCTCGTTGGCCATCACCTTGAGGGCTTCGCGCAACGGCGTGCGGGAGATCCCGAACTGCTCGCACAGCTCCCGCTCGTTCAGGCGCTCGCCGGGGCGCAGGGTTCCCTCGACGATGAGGTCGCGCAGGCGGGCCACCGCCTCCACGTGCAGGCTGGGCCGGACGATGCGGGTCACCGTGCGTCCTCCCCCCCGGTCCCGGCCCCGTCCAGGGCCCGGGCCAGCAGCACCGCGACGTGCACCGCCTCGCGCCCCGCGCCATGGGCGATCTGGTGGCGGCAGCTGGTGCCGTCGGCCACCACCACGTCGTCCGGCCCGGCCTTGCGCACCGCCGGCAGCACGTCCAGCTCGCCCACCGCCATCGACACCTCGTAATGCTCCGCCTGGTAGCCGAAGGCCCCGGCCATGCCGCAGCAGGTGGCCTTGACCGTCTCCACCGTCAATCCCGGAACCAGCCCCAGCACCCGCTCCACCGCGCCCATGGCGCCGAACGCCTTCTGGTGGCAGTGACCATGCAGCAGCGCACGGCGGTACGGAAGGCGCTTCAGGGGCAGCGCCAGGCGCCCGGCCGCGCGCTCGCGGTCGAGGAACTCCTCCAGCAGCAGGGCCTGGGCCGCCACCGCGTCGGCGTCGGGGCCGGGCAGCACCGCCGCCAGCTCGTCGCGCAGGGTCAAGAGGCAGGACGGCTCCAGCCCGACCACCGGCACGCCGCGCCGCACGTGGGGCAGCACGGCGGCCAGCAGCCGGCGCTGCTCGGCCCGCGCCGCGTCGACCATGCCGGACGCCAGGTAGGTGCGCCCGCAGCACAGCGGCCGCCCGCCGTCGGCCGGTGTCGCGATGTGGACGGTGCAGCCGGCGGCCGCCAGCACCGTGAGCGCGGCGCGGGTGTTGTCGGCCTCGAACCAGCGGTTGAAGCAGTCGGCCAGCAGGACGACCTCGCCGCCGCGGGGTCCCGTGCCGCCCGCCGGCGCCGCCTCGTCGTCGCGCAGCGGCGCGGGGTGCCAGCGCGGCAGGGCGCGCCGCGCCGTCAGGCCGGTCAGCCGTTCCGCCAGCGCCGCCGCCCCCGGCACCCGGTCGCGCAGGGCGAGCAGGCGGCCCAGCCGCGACGCCAGCGGCGCGTAGCGCGGCAGGTGGGCGACCAGCCGGTCGCGCAGGGAGAGGCCGTGGCGGCGCCGGATCTGGTGCAGCACCTCGACCTTCATGCGGGCCATGTCGACGCCGGTCGGGCACTCGCGCCGGCACCCCTTGCAGCCCAGGCACAGGTCCATGGTGGCGCGCATGGCCTCGGAGGTCAGGGCGTCGGCGCCGAGCTGGCCGCTCAGCGCCAGGCGCAGCGCGTTGGCGCGGCCGCGGGTGACGTGCACCTCCTCGCCGGTGGCGCGGAAGGACGGGCACATCACCCCGGGCTCGGCCTTGCGGCAGGCGCCGTTGTTGTTGCACATCTCCGCCGCCCCCAGGAACCCGCCGGGCCAGGCCGACCAGTCCAGCGCCGTCTCGACCGGCAGCCCGGCGTAGCCGGGCTTGAAGCGGAACAGGCTGCGGTCGTCCATGCGCGGCGGGTCGACGATCTTGCCGGGGTTGAACAGGCCGGTGGGGTCGAAGGCCGCCTTGACGGCGCCGAAGGCGGCGGTCAGGCGCGGGCCGTACATGGCCTCGTGGAACTCCGAGCGGACCAGCCCGTCGCCGTGCTCGCCGGAGTGGGAGCCCTTGTACTCGCGCACCATGGCGAAGGCCTCCTCGGCGATCGCCCGCATGGTGCGCGCCCCCAGCTCCTGCTTCAGGTTCAGCACCGGGCGCACGTGCAGGCAGCCCTCCGAGGCGTGGGCGTACCAGGTGCCCCGGGTGCCGTGCCTGGCGAACACCGCGCTGAGGCGCTCGGTGTAGTCGGCCAGATGCGCCAGCGGCACCGCGCAGTCCTCGATGAAGGAGACCGGCTTGCCCTCGGTGCGCATGGACATCATGATGTTGAGGCCGGCCTTGCGGACCTCCCAGATGGCCGCCTGGAAGGCGGGGTCGACGGCCTCGACGACCCCGCCCGGCAGGCCGAGGTCGGCCATCAGCTCGACCAGCGCGGCGAGGTTGGCGATCTCCGCGTCGCGGTCGTCGCCGGCGAACTCCACCAGCAGCAGCGCCTCCGGCTCGCCCGTCACCGCAAGGTCCATGGTGGCGCGGAACAGCGGGATGTCGCGCCCCAGGCGGATCATCGTGGCGTCCACCAGCTCCACCGCCGCGGGCTTCAGGGCGACGATGGGGGCGGCCGATTCCATGGCCTTGCGGAAGGTCGGAAAGTGGCACACCCCCAGCACCTTGTGGCGGGGCAGGGGGGCGAGCGCCAGCTCGATGCGCTCGAAGAAGGCCAGCGTGCCCTCCGACCCCACCAGCAGCCGGGCGAGGTCGGGCCGCGGCCCGCCCAGCCGGTCCAGGTTGTAGCCGCCGACCCGGCGCTGCACCGCGGGGAATCGCGCGGCGATCTCCCCGGCCTCGCGGGCGTGCAGGGCGGCCATCGCCGCCTCCAGCGCGGCGTGGCGGCCGGGTGCCGCGGCCTCGGCCGGGGCGTGCCCGCCGACCAGGCGCAGCGCCGTGCCGTCGGCCAGCCGGGCGTCGATGGCGCGGACGTTGTCCACCATGTTGCCGTAGCGCAGCGACCGGGTGCCGCAGGAGTTGTTGCCGGCCATGCCGCCGATGGTCGCCTGGGCCGAGGTGGAGACGTCGACCGGGTACCACAGGCCGAACGGCTTGAGGTGACGGTTCAGGGTGTCCAGCACGATGCCCGGCTGCACCACCGCGGTGCGCGCCGTGGCGTCCACCGACAGCACCCGGTTCATGTGGCGCGAGGTGTCGACCACCAGCGCCGTGCCCACCGTCTGGCCGCATTGGGAGGTGCCGCCGCCGCGCGGCAGCACCGGCACGTCCTCCTCGGCGCAGATCGCCAGGGCGGCGGCCACGTCGGCGTCGTCGCGGGGCACCAGAATCCCCACCGGCTCGACCTGGTAGATCGAGGCATCGGTGCTGTAGCGGCCGCGCGCGAAGGCGTCGAACAGCACCTCGCCGTGCACCGCGCCGCGCAGCCGGCCGGCGAGCGCGCTGTCGCCGATCCGGCCGGCGGCGGCGGCGAAGCGGCGGGCGGGGCGGGCGTCGAGCGGCATCGGTCCTCTCCGGAATGACGGTTGGGTGGGCGGATGATCAGCGTAGCAGTTTGCATGCAAGATGCAACGGCCGGACCCGGGGCGGCGGCTCAGACCAATGGCATAGGCCGATCTCCGTGGGGCGGGGGGCCATTTCGCGGTTGCCGTTTTGCGTTTTGCATGCAAAATAAAGATCAGCAACACAAACAAACATTCGGGGAGGACCCACCGCGATGGCCCATCGCAGCGGACGGCATTTCCTGCAGATCCCCGGCCCGACCAACGTGCCCGACCGCGTGCTGCGGGCCATGGACCGGCCGACCATCGACCACCGCGGGCCGGAGTTCCAGCGCCTGGGCGCCGCCCTGCTGGAGGAGATCCGCCCGGTGTTCGCCACCAAGGGGCCGGTGGTGATCTACCCCTCCTCGGGCACCGGGGCGTGGGAGGCGTGCATCGTCAACACGCTCTCCCCCGGGGACCGGGTGCTGATGTTCGAGACCGGCCATTTCGCCACCTTGTGGCGCAACCTGGCGGGCAAGTTCGGCATCGAGTGCGAGTTCGTGCCCGGCGACTGGCGCCACGGCGTCGACCCCGCGGTGGTGGAGGGGCGGCTGGCCGAGGACCGCGGCCACGCCATCAAGGCGGTGATGGTGGTCCACAACGAGACCTCCACCGGGGTGGCCAGCCGGGTGCCGCTGGTGCGCCGCGCCATCGACGCCGCCGGCCACCCCGCGCTGCTGCTGGTGGACACCATCTCCTCGCTGGGGTCCATCGACTACCGCCACGACGCGTGGGGGGTGGACGTCACCGTCGCCGGCTCCCAGAAGGGGCTGATGCTGCCGCCGGGGCTGGGCTTCAACGCGGTGTCGGAGAAGGCGCTGGCGGCCAGCCGGAGCAACCGCCTGCCGCGCTCCTACTGGGACTGGGAGGACATGCTGAAGGCCAACGCCGGCGGCTTCTTCCCCTACACCCCCGCCACCAACCTGCTCTATGGCCTGCACGAGGCGGTGGCCATGCTGATGGAGGAGGGGCTGGCCAACGTCTTCGCCCGCCACGACCGCCACGCCGAGGCGACCCGGCGCGCCGTGGCCGGCTGGGGGCTGGAGGTGCTGGCGGCGGATGCGGAGGAGTATTCCAGCTCGCTGACCGCCGTGGTGGTGCCCGAGGGCCACGACGCCGACGTCTTCCGCCGGATCGCGCTGGAGCGCTTCGACCTGTCCCTGGGGACGGGGCTGGGCCGGCTGGCCGGCCGGGTGTTCCGCATCGGCCACCTCGGCGACTTCAACGACCTGACGCTGGCCGGCACGCTGGCCGGCGTCGAGATGGCGCTGGCGGCGTCGGGCATCCCGCACCGGGCCGGCGGCGTGCAGGCGGCCATGGCCTATCTCGAGCACGGCAGCAACCGCCAGCCCGCGGCGGCGTCCGCGGCGGCGGAGTAGGGGGGGCGGCCGCGCCGCCGAAGACAACGAACCATAAAGGGAGGAAAGGACCATGCTGAAACTGTTGGCCACGGCGTTGATCGCCGGCACGTTGGCGGCGGGGAGCGCCGCCGCCCAGACCGAGATCAAGCTCGGCCACGTCGGCGAGCCGGGCTCGCTGTTCGACCGCTCCGCCCAGGCCTTCGCCAAGGTCGCCAACGAGAAGCTGGGCGACACCGCCAAGGTGGTGGTCTACGGCTCCAGCCAGCTCGGCGGCGATTCCGAGATGCTGAAGAAGCTGAAGCTGGGCACCATCGACCTGGCGCTGCCGTCGACCGTGATGTCGTCGGAGGTGCCGGCCTTCGGGCTGTTCGAGATGCCCTACCTCGTCCAGGATCGCGAGCACATGGCGCGCATCCGCGACGAGATCGTCATGCCGATCCTGGCGCCCCTGGCGGAAAAGGACGGCTACCGCATCCTCGGGGTCTGGGAGAACGGCTTCCGCCACATCACCAACAACCGGCGCGCCATCGTCAAGCCGGCCGACCTCCAGGGCATCAAGCTGCGCACCCCCAAGGGGGTGTGGCGGGTGAAGATGTTCCAGGCCTACGGGGCCAACCCCAGCCCGCTGGCGCTCTCGGAGGTGTTCGTGGCGCTGCAGACCGGCGTCATGGACGGCCAGGAGAACCCGTTCGCGCAGATCTATCCCTCGCGCTTCCAGGAGGTGCAGAAGTACCTGTCGCTGTCCGGCCACGTCTACACCCCGGCCTACCTCACCGCCGGGCGGAGCTGGAGCCGTCTCGATCCCGCGGTCCAGACGGCGCTGGCCGAGGCCGCGCGCGCCGTCCAGCCCACGGTCTACGAGATCGCCGCCGGCCTGGACGAGGAGCTGCTGGGCAAGCTGAAGGAGGCGGGCATGGCGGTGAACGAGGTCGACAAGCAGGCCTTCATCGACGCCAGCACCGGCGTCTACAAGGACTTCTCGACCGAGGTGCCGGACGGCAAGGCGCTGATCGACAAGGCCCTGGGCCTCGCCAAGAAGTCGTGACCCGGCCGGGCGCGGGGGGCCGGCGCGGCACCCCCCCGCCCACCCCCCGCCCCCCTGCCTGCCCCATCGCCTGAGAGGATCGCGCCCGTGACCCTGGAGTCCCTGCGTGCCGGCTTCGAGCGGCTGCTGGAAATGATCGTCGTCCTGCTCGTCGCCGCCCTCACCCTGCTGATCATCGCCGGATTCGTCTTCCGCTACGCCGGCAGCGCGCTGGTCTGGTACGACGAGGTCGCGTCGGTCGGGCTGGCCTGGCTGACCTACTACGGCGCCGCGCTGGCCGCCCTGAAGGGCGCCCACATCGGCTTTCCCGGTGTCGTCAACGCCTTCCCGCCCGGGCTGCGTCTGGCCGCCACGCTGTTCGCCGAGGCCTGCGTCTTCGTGTTCTTCACCGTGCTCGCCTGGACCGGATGGCAGGTGCTGGTGGTGCTGGAGGGCGACACCCTGGTCAGCCTGCCCTGGGTGCCGCTGCAGCTGTCCCAGTCGGTGATCCCGGTCGGCGCCGTGCTGTTCATGCTGGCCGAGGCGCTGCGCCTGCCCAGGGTGCTGCGCGACGCCCGCGGCGCCGGCTTCGCCGATCACGAGATCGAGGAGGCGCTGGGCGACGGCGCCGGCCGCCCGGCGGCCCGCCCCGCCGCCGCCGCGCCGCCGTCGGCCGCCGCGCCGCGCGCCGGCATGCTGCAGGGAGGGCAGCGGACATGACCATCGGCTACATGCTGGGCGGCCTGTTCGCCCTGGTCCTGCTCAACGTTCCCATCGCCGTGGCGCTGGGCATGGTCGCCATGATGGCGATCGTCCTGGTGCAGGGCGCGGACATGCTGCCCAACGTGGCGCTGGTCATGTTCGACGGCGCCACCAACTTCCCCCTCCTGGCGATCCCCCTGTTCATCCTGGCCGGCGCGGTGATGAACGCGTCGTCGATCTCGCGCCGGCTCGTCGCCTTCGCCTCGGCCCTGTTCGGCTTCGTGCGCGGCGGCCTGTCCATGGTGGCCATCGCCGCCTCCATGTTCTTCGCGGAGATCTCCGGCTCGGCGGTGGCCGGGGTGGCGGCGCTCGGCACCATCCTGATCCCGGCCATGCGGGCGCGCGGCTACTCCAAGGAGTTCGCGGCGGCCGTCTGCTCCTCGGCGGCCAGCCTCGCCATCATCATCCCGCCGTCGATCCCGATGATCCTCTACGCCGTGATGGCCGAGACGTCGGTGGTCAAGATGTTCGTGGCCGGCATCCTGCCGGGCCTGCTGGGGGCCGTCGGCCTGGCCCTGGCGGCCTACGTCCAGGCGGTGCGCTACGGCTTCCCGGTGGAGGAGCGGTTCCAGGCGAGCCGGGTGTGGCAGACCTTCAAGGACGCCGCCTGGGCCTTCCTGCTGCCGGTGATCATCCTGGGCGGCATCTTCGGCGGCTTCGTCACGGCGACCGAGGGGGCCGGCCTGGCGGTGGCCGCGGCCCTGTTCGTGTCCATCGTCATCTACCGCGAGCTGGACCTGCGGGCGCTCTACCGCGCCTGCCTGGACGGCGGCGTGCAGACGGCGGTGGTGATGCTGCTGGTGGCCGCCTCGGCGCTGATCGGCACCTTCCTCACCGAGGCGCAGCTGCCCCAGGCGCTGGCCCGCTCGATCGCCGACATGACCACCAACAAGTACGCGGTGCTGGCGCTGATGAACGTGGCCTTCCTGCTGCTGGGCATGTTCCTGCACTCGGCCGCGGCCATCATCCTGGTGGTGCCCATCGTCATGCCGCTGGTGACCGAGGTCGGCATCGACCCCGTGCATTTCGGCCTGGTGGTGACGCTCAACCTGGCCATCGGCCAGCAGACGCCGCCGGTGGCCAGCGTGCTGATCGCGGCGTGCTCCATCGCCCGCTCCGACATCTGGGAGACCACCAAGGTCAACCTGCCCTTCATCGGCGCCCTGCTGTTCGTGCTGGCGATCTGCACCTATGTGCCGGAGATCTCGCTGGCCCTGGTCAACCTTGTCTACTGAGGAGGTCCGCGCGATGGACGACGAGCTGCTGGTCGGCCGCGGTGCCGACGGGATCGTCACCCTGACCCTGAACCGGCCGCACCGCCTCAACGCCCTGACCAAGCCGCTGTGGCGGCGGCTGGGCGCGGCGGTGGCGGAACTCGACGCCGACGACGGGGTGCGCTGCGTCGTCCTGCGGGGCGCCGGGGAGAAGGCCTTCAGCCCCGGCAACGACATCGCCGAGTTCGCCACGGAGCGCGCCGACGTCGACCAGGCCCGCGCCTACGGGGCGGTCATGCACGCCACCCTGGCGGCGATCCGCGACTGCCGCCATCCCGTGGTGGCGCTGATCCAGGGCGTCTGCGTCGGCGGCGGGCTGGAGATCGCCGCCCAGTGCGACCTGCGGGTCTGCGGCGACTCCAGCCGCTTCGGCGCCCCCATCAAGTCCCTCGGCCTGGTCATGGCCTATCCGGAACTGGAGGGGCTGCTGCGCCTGGCCGGCCGGGCCGCGGCCCTGGAGATCCTGCTGGAGGGCCGCATCTTCGGGGCCGCCGAGGCCAAGGAGAAGGGGCTGGTCACCCGGGTCGTCGCCGACGCCGAGGTCGAGGCGGAGGCCTACGCCACCGCCCGGCGCATCGCCGAGGGGGCGCCGCTGGTGGCGCGCTGGCACAAGGCCTTCCTGGCCCGCCTGGAGCGCCCGGAGCCCCTGAGCGCGCGGGAGGTCGAGGACGGCTACGCCTGCTACGCCACCGAGGATTTCCGCATCGGCACCCGGGCCTTCCTGGCCAAGGAGAAGCCGCGCTTCGTCGGACGGTGAGAAACCCCAGGAGGATCCATGACGGGAACGACGCCCGCCGGGCCGCTGGCCGCGGGGCCCGGCGGGCCCTTGGCCGGGGTGAAGGTGGTGGAGCTCGCCCACATCATGGCCGGGCCGGTGTGCGGCATGATGCTGGCCGACATGGGCGCGGACGTGCTGAAGGTGGAGAAGCTGCCGGGCGGCGACGACAGCCGCCGCATGGTGCCGCCCACCGTCGCCGGCGAATCCGCCGCCTACATGATGATGAACCGCAACAAGCGCGGCATCGCCCTCAACCTCAAGACCGAGGGCGGGCGCGAGGCGCTGCGCCGGCTGCTGCGCGACGCCGACGTGCTGGTCGAGAACCACCGCCGCGGCACCCTGGAGCGCCTGGGTTTCGGCCCGGACGTGCTGGAGGCGCTCAACCCGCGCCTGGTGGTCTGCGCCATCTCGGGTTTCGGGCGCACCGGGCCGCTGGCCGACCAGGGTGGCTTCGACCTGGTGGCCCAGGGCATGAGCGGCCTGATGAGCGTCACCGGCGAGGGGCCGGGCCGGCCGCCGGTGAAGGTCGGGGCGCCGGTCACCGACATCACCGCCGGCATCCTCGCCGCCATGGGCGTGCTGGCGGCCCTGGTGGAGCGCCAGCGCACCGGCCTGGGCCAGACCGTCGACACCTCGCTGTTCGAGGCCGGCATCGTCCACACCTACTGGCAGTCGGCCATCCGCTTCGCCACCGGGGCGAGTCCGGGGCCGCTCGGCTCCGCCCATCCCCTGAACGCGCCCTACCAGGCCTTTCCCACCGCCGACGGCTGGATCACCGTGGGGGCCGCGACCCAGCCCACCTGGCTGCGCCTGGTGGCGGCCCTGGAGGCGCCGGAGCTGGCCGGGGACCCGCGCTTTTCCGACAACGCCCGGCGCATGGAGCACCTGGCGGCGCTGGAGCCGCTGCTGGGTGCTGTGTTCCGCCAGCGCGGCACCGCCGACTGGCTGGCCCGGCTGGAGGCCGCGGGCGTGCCGGCCGGCCCGGTGCTGAGCATCGCCGAGATGCACGAGCACCCGCACACCCGTGCCCGCGCCATGGTGGTGGAGGTGGAGCACCCGACGGCCGGCGCCGTGCGCACGCTGGGCCTGCCGGTGAAGTTCTCGCGCACCCCCGGCGCGGTGCGCCACGCCGCGCCGACCCTGGGCGAGCACACCCGCGCCGTCCTCGCGGACCTGGGTTTCGACGCCGCGACTCTCGACCGCTTGGCCGAGGAGGGGGCGATCGGCTAAGAGGGAGGGAACCAACCATAAGGACTGGACGCACCCCATGGACACCGCCTCCTGCATCGACCTCGCCGCCGACCTGCTGGTCGCCGCGCGGCGCGGCGGCCCGCGCCCCGCCGACCTTCCCGCCGACCTGCAGCCGCGCTCCGCGGCCGACGCCTACGCCATCCAGGACGCCGTGCTGGCCAAGCTGGGGGACGTCTGCGGCGGCTGGAAGGTGGGCGCCCGCGCCCCCGATGCCGAGCCCAACTGCGCCGCCCTCCTGGCCTCGGCCATCAGCGAGGGGCCGGCGGAGCTGGACGGCGCCGCCTTCGCCATGCGCGGCATCGAGGCGGAGATCGCCGTGCGCTTCGGCCGCGCCCTGCCGCCGCGCGCCGCCGCCTACACCCGCGCCGAGGTGCTCGACGCCGTCGCCGCCCTGATGCCGGCGCTGGAGGTGGTCGACACCCGCTACGTCGAGCGCACGGCGGCCTCGCCGCTGGCCCAGCTCGCCGATTTCCAGTCCAACGGCCATCTGGTGGTGGGGGCGCCGCTGGCCGACTGGCGCGGCATCGACCCGCTGACCCAGCCGGTTCGCCTGACCGTGGACGGCGAGGAGCGCCACGCCGGCACCGGCGGCAACCCGGCCGGCGACCCCTTCGCCCTGCTGGTCTGGCTGGTCAACGCGCTGTCGGCGCGCGGCACCGGCATGCCCGAAGGCGCGGTGGTGACCACCGGCACCATGTCCGGCCTCACCCTGGTCGGCCCGACCGC
Organism: Azospirillum sp. NS33; assembly: GCF_059703765.1. NCBI lineage: Bacteria > Pseudomonadati > Pseudomonadota > Alphaproteobacteria > Rhodospirillales > Azospirillaceae > Azospirillum > Azospirillum sp. NS33. The sequence continues at coordinate 33,926 of NZ_BAAKJB010000046.1, read as the reverse complement.
GGCGGTGGCGGCGGAGATGCCCGGCCTCGGCCGGGTCGAGCTGCGCTTCACCGCCGGCTGACCCGGGGTGCCCGGCTCCCCCGCGGCATGCCGCGGGGGAGCCGGATCGCCGGATTGCGCGGACGTGCCTCACCGCACGCCGGGCGGCCGGGCCGCCGGTCAGAGCGGGGCGTCGAGGGTCAGTGGGCGGGCGACGGCGAGGCGGAAGCGGCCCCGCCCGGTCTTCTCGATGCGCACGGCGTCGCAGCGCTCGGCGAGGCGGCGCTGCAGCAGGATGAGCCGCGCCTCCAGGTTCTCCGCCGCATCGGGCAGGCGGATCTCCGGGTCGAGGCGCAGCTCCCGGTTGGTGAACTCGGTGCGGCCGTGGGCGACGTGGTCGCGCGCCAGCTTCCAGAAGATGGCGCCCGCCACCCCCTTGATGAGGTACTCGTGGTCGACGAACACGCTGTCGTCGGCGGCGTAGTGGCGGATCAGGGCGGGCGGGCCGACGGGGCGCGTGGCCACCGGTTCGGGCGCCGGCTCCGGGGCGGCGGCGCCGTGGCGCAGCGCCTGCATCGCCGCGGCGAGCTGGAGCGCCAGGGTGGCCAGCGCGTCCTCGTCGTCGTAGCGGAAGCGCAGGTCCTGCGCGCTCTCCACGAACAGCACGCCGAGCAGCCGCGGCCCGGCGAGGATCGGCACGGCGAGCTGGCTGGCCGGCCGGGCCAGGCCGGGGAAGGGGATCTCGGTGGCGCAGGCGAGCCCGGCACCGGCGGCGCCGTCCCGTGCGGCGCGGCCGTAGTTCCAGTCGCTGGTCATGTGGGTGATGCGGATCGGCGTGCGCTCGCGCGCCGCCACCCCGATCACCCCCTGGCCCAGCGCCACCTCCGAACCGACACCGGAATCCGCGTAGCCCAGGGCGGCCATGGTGTAGAGCCGCTGCCCCGCCTCGTCCAGCAGCAGCACCAGCGCGTGCTCCACCGCGAATCCGTCCTTAAGCGCGGTGAGGACGCGGTCCAGCAGCTCCCCCAGGTCGGCGGCGCCGGCCAGCGCCGTGCAGGCGCGGCGCAGGGCCGGCAGCAGGCTCCGCCGGCGCCCCGGCAGCGTGCGCACCGCACCGGGCACCGCCTCGATCGACAGCACCCGGTAGAGGTCGGCCCCCATCAGGCGGTAGACCCCGTCCATGCCGACGTGGGAGGCGATGCCGGCCAGCTTGGCCTTCATGCTCTCGAACAGCGGCCCGGCCGTCTCGGTGCGCTGGTAGAGCAGCGCCATCCGGTACTGCGCCGCGGTGGCGGGGTCGATGACCTGCAAGCTCGCCAGAGGGTTCTCCAGGATGTTGCGCCGGGTCTTGTTGAAGAACTGGTAGGACAGGGCGACATGGCCCTCGTCCACGTAGTGCACCTGGGACAGCATGGAGACGTTGGGGGTGCCGTCGGCGCCGCAGGTGGCGATCGTCGCCGGGACCACGCCCTCCAGGCAGGAGCGGATGGCGTCGAGGGACGGGGTCATGGGGCGAGCGCCTGGCCGGCGCGAGGCCCGGGCGTCTGGTCGAACACCGTTTGCGCGGTGAAGACGACGGCGACGACGTCGTCGGGGTCGCACGCCATCAGGGCGGCGGTGAACTCGACCTCGAAGCCGACGGTCTCCAGGTCCAGGGCGAACGCCGCGACGTGGGCAGCGACCAGGGCATGGGCGCCGGCGGGCGGCGGGACCACCCGGGCGTCGCCGCCCTTGAGCTGGACCGAACGGTGGGTGCTGGGCAGCGTCGCCGCCACGGCGATCCGCCCGGTCTCGGCGACCGCGTCGAGCAGCGCCGCCGAGGGGGCCGCCGCCAGCAGCACGGTGACCCGCCGGGCGCCCGGGTCGAGCCGGCAGGCGAGGGCGCGGCTCACCACTGGCCGGTTCGCCACGTCGCCGGACGACGCGACCACGCTGACGCCCTGCTCGAGAAACGCGGCGATCCCGCCGCCCCACCCCGGCTCCTGCACGCCCGCCACCGCCGCTTGCGACACCATGGTCAGTCTAACAAGGTGCGGTGGCGCCCGCCAGGGCGCCGATGGCTGGCCTAGAGGCTGAATCCGATCCACCGGCCGCACAGGATGGCCGCCGTCCACAGCGCCAGCGACAGCGCGGCCGAGAGGCGCACGACGCCCGCCACCGGGGCGCCAGCCAGCGCGGCGCGCCATGCCGCCGAGCGGCGCAGCGCCAGCGCGTTGGCCGCGGCCGCGGCAACCGCCGCGAGCTTGGCCAGGAACGCGGGGTTGGCGGCGTAGGCGGCGGGGCGCACGCTGACCAGCCCCACCCCGGTCAGCACCGCCAGGCCCAGCCCGAACGCCGCCACCCGCGCCAGCGGCGGCGCAAACGCGCCCAGGGGCACGGCGCGGAAGGCGCCCAGCAGCCGCAGGTCCAGCGTCGCGATCGCCCCGATCAGCAGCCCCAGGCCGAGGATGTGGGCGGCGTTGACCAGCAGGTAGGCGGTCGCGTCGGCGCGCAGCGCGGCTGCCGGGGCGGACTCTCCCAGCGACCGGAGAACCGCGCCCAGCAGCCCGTCCGCCATCCCCTCGGCCGCGCTCACTCGCGGATGCGGTCGGGATAGATGTCGTAGGTGCGTTCGCCCACGGTGAGGCGCACCGCCTTCAGCCGCCGTTCCTGCGGGTCGCTGGAGCGGTTGCCCAGCGCCACCACCCGGTCGCCCACCGCCGCGGCCTTGTCGTCGAAGCCGGAGCGGGCGGTCTGCCGCGGGTTGCCCAGCTCCACCGTCCAGGTGGCGCCGTCGGCGGCCTCCACCGTCAGCACCGGGTGGGGCGGCCCGATGTAGACCTCGCGGATCGTGCCGGTCAGCTCGATCTGGTCGGCCTCGGCCCAGGACCAGCCATGGTGGGCCAGGGCGGTGCGGGCCAGGGGGGCTCCCGCCGCCAGGATCGCGCCCGCGACGATGGTGGCGGCCAGGGCTGTCCGGCCGCGACCGGCTGGCGTCGTCGTCATGCTTCCCTCCGCTCGACGTGGCGGCGTGACGTCTGCCGCCCCTTGAAGATGGGGCCGTCGGCGCCGCGGGAAAGCCGGCGCCCGCGGGAACCGTGGCGTGACCTGCGCCGTTCTTCTCCTCAAGAGACGTTGGCTGCCACCCGGGAGGACCTCCGCGCCATGAGCGACCATTCGCACACCACCGCCACCGCCGACCCCGCCCGCCCGTCCTGGGCCAATCCCTGGACCGTCTACGGCCTGGGCGCCGTGTCCGCCATCGCCATCATCGCCGCGGTGTGGGGCTGGTCGGCGGCCGGGTCGGCGCGCGACGAGGTGGCCGCCCTGCAGGAGCGGCTGGCGACGGTGACCAGCGCCCGCGACGAGGCGCAGGCCACCGTCACGTCGCTGCGCCAGGAGCAGATCCCGCGCCTTCAGGACGAGGTGGCCGCCGCGGCCGCCGAGCGCGACCGGGTGTCGGGGGAGATGACCACCCTGCAAGGCCAGGTCGGCGAACGCGACGCCCTGACCGGCGACCTGGAGCGCCTGCGCACCGAGACCGCCAGCACCCAGGAGGAGCTGGACGGGCTGCGCCAGCGCCGCGACGAGATCCACGGCCAGCTTCCCCAGGCCGAGCGCCAGCTTGCCGCGCTGCAGGAGGAGGCCGGCGGCCTCGACCGCCGGGTGCAGCAGCGCACCGCCGAGGTGGAGCAGGCGGCGACGCGCCTGGAGGAGCTGCGCACCGCCCAGGAGACGCTGACGGCGCAGATCACCGACGCCACCGAGACCCTGGAGACCCGCAACCAGGAGGTCTCCAGCCTGCAATCCCAGGTCGAAGGGCTGCGCCAGGAGCAGGCCGGCCTGCAGGAGAGCATGACCGGGTTGCGCAGCGACCTCGCGGCGCGCAGCGAGGAGCTGTCGACCACCCAGCAGCGCCTGAGCGCGGCGCAGTCGCGCGAGCAGGAGACCAGCGAGACCCTGGAGGGTCTGACCGCGGAGGTGGAGCAGCAGCGCCGGTCCCTGGCCGAACTGCGCCAGGCCGTGGCCGCCCGCAACGAGGAGCTGACCTCGGCCCAGCAGCGCCTGGCGGAGACGCAGCAGGCCCAGCAGAAGGCGTCCGACGCCCTGGCCACCATGAAGGCGGAAATCGAGGACCAGTCCGGCACCCTGTCGGCGCTGCGCCAGACCTACCAGCAGGCCCAGTCCAACCTGGAGCAGATCACCCGCAAGGAGGAGACGCTGCGCCAGGCCATCGCCGATCTGGAGCGGGTGCAGCAGGAGACCGCCCAGGACGCCCCGGTGGAAGGGGCCGGGACGCAGGGTGCGGGCACGTCGGAGGCCACCGGCAGCCCGTCCGGCCCGGCGGCGGGCGCCTCCGGTCAGCCGCCGGCCGCCGCGCCCTCCGGCGCTCCGGCCCAGTCCCAGTCCCAGCCCCAGTCCCAGCCCCAGTCCCAGCAGCCCCAGCCCCAACCGCAGTGATCCGGCGTCGCCGGTGCGAAGTCCCCCTCCCCCGCGGTGGCGGGGGAGGGGCGCCGGGATCGCCGGTCGCTACGCCGCCTCGGCCAGCGCCGCGTCGAGGATGTCGAGGGCCTGGTCCATCTCGGCCACCGTGGTGACCAGCGGCGGCGTCAGGGTCAGCACCGAGCCCATGGTCGTCTTGAACGACAGACCGCGGGCGAGCGCCGCATAGAGCACCCGTTCCGCGGCGTCGTCGGCGCGGGCGCGGCTGGCGCGGTCCTGCACCAGCTCGACCCCCAGGAGCAGGCCGGCGCCGCGCACGTCGCCGATGATCGGATGACGGTCGGCGAGGGCGTGCAGGCGGTCCACGGCGTGGGTGCCCACCGCAGCGGCGTTCTCCACCAGCCCCTCGTCGCGGATGATCTCCAGGGTGGTCAGGGCGGCGCGCGCCATCAGCGGGTTCTTCTCGTGGGTGTAGTGGCCGAGCGAGAGGTGGCCGGCCACGTCGAGGCCGGCGCGGGCGAGCACCGCCGCCACCGGCAGCATGCCGCCGCCCAGCGCCTTGCCCAGCACCAGCAGGTCGGGGGTCACGCCGACCCGCTCGGCGGTGAAGAGGTGGCCGGTGCGGCCCAGGCCGTTGGGGATCTCGTCGAAGATCAGCAGGGCGCCGGCCGCGTCGCAGGCCTGGCGCACCGCCGGCCAGAAGCCGGGCGGCGGCAGGTAGGGGACGCTGCGCACCGGCTCCGCCACCACCGCGGCGACGTCGCCCTCGCGCTCCAGCACGTAGCGCAGCATGGTGGCGCAGGCGAGGCCGCAGGTGTCGGGACCGCCGTGGCCGTAGGGGCAGCGGTAGCAGGCGAAGGGCGCCACGTGCTCCGCCCCGGCCAGCAGCGGCCCCAGGCCGTGGCTGCGGAAATGGGCCTCGCCGCCGACGCTGGCGGCGCCGAATCCGGCGCCGTGGAAGGCGTCCCAGAAGCTCACCGTCTTGAACCGGCCGGTGGCGACCCGGGCCAGCTTCAGCGCGATCTCCAGCGCGTCGGAGCCGCCGGTGGCGAACAGCACCCGGTCCAGCCCGGCCGGCGCCGCCGCCGTCAGAGCCTCCGCCACGGCCACCGCGGCGTCGTTGGTGAAGCGGCGGGGGCAGAACGGCAGCTCCTCCATCTGGCGGGCCAGCGCCGCCTTGAGGCGGGGATGGCCGTAGCCGATGTGATGGACGTTGTTGCCATGGAAATCCATGAAGCGGCGGCCGTCGGCGTCCTCGATCCAGATCCCCTCGGCCTTGCGCACCGCCGACAGGCAGGGGGTCGACAGGGACTGCTTGAGGAACACGCGGGCGTCGCGCGCCACCAGCGCCGCGGCCGCCGGGCCGACGTGGGCCTCGGCCCAGGCGGCGCGGCGCGGCGAACGGTTGGTGTCGCCCTCCTGCCGCTCCTGGCGCGGCGACGGACGGGGATCGCTCATGGCGTCTCGCCGCGGGCCAGCCGCGCCTCGATGTCGGCGATCACCGGGGCCAGCCCGGCCGCCGACGGGACCACGTAGTGGGCGCCGGCCGCCGCCAGGCGGCCCGCCGCGCGCTCCAGCCGGGCCCGGCGCTCCTCGGCGGGCAGGGCGGCCAGGGCCTCGGCGGTCAGCCCCACCTCGTTGCCGGTGGCCGCCACCGCCACGGTCCAGGCGCCGGCGTTCAGCCCCTCCTCCACGTCGACCGGGGTGTCGCCGACCTTGACCACCGCGGCCGGGGGATGGACGTCCAGCTCGCCCATCAGGCGGAACACCATGTGGGGGCCGGGCCGGCCGGTGGGCAGGTCGCCGGCGCAGACCATCGCGTCGGGGGCGTAGCCCTGGCTGGCCGCCTTGGCCACGCAGGCCTCCATGATCGCCCGGGTGTAGCCGGTGGTCGAGCCGATGCGCACGCCCCGCGCGCGCAGCCCCGCCACCACCTCGGGCACGCCGGCGATGACGTCGGCGTAGTCGCCGACCACGGCGATCTGGCGCGGCAGGAAGCGCTGGTACACCGCGTCGGCGTCGGCGTCGCTGAACGGCGCGCCGGTCGCGGCGCGCCACCGGCCGTCGATGGCGGTGCCGATGGCGCGGATGTGGTCCCACTTCGGCAGCCCCATCGGCGCGCGCGCCTCGGCCTCGTCGATGGCCACGCCCAGCTCGGCGAAGGCCGCCTGGAACACCGCCGCCGGGGCGCGGCAGCCATGATCGATGCAGGTGCCGGCCCAGTCGAAGACGACGAGGCGGACCGGCCCCACGTAGCGGCGGCGATAGGCGAAGGGGGTCATCGGTGGCGTCTCCCTGGGGCGGCGGAGCTTGGCGTTGGCGCCAGCGAAGCATCCGCGTTACCATAAATCAAATCGGGAAATCGGTGCCTTACATAGACCATGGCCTATCGACGATGACCATGAACACCGCCCAGCTCCGCGCCTTCCACATGGTCGCGACCGAGCGCAGCTTCACCCGCGCCGCCAAGGCGCTGAACGTCACCCAGCCGACCATTTCCGGTCAGGTGCGGGCGCTGGAGGAGGCGTCCGGGGTGCGCCTGTTCGACCGCCAGGGCCGCAAGGTGGTGCTGACCGACCTCGGCCGCCAACTGCTGTCGGTCACCTCCCGCCTGTTCGCCCTGCAGGAGGAGGCGGAGGAGCTGCTGGACACCCGCATGCGCCTCGACGGCGGGCGGCTGCGGCTGGGCGCCGACAGCCCGTTCGCGGTGATGCCGCTGCTCAGCCGGCTGCGCCGCCGCCACCCCGAGCTGCGCTACGAGGTGGCGCTGGGCAGTTCCGCGGAGGTGTTGCAAACCCTTTACGACTACCGCACCGACGTGGCGGTGCTGGCCGACGTCTACGGCGACCCGCGGCTGGTGGCGGTGCCGCTGTCCAGCCCGCGGGTCGTCGCCTTCGTGCCGCGCGACCACCCCTGGGCGGAGCGTGGCTCGGTGGCCATCGAGGCGTTCGCCGGCCAGCCCGTGGTGTGGCGGGCCAGCGGCTCGGTCACCCGGCGGGTGATGGAGCGCGCGCTGGCGGAACGCGGCCTCGAGCCCGACGTGGTGATCGAGGTGAACACCCGCGAGGCGGCGCGCGAGGCGGTGGCCGCCGGCTTCGGCGCCGGGGTGGTGGCCGAGAGCGAGATGGGCCGGGACACCCGGCTGGTGAAGCTGCCGATCACCGGCGCCACGCTGACCATGACCGAGTACGCGGTGTGCCTGCGCGAGCGCCGCCGCCTGCGCACCGTGCGCGCCTTCATGGACGTGGCGCGGGAATACGGGGGATGAGGGGGGCCGGCCGTCAGCTCGGACCGGGGCTGCCGGCGCCGGTGCCGATGGCGTCCACGTCGAACGGCGTGGTCTGATAGATCGCGTTGATCCAGTTGCCGAACAGCAGATGGGCGCCGCCCCGCCAGGAGTTCTCCGGCGGCCGCGCCGGGTCGTCGCCCGGGTAGTAGCCGGCGGGCGGGTCGACGTCGAGCCCGGCGGTCACGTCGCGCGTGTACTCCGCCCCCAAGGACGCGGTGTCGTATTCGAGGTGGTTGAACATGTGCAGGCAGCGGTGCCGCGGATCGTCGAGCAGGCACAGGCCGCTTTCCTCGCTTTCCGCCAGCGCCACCAGGCCGGACTCCGGCGGGATGTCGGCGCGCCGCACCTCGGTCCAGCGCGACACCGGGACCGGGAAGCGGTCGGCGAAGCCCCGCAGGTAGGGCGAGGCCGGCACCAGGGTGCGGTGGGGGAAGACGCCGAACGCCTTGCGCGGCAGGTCGTGCTTGGGCATGCCGTGGAAGTGGTGGACCGCCGCCTGGGCCGCCCAGCAGATGGTCAGGCAATGGTGGACGTGGGTCTGCGTCCAGTCGAGGATGCGGCACAGCTCGTCCCAGTAGGTGACCGCCTCGAAGGGCAGCCGCTCCACCGGGGCTCCGGTGATCAGGAAGCCGTCGAAGCGCTCGGCGCTGACGTCGGACCAGGGGCGGTAGAAGGATTCCAGGTGGGCCGACGGCGTGTTGCGGGCCACGTGGTTGGTGATCCGCACCAGGGTCAGCTCGACCTGCAGCGGCGTCGCGCCGACCAGACGGGCGAGCTGGGTTTCGGTGCTGATCTTGTTGGGCATCAGGTTCAGCAGCCCGATGCGCAGCGGCCGGATGTCCTGGCGGACGGCGTCGGCCTCCCCCATCACCTCCACGCCCTCGGTCTCGAGCGTGCGGCGGGCCGGCAGGTCGTCCGGAATCTTGATCGGCATGGTCGCGTCCATCTCCCCTGGTGCCGGGGTGGACGCCGTGGCCTGGTTCCGATTGGTTGCCGGAGCGGCCACATCCTTCCTTGCGGAAGCGCCACCTTGCCCGGATCGGCAGGTTGGCGTTGGGCGTCGCCCCAACTCTTGATGCGCCGCTGGTTTTACAGCAGAGCCTCGGCGATGGCAATGCCCGGCTTCACCGCCGCCAGGCCTGGGTGCGGGCGACCAGGGTGCGGGCGGCGGCGAGGAAGAGGACGCGCACTGCGAAGGCGGTGGCGAAGATCAGCATGGCCAGGGCGGCGGCCGGCGCGGTGTCGCCGACGTCGTCCATGTTGAGGACGGCGATGGAGGCCAGCTTGGTGTCGGGGGCGTAGAGGAAGACGACCGCGCTCACCGTGGTCATGGCGTTGACGAAGAGGTAGACGGCGATGTCGAGGATGGCGGGCAGGCACACCGGCGCGGTCACCCGGAGATAGGTGGTCCAGAACGGCACCTTGAGCGACGCCGCGGCGGCCTCGAACTCCGCGTCGACCTGCTTCAGGGCGGTGACCGCGGTGAGGTGGGCCACGGTGTAGAAATGGGCCACCGTCGCCAGCACCAGGATCGCCATGGTGCCGTAGAGCACCTCCAGCGGGTTGCCCGGCGCGTTGAAGAAGAAGATGTAGGCGAGGCCCAGCACCAGCCCCGGCACCGCCAGCGGCACCATCGCCAGGCCGCGGATGGTGTGGCGCAGGGCGGTGTGGCCGCGCCCCTTCTCCAGGAGGTAGGCGCCGGTGAACACCACGACGCTGCCGGCCAGCGCCGTCCAGCCGGCCATCTCCAGGCTGTTGAGGTAGGGGCGCCAGCCGTCGGGGGAGTTGGCGGCGAAGTCGTAGTGGGCCCAGGTCGGCGTCAGGTCGTAGGGCCAGAAGGTGATCGAGGACGCCCACGCCGCGGTGCCGAGCACGCCGACGATGGCGGCCGCCACCGGCAGGCAGACCGCGGCCAGGACGGCGTCGCGGGCCCGGCTGCGGCGCGGCGCGTGGGGCACCGAGCGGGCGCCGACCGCCGCGCTCTGGCGGCGCTGCACCACCAGGTCGATGGCGAAGGCCACCACCGCCGGGACCAGCAGCACCATGCCGACCACCGCCCCCATGGCGAAGTTCTGCTGCCCCACCACCTGCTTGTAGACGTCGGTGGCGAGCACGTCGAAGGAGCCGCCGATCACCTTCGGCACGCCGAAATCGGTGATGGCCAGGGTGAAGGCCACCACCGACGCGCTGACCAGCCCGTAGCGCGCGCCGGGCAGCGTCACCGTGCGGAACACCGTCCAGCGCCCGGCCCCGAGCGCCGCCGCCGCCTCGTAGAGGCGGCCGTCGGCGGTGGAGAGCGCGGTCACCAGGATCAGCAGCACGTGGGGGAAGACGTAGAAGCACATCCCCAGCACCACGCCGATCGGGCCGTAGACGCTGTGCCCCATCAGCAGCGCGCGCAGCAGGCCCTGGTTGCCGAAGAGATAGACCAGGGCGATGGCCGGCAGCAGCGAGGGGGCGAGCAGAGGCAGCATCGCCACCTGGCGCAGCAGGCCGCGGGCGCGCAGGCGCGAGCGGGTGAGCGTGTAGGCGTAGACGAAGGCCAGCGGCACCACCAGCGCCGTGGTCAGGCCGGCGACGAGGAGGGAGTTCAGCAGCGACACCGACAGGCTGGGCGAGGTCGCGTACGCCACGAAGTTGGCAAGGCCGACGAAGGCCCCGTCGCGGTCCAGCACGCTGCGCGCCAGCAGGGAGGCCAGCGGCAGCAGGACGAACACCGCCAGGAAGCCGCCGACCCCCAGCAGCGCGGCGCGCAGCGCCCACCGCTCGCCGTCCCAGCCGCCGGCCGCGGCCACGGCGGCGGACGGCGGGGCGGTGTCGGCGCGGACGCTCACGCGGCGCTCCCGGCGCCGGCGGGGAAGGCACGCACGCGGTCGGTGGACAGGCGCACCCGCACCACCCGCCCCGGCTCGAGCCCGAGGCCAAGGGCGCGGGCCGCCGGCAGGTCGGCGACGATGGGCTCGGCCGCCAGCCCCGGAACGGCGACGCGGGTGCGGTAGACCGGCCCGAGGAACTCCGCCCCCGCCACCGTGCCGGCGAAGACGCCGTCGCCGACCGCGGCGGCGTCGCCGGCGGGCTCGCACGCCACGTCCTCCGGGCGCAGGCACAAGATCACCGGCTCGCCGCCGTGGCCGTTGGGCGGGCCGAAGCGCAGGCGCCCGTCGGCGCCGCGGTGGCCGTCGAGGAAGTTCACGATGCCGACGAAGCCGGCGACGAAGGGGGTGGCGGGACGGCCGTAGATCTCCGCCGGCGTCCCCACCTGCTCGATCCGCCCGTGGTTCATGACGACGATGCGGTCGGCGACCGACAGCGCCTCCTCCTGGTCGTGGGTGACCATGATGGTGGTGACGCCGAGGCGCCGTTGCAGCGCCTGCAGTTCGCCGCGCAGGCGCAGGCGTACCTTGGCGTCCAGCGCCGACAGCGGCTCGTCCAGCAGCAGCAGCCCCGGCGCCGAGGCGAGCGCGCGGGCCAGGGCGACGCGCTGCTGCTGCCCGCCGGAGAGCTGCGCCGGATACTTGGCCGCCTGGTCGGCAAGGCCGACCAGGTCCAGCAGCGCGGCGACCCGCCGTGCGATCTCGGGGCGCGGCCGGCGCGCCACGCCCGCCCCATGCTCCAGCCCATAGGCGATGTTGCGCGCCACCGTCAGATTGGGGAACAGGGCGTAGGACTGGAACACGATGCCGAAGTCGCGGCCCGCCGGCGGCCGGTCGGACACGTCGGCGCCACGCTGGAACACCCGGCCCGCGGTCTGGCGCTCCAGCCCGGCGACGACGCGCAGCAGCGTGGTCTTGCCGCAGCCCGACGGCCCGAGGAAACAGACGAACTCCCCCTCCGCCACCGACAGCGACACGTCGTCGAGCGCCCGGAACGGCCCGTAGGCCTTGGTGACGCCCTCGACGCGCAGCGCCGGCGGCGGCGGGGAGAGGGTCATGGCCGGCGCCTCAGCTCTTCGGCTCGGACTTGGCGCCGTAGCGCTCCTGCCAGGTCTTGAGGATCCCGGCGCGGTGCTCCGCCGCCCAGGCGAAGTCGTTGTCGATCATCTTGTCCGCGATGCCCTCGGGGAAGTGCTTGACCGGCTTGGCCACCCCGGGCATGGCGACGACGGCGTAGGCCTCGTTGTACATCGCGTTGGCCTGGCGGGTGACCGACCAGTCGGCCAGGGCCTTGGCCGCCTCCAGGTTCTTCGAGCCCTTGACCAGGGCGAAGGACTCCAGGTCCCAGCCCACGCCCTCCGACGGCGCGATCACCGCGACCGGCGCGCCCTTCTCCATGAGCTGGGCGCCGACATAGGCGAAGGAGATGCCGATGGGGAACTCGCCCTTCGCGGCCATCTTGCAGGGCTTGGAGCCGGAGTGGGTGTAGACCGCGACGTTCTCGTGCAGCCGGTCCATGTAGCCCCACGCCTTCTCCGCACCCCACATCTGCATCCATGAGGAGACGTCGAGGAAGCCGGTGCCCGAGGAGTTGGGGTTGGGCATGACGATGGCGCCCTTGTAGACCGGCTTCGCCAGGTCCTCCCAGGTGGCCGGCATGGGCAGGTTCTTGGCCGCGGCCTCGACCGTGTTGACGCACACCGAGGCGATCCAGGCGCGCTGGCCGACCCAGTGCGGGGTGGCGCTGCGGGTGTCGACGTACTTCCTGTCCAGGGCCTCGACGCCCTTGGGCGCGTAGGGCTCGAGCATGCCCTCCTTGTCCATCACCAGCAGGCTGGTGGCGGCCAGGCCCCAGATCACGTCGGCCCGGGGGTTGTCCTTCTCGGCCAGCAGCTTGGCGGTGACGATGCCGGTGCTGTCGCGGACCCAGCGGATGTCGATCCCGGGGTTGGCCGCCTCGAAGGCCTTCTCGAAACCGTCCAGTTCCTCCGGCTCGACCGCGGTGTAGACGGTCAGCTCGGTCTTGGCCTCGGCCGGAGCGGCCAGCGCGGCGCCCAGCGCGGCCACGGCCGCGGTGGCGGCCAGCAGCGTCTTCATCCCCATCTCGTTCCCCCGATCCCTGTGGCGGTTCCTGCGTGGCGACGGCGAAGGTCGCGGTGCCGGGCGCATCATCGCCGTGGGCAACGACCGTTTGATGACCCGCGACGGATGTTTTCGTGACGTCTTGGGCCACCAGCCCCCCGCCGTGGGCCGGGCCGGGCCGGCCCACGCCCCGGCCCGGCCCGCCGGGCGTCGCGCAACCCGCTGGCCGAAAAGGAAAAGATCCGGCGCCGGCATCCATAGGTTTGATCTATGCGAGGATTGTGGAACGCGCTTTGACTGATGGATCGGGCTGCGGCAGTCTGGCCCGACAGCGACCGCAGGACCCGACAGGACCACCGATCATGACCGGCCCCCGCCATTGGCTGCTCACCCCCGGCCCGCTCACCACCACCGCCACGGTGAAGCGGGCGATGCTGGAGGACTGGGGCTCGTGGGACGGCGACTTCCGCGCCCTCACCGCCGAGGTGCGGGCCCGGCTGCTCGCCATCGCCGGCGCGCCGGCCGACCGCTACGCCTGCGTTCCCCTGCAGGGCAGCGGCACCTTCGCGGTGGAGGCGGCGCTGCTCACCCTGGCGGGGCGGGACTCCCGGGTGCTGGTCGGCGTCAACGGCGCCTATGGCGAGCGCATGCTGGAGATCTGCCGGCGTGGCGGCATCCCCCACGCGGTGGTCGAGGCCGGGGAGGGCCGGCCGCTGACCGCTGCCGCCGTGGACCGCGCCCTGGCCGCCGACCCGGCGATCACCCATGCCGCGGTGGTCCAGGTGGAGACCTCGACGGGCGTGCTCAACGAGGCGGAGGGCATCGCCGCGGTCGCCGCCGCCCGCGGTGTCCGCCTGCTGGTCGACGCCATGAGCGCCTTCGGCGCGCTGCCGCTCGACCCCCGGCGGCACCCCTGGGAGGCCATCGTCTTCTCCACCAACAAGTGCCTGGAGGGGGTTCCCGGCCTCGGCTTCGTCATCGCCCGCACCGAGGCGCTGGCGGCGGCTGAGGGGCGCGCCGGCGTCCCCCTCAGCCTCGACCTGGCGGCGCAGTGGGCGTACATGGAGCGCACCGGCCAGTTCCGCTACACCCCGGCCACCCATGTCCTGGCGGCCTTCCGCCAGGCGCTCGACGAGTTCGACGCCGCGGGTGGGCAACCCGGCCGGCTGGCCCGCTACGCCGCCAACCGCGACGCGCTGGTGGCGGGGCTGCGCGGGATCGGGCTCGCCACCCTGCTGGAGCCGTCGCTGCAGGCCCCGATCATCGTCACCGTGCTGGCGCCCGACGACCCGCGCTACCGCTTCGCCGCCCTCTACGAGGCCATGAAGCGGCGCGGCTTCGTCATCTACCCCGGCAAGATGACCGCGGTGGAGAGCTTCCGCCTGGGCTGCATCGGCGCGGTCGACGCCACCGTGATGCGCGGCTGCGTGGCCGCCGTGGCCGAGGCGCTGGGCGAGATGGGGATCGCCCACTAGGCCGGTTTCGCCGGATCGGGCCACCGGTCCGACCCGGCGAAACCTGCGGACCCCCATGGTTTTGCAGGGCTTCCGAGCCCGCCCATGGGTGGGCCGAGGTCGGACACCCTGCTTAGCTCCATCCCCCCGCGACCAGGGCGATGGTCCGGCGCGCCGCCTCCACCAGGCCGCTTGCGCCGGTCGCCTCCTCCTCCTCGGCCAGGGCGGGCAGCGCCTTCATCAGGTGCAGGATCACCGCCGCCTTGGCCGCCGCGGCGTCCGGGCCGGCGGCGGCGCCGGCGTCCAGCAGGATGGCGGCGAGGCGCCGGCGCACGTCGGCGCGCAGCCCGGCCCGCCGGTCGGTGGACTCGGGGCTGGCGTCGACCAGCGCGATGGCGGCCGCCCGGTCGGTGCGCAGGGCCAGCATCAGGTCGACGATCCCGCCGGCCAGCGCGTCCGCTCCCTGCGCGCGCACCCGCGCCGCGACCGCGTCCAGCCCCGCCGTCATGCGCTCGGCGTAGCGGGCGAGCAGGGCGTCGGCCAGCGCCTGCTTGACCGGGAAGAAGCGGTAGAGCGAGCCGATCGCCGCGCCGGCGCGGGCGGCGACCTCGGTCATGGTCGCGGCGTCGTAGCCCTTCTCCGCGAACACCGCGGCGGCCGCGTCCAGCAGGCCCTGGACGCGCTCGCGGCCGCGCTGGCGCTTGGGCGCCACGGCGTCGGTCCTTGACTTTTGCGAGGCCATCCTCAACTATCCAATGTGCGAGGCTGCCCTCACATATCGCGGCGGGGCCGCCCTGTCATCCCTCACCGTGGGCGTTCCCCGCGCCGCCCGCGTGGTGCATGACAGCGACATCGCCCTTGCCGCCTGAACGGACCCCCATGCCCGCACCCGCGCGTCTTGCCCGCCTCGCCGACCTGGGGCGGTGCCCCGCCCTGGCCCAGTGGGCGGTTCTGCTGCTGCTGTCGGCCGCCGTCGCCCTGGGGCTGGAGCTGGCGGGGCTGCCGGCCGCCGTGCTGCTCGGCGCCATGGGCGCCGGCGTGGCGGTGGCCGCCGCGGGCGGCACGGTCCGGGTGCCCCAGGGCGGCTTCGTCGCGGCCCAGGCGGTGATCGGCTGCATGATCGCCAGCAGCCTGCAGCCCTCCATCCTCGGCGAGATCCTGGCCGACTGGCCGCTGTTCCTGGTGGCCGTCACCTCGGTGATCCTCGCCAGCAACGGGCTGGGCTGGATGCTGGCGCGGGCCCGCGTGCTGCCGGGCACCACCGCGGTGTGGGGCTCCTTCCCCGGCGCGGCCTCGGTGATGACGGTGATGTCCGGCGAATTCGGGGCCGACACCCGGCTGGTCGCGCTGATGCAGTACCTGCGCGTGGCGCTGGTGGCGCTGTGCGCCTCGGCGGTGGCCAGCGTCACCGCCGGTCCCGGCGCGGCCCCCGCGGTGGTGACCTGGGCGCACTGGTTTCCCGCCGTCGACGGGGTGTCCCTGGCGGCGACCCTGGCGCTCGCCGCGGCGGCGCTCGGCCTCGCGCTGGTGCTGCGGGTGCCGGCCGGACCGCTGCTGCTGCCGCTGGCCGCGGCCACCCTGCTGCAGGGCGTGGGCGTCCTGACCATCACCCTGCCGCCCTGGCTGCTGGCGGTGAGCTACGCCGTGCTGGGCTGGAGCATCGGCCTGCGCTTTACCCGCCCGATCATCGCCCACGCGGCGCGCGCCCTGCCGCGCATCGCCGCGTCCATCCTGACGCTGATCGTCCTGTGCGGGGGGCTGGCGGCGTTGCTGGTGGTGCTGGGCGACGTCGACCCGCTGACCGCCTACCTCGCCACCAGCCCCGGCGGCGCCGACTCCGTGGCGATCATCGCCGCCGGCAGCGACGTCGACCTGCCCTTCGTGGTGGCGTTGCAGACCACCCGCTTCCTGGTCGTCCTGTTCATCGGCCCGGCGGTCGCCCGCTTCGTCGCGCGGCGTGCCGGCGCCGAGCCGTGCCCCGCCGCCGGCGACTGACGGCCACCCCGCACCGCTACCCTGCCAGCACGGTGATGTCGCTGTGGGCGAGGGTGCGGGTGTCCAGGGTGGCGATGGCCACCGCGGCGCCGGCGCCCGAGCCGTCGGCGTCGAAGGACAGCACGCCGGTGGTGGTGTCGAAGACGAACCAGTCGTCGGCGTCGCCCGGTGCCCCCAGGGCGAAGTGGGCGGCCGACAGGGTGCCGGCGGGGATCGCCCCGAAATTGGGGCCGACCACGGCGATGGTGTCGGTCCCGCTCTCGAAATCGGCGATCTGGTCGGCGCCCTCCCCGGGGCTGCGGATGACGAAGCGGTCGGCGCCGGCGCCGCCCCACAGGGTGTCGCTGCCCATGTCGCCCTCGAGCACGTCGTCGCCGAGGCCCCCGTAGAGCAGGTCGTCGTCCTGCCCGCCGAACAGGCTGTCGTCGGCCTGGCCGCCGAACAGGGTGTCCGCCCCCTTGTTGCCGTAGACCCCGTCGGCGCCGCGCTGGCCGTAGACGGCGTCGCCGTCCAAATTGCCGTAGAGGGTGTCGGCGTCCTGGCCGCCGAACAGGGTGTCCTGGCCGGCGTTGCCGTAGAGCACGTCGTCCTGCCGGTTGCCGTAGAGCGCGTCGTTGCCGGCCCCGCCCTCCACCGTGTCGGCGCCGCCGTCGCCGAACAGCACGTCGTCGCCGTCGCGCGAGCCGACATAGTCGTTGCCGTCGCCGCCGCGCAGGGTGTCGTCGTCGGCGCCCAGGACGATGTACTGGGCGCCGCTGTCGCCGACCACCGTCTGGGAGCCCGCGCCGCCGGTCACCTGCACCGCCCCGACCACCGCGGCGAAGGCGACGTTGTCGAGCTGGATCACGGTTCCCGACGGCAGGCCCGAGGCGTCGATCACCAGCGCCTCGCGCGCCGTCGCTCCCGTGGGCGTGCTGCCGGTGATGACCAGGGGCGCGGCCGGCGCCGCGGAGCCCGCGGTCACCGTCGGCACGATGGTCCGCACCGAGATCTGGCTGTCATCGGGCAGCGCGGCGACGAACGCCTGGCCGGCGTCGCTCATGGCGGCCTGGTCCGTGGTGCTGCCGGCGGTGCGGGCCTGGATCGCCTGGACCAGGCCGGCCGACGCGGCGGCCGGCGCCTGGGCCGTGGTCACCCCCTCCGCCCGCAGCCCGACGCCGACCGGCACGCTGGCCAGCAGCGTCGTCTGGCCGGTCGCCGGGTCCTGGGCCAGCGGGATGTCGGCCTCCGCCGTGGCGACGTCCGCGTCGGTGCGGTCGGCGGTGACCACGGGCACGTCGATGACCTCGATCACCGCCCCGGCGCTGGTGGTCAGCCGCACCTCCTGCACCGCCACCCCGTCCACCGTCGTGGTGGTGGTCTGGGTGGAGGTGACCGTCACCGGCGTCTGGGAGATGGGGGTGACGATGCTGGTGCCGCCGCTGTCGCCGCCGCTGGCGGGCGGGGCGGGGACGGTGGTGTCGATGGTGACGGCGAGCGCCGCGGTGGCGGTGGAGGTGTTGCCGGCCGCGTCGGTGAGGACCGCCGTCAGCGAATGGGTGGCGTCGGCGAGGCTGGGCGCGGTGATGGTCCACGCCCCCGGGCCGGCCGCCGTGGTGGTGCCGACGGCGGTGGCGCCGTCGTAGAGGACGATGGTGCCGCCCTCGGCGACGGTTCCGGTGATGGTGGGGGTGGCGTCGCTGGTGAGGCGGTCGCCCACGGTGCCGCTGTCCGACGCGGCGTCCAGGGCGAGGCCGGTGGGGGCGGCGGCGGTGGTGTCGATGGTGACGCTGAGCGCGGCGGACGCCGCCGAGGTGTTGGCGGCGGCGTCGGTGAGGCGGGCGGTCAGGGTGTGGGTGGCGTCGGCGAGGCTGGCGGGGGTGATGGTCCAGGCCCCGGCCGCCGCGGCGGTCGCCGTGCCCAGGGCGGTGGCGCCGTCGTAGAGGATGACGGTGCCGGCCTCGGCGACGGTTCCGGTGATGGTGGGCGCGGTGGCGCTGGTGATCCCGTCGCCGGTGGTGCCGCTGTCGGAGGCGGCGGCGATGGCCAGGCCGGTGGGCGCGCCAGCGGCGGTGTCGATGGTCACCGACACCGTCGAGGACGGTGTGGAGGTGTTGCCGGCCGCGTCGATGAGGACGGCCGTCAGCGAATGGGCGGCGTCGGCGAGGCTGGCGGCGGTGATGGTCCAGAACGCCATGCCCGCCACGGAGGTCGTGCCGACCGCCGTCGCCCCGTCGTAGAGCACCACCGTCGCCGTCTCGGCGCTCGCCCCGGTGATGGCCGGCGTGGCGACGTTGGTGATGCCGTCCCACTGGGTGCCGCTGTCGGACGCCGTGTCCAGCGCCACCGCCTGGGGCGGGGAGGGGGCCGTGGTGTCGATGGTGACGCTCAGCGCCGCCGAGGCGTCGGAGGTGCCGAACGCGTTGATGGCGCGCGCCGTCAGGGACATCGTGCGGTCGCTGAGCGACCCCAGCGTCAGGGTCCACGCGCCGGTGGTGGCGTCGGCCGTGGCCGTGCCCATCGCGACGGCGCCGTCGGACACGACCACCGTGGCCCCGGCCTCCGCCGTCCCGTTGAGTGTCGGGGTGGTCGCGTTGGTGAGGTTGTCCGTGCTGGACGCGCCGCTGTCCGAGGCCGCGGCCAGGTCCGGCGTGCCCGGCGCCGCCGGCGGCGCGCCCTGGAGGAAGAGGTAGAGATCGGTGCCGGTGGCGATCAGCGCGTCCAGGTCGCCGTCGCCGTCGATGTCCTGCACCTCCGGCACGAGGCTTGAGCCGAAGGCGGTCAGCCCGAACGGGTTGGTGGCCTCCAGGACGAAGGTCGGCGCGGTGGTCGACCCGCCGTTGCGGAAAAGATAGGTGGAGCCCGTGTTGGCGCCGGCCAGCACGTCGAGGTCGCCGTCGCCGTCGAGGTCGGTGAGGGCGAGGGTCGCCCAGGCGCCCACGTCGCCGAGGCCGAAGGCGTTGGTGCCCGCCGAGACGAAGGTCGGCGCGGTGGTCGAGCCGGTGTTGGTGTAGACGACGAAGTTGCCGTTGCCGATGCCGACGATGGCGTCGAGGTCGCCGTCGCCGTCGAGATCGCCCAGCGCCGGGGTGGTGACGGCGGCTCCGGGGCCGAGGCCGAAGGCGTTGGTCCCCGCCAGCGCGAAGGACGCCGAGGCGGAGCTGCCGTCGTTGCGGTAGTAGTAGATCGTGCCCGTCGAGGTCGTCAGGAAGAGGTCGAGGTCACCGTCCCCGTCGACGTCGGCGAAGGCCGGCCGCGTGTTGGGCCCGGCATTGGCCAGCCCGTAGGGGTTGGTCCCCAGCAGCGAGAACGTTGGCGACGCGCTGGTGCCGACGTTGGTGTGGACGGCGGTGTTGCCGGCGTTGCCGCCGATGAACGCGTCCAGGTCGCCGTCCGCGTCGATGTCCACCAGGCGGAGCGCCGGATAGGTGTCGCCGGCGCTGAGGCCGAAGGGGTTGGTGGCGACGAGGGCGAAGGTGGGATCGGCCATGGGGTCCTTCCGTGAAGCGCCGTCACCGTCGGCGGGCCGGGCCGGGCGGGGCGGGCGGGCCGGGCGGTGTCGGGACGCGACCGTAAGCGTGACCGTTCGTGTACGGAATCCCATGAACCTGGGAGGAAGGGCGTTGGCGGTCCGCGGTGTCGAAAAAAACTGCGGGGGGATGTCATCCGAGGCGGGCGGTGGCGCCGTACCGGGCTGTGGATGCGCACCCAAACCGGACCAACCGCACATGAGGAAACGAGACATGACGACCCGCACCATCGCCCTGGTGTCCGCGGCCGCGCTGGCCGCCGTCGCCGCCGTTGCTCCCGTCGCCGCATCCGCCACCTCCATGGGGGCGACCACGGCCTCCACGGCCCCGGTGATCGTCGGCGGCCAGCCGATGCTGCCTGGCAAGACCATCGTCGACAACGCCGTGAACTCCGCCGACCACGAGACCCTGGTGGCCGCGGTGACGGCGGCTGGGCTGGTCGACACGCTGCGCGGGGCCGGCCCGTTCACCGTCTTCGCCCCGACCGACGCCGCCTTCGCCGCCCTGCCGGCCGGCACGGTGGAGAGCCTGGTGAAGCCGGAGAACAAGGGCACCCTGACCAGCGTGCTGACCTACCACGTGGTGCCCGGCCGCATCGACGCCATGGCGCTGCGCACGCTGATCGCCAAGGGCAACGGCGAGGCGCGGCTGAAGACGGTCAACGGCGCGACGCTGACCGCGTCGATGAACGGTCCGAACAACATCGCCGTGCGCGACGGCGCCGGGGCGGTGGCCAACATCTCGACCTACGACGTCTACCAGTCCAACGGGGTGATCCACGTCGTCGACACCGTCCTGATGCCGGGCTGACGGCACCCGCCCGGGCCGGGCCGGGGCACCGGCGGCGCGTCGCGCGCGCGCCGCCGGTGCCCGGTCTGCCGTTGCGCAGTGGCAACGACGCCGGCCGCCGCTTTTCCACCTTCCCTCCGGCCGCGGATGTGTCACCATGGGTGACGTTTCCGGACGAGCGAGGGCGTCTTCATGGACCAACGTCGCAACCATCCGCCGCGGCACATCGTGCTGACCTCCCACCCCGGGGGATCGCGGGTGCGCCACACCCCGGTGCACTGGGGAGCGGCCAGCGCCGCGCAGCGCGGTCCGGTGGTGGCGTCGCTCTCGGACCCCGGCCACCGCAACGCCATCGGCGCCCACGCCGGCAGCTACGCCGTCTACCGGGCGCTGGCGGTGGCGGCGGGCCAGCTCAGCGCCCACCACGTCCCCGATCTCACCAACACCGCCCCGGCCGAGCCGATCGGGCCGCACCCGCAATGGGCCGATCCGGAGACCATCGTCTCCATCGACCCGTTCGGCCACGTCGTCAGCGAGGCCTTCGCCGACCATCTGGAGCGCGGCGTCGACGTGCGCCCGACCATCGCCGTGACCAAGGCCCGGATCAAGGTGCCGGAGCTGGTGGAGGCGATGGGCGCCGGCCGTCTCGTCGCCGACGGCCGCATCCTGCTGGCGACGGGCGACGCCCGGGTCACCAAGATCGCGGTGGAGCCCGTGTGGTTCCTGCCCGGCATCGCCAAGCGCTTCGGCATCACCGAGAGCGCCCTGCGCCGCGGCCTGTTCGAGAACACCGGCGGCATGTTCCCCGAGCTGGTGACGCGCGGCGACCTCAAGGTCTTCCTGCCCCCCATCGGCGGCCAGACCGTGTACATCCTGGGCGAGGTCGCCGCCCTGGGCGACCCGGCGTGCACCGTCACCTGCCGGGTGCACGACGAGTGCAACGGCTCCGACGTCTTCGGCTCCGACATCTGCACCTGCCGCCCCTACCTGACCCACGGCATCGAGGAGTGCATCCGCGGCGCCCAGGAGGGCGGGGTCGGTCTCGTCGTCTACAACCGCAAGGAGGGGCGGGCCCTGGGCGAGGTGACCAAGTTCCTGGTCTACAACGCCCGCAAGCGCCAGGAGGGCGGCGACCGCGCCGAGGCCTATTTCGAGCGCACGGAGTGCGTGGCCGGGGTCCAGGACATGCGCTTCCAGGAGCTGATGCCCGACATCTTCCATTGGCTGGGGGTGCGGCGCATCGACCGCATGGTCTCCATGTCCAACATGAAGTCGGACGCCATCCGCCGCGCCGGCATCGAGATCGTCCAGCAGATCCCCATCCCCGACGCGCTGATCCCCGACGACGCGAAGGTGGAAATGGACGCCAAGAAGGCCGCCGGCTACTTCACGCCGATCGTTCCCACCGCGGAACAGTTGGCGTCCACCAAGGGGCGGGGGCTCAGCGAGTGAGCGACGTGACGGTCGCGTGGCTGCTGTCCGCCGAGGCCGTGCGCGAGCGCGCCCACGCCCTGCTGGCGCTCGGCGAACGGGGCGGGCTGGACCATTTCGCGGTGCACCCGGAGCGCCTCGACGCCGCCGCGGACGCCGTCGTGGCGGCGACCCGTGCCGCCTATCCCGACCTTGCCGTGCCCTATCACAGCCGCTGGCGCCATTTCGTGGTCGACGGCGCCGACCGCTGGGCGGCGCTGGCGGCGTCGCTGGAGGGCGTCGACCGGGACGAGGTGGCCCGCATCCGCTTCGATCTCGCCGTCACCAGCGTCCTGCTGGACGCCGGGGCGGGGGGGCGCTGGCGCTACCGCGAGCCCGGCACCGGCGTGGTGCTGGCCCGCTCCGAGGGGCTGGCGATCGCCAGCTTCGACCTGTTCCGCCACGGCGCCTTCTCGGCCCGGCCCGCCGCCGCGCCGCTGCGCGCCGAGGCCGCCGGACTCGCGGCGGTGACCGCCGACACCCTGGCCGCCGGGTTCCAGGCCGGCCCCGACAACCCGCTGGTCGGGCTGGAGGGGCGGGCGGGGCTGCTGCGCCGCCTGGGCGACGCGCTGACCCGGGCCCCCGATCTGTTCGGCCGGCCGGGGCGCATCGGCGCCCTCTACGACGCGCTGAAGGAGCGTGCCGCGGGGCGCCCGCTGCCGGCCACCGCGATCCTCGACGCCGTGCTGCGCGGGCTGGGGCCGATCTGGCCCGGCCGGATCGCCCGCGACGGCGTCAACCTCGGCGACACCTGGCGCCACTCCCGCGCGCCGGCCGACGGGCTGGTGCCCTTCCACAAGCTGTCGCAGTGGCTGAGCTACTCGCTGGTCGAGCCGCTGGAGGACGCCGGCGTCGCGGTCACCGGGCTGGACCGCCTGACCGGCCTGCCGGAGTACCGCAACGGCGGGCTGCTGGTCGACACCGGGGTGCTGGAGCCGCGGCAGCCGCGCCTCCTGGTCGACGCCCTGGAGGTCGGCGACGAGGCGGTGGTGGAGTGGCGGGCGCTGACCGTGGCGCTGCTCGACCGGCTGGCCGACGCGGTGCGCGGGCGCCTCGGCCTCGAGACCGCGTCCTTCCCCCTGGCCAAGGTCTTGCAAGGCGGCACCTGGTCCGCCGGGCGTGCCATCGCCCGGCAGCGCCGTGCCGACGGCGGCCCGCCCATCCGCATCGTCAGCGACGGCACCGTGTTCTGACCCGCAGCCCCCAGCCGGACCCGAGGCCCATGCCGATCCCCACCCTGACCCTGATCGACCATCCGCTGATCCAGCACAAGCTGAGCCAGCTGCGCAACCGCGAGACGCCGACCGGGCGCTTCCGCGAGGTGATGCGGGAGATCAGCCTGCTGGTGGGCTACGAGCTGACCCGCGACCTGCCGGTGGAGCGGATGCCGGTGGAGACGCCGCTGCAGACCGTCGAGGCGCCGATCCTGGCCGGCAAGAAGCTGTGCCTGGTGTCGATCATGCGGGCCGGCCAGGGCTTCCTCGACGGCATGCTCGACCTGCTGCCCTCGGCCCGGGTCGGCCACATCGGGCTCTACCGAGACCAGGAGACGCTGACCCCGGTCGAGTACTACTTCAAGGTGCCGACGGACATCGAGGACCGGCTGGTCCTGCTGGTCGACCCGCTGCTGGCCACCGGCCATTCGGCGACCGCGGCGGTGCACCGGCTGAAGGACGCCGGGGCCGCGTCGATCAAGCTGGCGGTGCTGGTGGCGGCGCCCGAGGGCCTGCGCACCTTCTACGAGGCCCACCCCGACGTGCCGGTCTACGCCGCCTGCGTCGACCGGGAGTTGAACCAGCAGGGCTACGTCCTGCCCGGCCTCGGCGACGTCGGCGACCGCCTGTACGGCACGCGCTGAGCGCGCTAAGCTCACGCTTTGGGCAGGCGGCGAGACGTGCCGCGAAATTCGGCAGGGACCGTCGGCGCCGGGGCCGTGGGCCGCGGCCGCAGGGATGGCACCGCCGTTGCATCACCGCGGCGGCGCGCAGGGCGCGAACGCACGAACGGAAAAGGGGATGACGATGCGGACAGGGTGGTTCGGGACGACGCGGCGCGCCGTGCTGGGCGGGATCGCGGCGGCGTGCGCGGTGGTGGCCATGGCCGCGCCGGCGGCGGCGCAGGACGCGCTGAAGGTCGCGGGCATCTACACCGTGCCGATCGAGCAGCAATGGGTGAGCCGCATCCACAAGGCCCTGATGGCCGCCAAGGAGCGCGGCGAGATCGAGTATGTCTGGGCGGAATCGGTGGCCAACACCGATTACGAGCGGGTCATGCGCCAGTACGCCGAGGGCGGGCAGAAGCTGGTGGTCGGCGAGGCCTTCGCCGTCGAGCGGGCCGCCCGCGCCGTCGCCAAGGACTACCCCGAGACGGCCTTCCTCATGGGGTCCAGCTTCCCGGCGCAGGAGCCCAACTTCGCGGTCTTCGACAACTACATCCAGGAGCCGGCCTACCTCACCGGCATGATCGCCGGCGGCATGTCCACCTCCAACATCATCGGCATGGTCGGCGGCTACCCCATCCCCGAGGTGAACCGGCTGATGAACGCCTTCATGGCCGGCGCCAAGGAGGTCAACCCCGAGGTGACGTTCATGGTCAGCTTCATCGGCTCGTGGTTCGACCCGCCCAAGGCCAAGGAGGCGGCCTTCGCCATGATCGACCGCGGCGCCGACATCCTCTACGCCGAGCGCTTCGGCGTGTCCGACGCGGCCAAGGAGCGCGGCGCGCTGGCCATCGGCAACGTCATCGACACCCAGCCCCAGTACCCCGAGACGGTGGTCGCCAGCGCCATCTGGCACATGGAGCCGTCCATCGACCGCGCCATCGCCCAGGTCAAGGCCGGCGCCTTCAAGGCCGAGGACTACGGCCCCTATTCGATGATGAAGCACAAGGGCTCCAGCCTCGCCCCCCTGGGCACGTTCGAGGCCAAGGTGCCGGCCGAGCTGATGGCCAAGGTGCGCGCCCGCGAGGACGCGATCGCCAAGGGCGCCTTCACCGTCGAGGTCGACGACAGCGAACCGAAGTCGACCATGTGACGACGCGGCCGGCGCCGGGGGCGTGCGACAGGTGGTCTGGACGGGCCGAAGACCGACGGAGCGGACGACCGCCCAGCCTCCCGCCCGTTCCGTCGCCGCGTCCACGATCCGCACGCCCCCCGCCAGCCCGACGCCTGTGCCGATGATGAGACCCCCCGCGCCGCCCGTCGCCCTGCGCCTGGACGCCATCACCAAGCGTTTCGGCCCGCTGCTCGCCAACGACGCCATCTCCCTGACCCTGCACGAGGGCGAGGTGCTGGCGCTGCTGGGCGAGAACGGCGCCGGCAAGACGACGTTGATGAACATCCTGTTCGGCCACTACGTGGCCGATTCCGGAACCGTCGAGGCGTTCGGCCGGCCGCTGCCGCCGGGCCGCCCGCGCGCCGCGCTGGCCGCCGGCATCGGCATGGTGCACCAGCACTTCACCCTGGCCGACAACCTCAGCGTGCTGGACAACGTGCTGGTCGGGACCGAGCCGCTGTGGCGCCCCTGGTCCGACAAGGCCGGCGGGCGGCGGCGGCTGGACGCGCTGGCCGGCCGCTTCGGGCTGGCGGTGGACGCCGACGCCCGGGTCGGCGCGCTGTCGGTGGGCGAGCGCCAGCGGGTGGAGATCCTCAAGGCGCTCTACCGCGACGCCCGCGTGCTGATCCTCGACGAGCCGACGGCGGTGCTCACGCCCCAGGAGGCGGCCGGCCTGTTCGACACCCTGCGCCGGCTCACCGCCGACGGGCTGGCGGTGGTCTTCATCAGCCACAAGATGAACGAGGTGTTCGCCGCCAGCGACACGGTGGCGGTGCTGCGCGGCGGCCGCCTGGTCGCCACCCGGCGCACCGCCGACACCGACCGCCACGAGCTGGCCGCGCTGATGGTCGGGCGCACGGTGAAGCCGCCGACCCCGGAGCCGCTGCCGGCGGGCGCGGCGGTGCTGGCGCTGGAGGGGGTCACGGTGGCGTCCGGCCATGGCCGGCCGCTGCTCGACCGGGTCGACCTCACGGTGCACCGCCACCAGGTGGTGGGCATCGCCGGGGTGGCCGGCAACGGCCAGACGGCGCTGGCCGGGCTGGTGGCCGGGACCCGCGCCCCGGACGGCGGAACCATGGTGGTGCTGGGCGAGGCGGTGCGCGACGCCGACCCCGCCGCCATGGTCCGCCGTGGCGTCGCCCGCATCCCCGAGGACCGCCACGCCACCGGCCTGGTCGGCGCCATGACGGTGTGGGAGAATCTGATCGCCGAGCGCTACCGGGATCCGGCCTTCTCGCGCTTCGGCGTGCTGCGGCGCGACGCGGCGCGCCGCCACGCGGCGGAGGCGATCGCCGCCTTCGACGTGCGCTGCCCCGGCCCCGACGCGCGCACCCAGCTGCTGTCCGGCGGCAACATGCAGAAGCTGATCCTGGGCCGCACGCTCGCCCACGGGCCGTCGCTGATCCTGGCCAGCCAGCCGACCCGCGGCCTCGACGTCGGCGCCGTGTCCTACGTCCACGGCCGCCTGCTGGAGGCGCGGGCGGCGGGGGCGGGGGTGCTGCTGATCTCCGAGGACCTGGACGAGATCCTGGCCCTGGCCGACGTGGTGGCGGTGGCCTATCACGGGCGCCTGACGCCGCCCCTGCCGCATGGCCGGGTGTCGGTGCGGCAGCTCGGCCTGCTGATGGCCGGGCATTGGGAGGTGTTGCCGGAGATCCTCAATGCGGCTTGAGGCGCGGACCCACATTCCCCTGCCGGCCCGCCTGCTGGCGCCGGCGGCGGCCATCGTCGCGGCGCTGGCGCTGTGCGCCGCGCTGCTGGCGTGGAGCGGCGCCCCGGTGCTGCACGCCTACGCCCTGCTGGTGGAGGGCGCGCTCGGCTCGCGCTTCGCGCTGACCGAGACGCTGACCCGGGCGACCCCGCTGATCTTCACCGGCCTGGCCGTCGCCGTCGCCTTCCGCGCCCGGCTGTGGAACATCGGCGCGGAGGGCCAGCTCTACATGGGCGCCCTGGCGGCGGCGGTGGTCGGCGGCGGGCTGTTCGACCTGCCGGGCTGGCTGCTGGTGCCGCTGGTGCTGGTGGCCGGCGCGGCGGCCGGCGGCCTGACCCTGCTGGGCCCGGCGGTGCTGAAGGTGCGCTTCGGCGTCGACGAGGTGGTGACCACGCTGCTGTTGAACTTCGTCGTGCTGCTGGTCGTCTCGCTGCTGCTGGAGGGGGCGCTGAAGGACCCCATGGGCATGGGCTGGCCCCAGTCGGCGCCGGTGCTGCCGGCGGCCGAGCTGCCCGACCTGGTGGCCCGCACCCGCCTGCACGCCGGCCTGCTGCTGGCCCTGGTGCTGGCGGCGCTGCTGTGGGTCGTCGACACCCGCACGGTGTGGGGCTACGAGGCCCGCGCCGTCGGCGCCAACCCCGGGGCCGCGGCCTTCGCCGGCATGGCGGTGACCGGGGTGCTGCTGCGCACCGCCTGCGTGTCCGGCGGGCTGGCCGGGCTGGCCGGGGCGGTGGAGGTGGCGGGGCTGAAGGGCTACCTGACGCTCGACCTGTCGCCGGGCTTCGGCTACAGCGGCATCGTCGTGGCCATGCTGGCCCAGCTCCACCCCCTGGCGGTGGTCGGCGGGGCGCTGTTCATCGCCGCGGTGTTCGTCGGCGCCGACGCGATGAGCCGGGCGGTCGCCGTTCCCAACTACATCGCCGACGTGCTGGTGGCGGCCAGCCTGTTGTGCATGCTGGTGGCGGGCCTGTTGGCGCGCTACCGCGTGCGGTGGAGGTGACCGGCATGGGCGAGGTTCTCGACGTGCTGGTGTCCGCCGCCTTCTGGACCGCGGTGCTGCGCATCGCCACCCCCTACATCCTGGGCACCCTGGGGGAGCTGGTGTGCGAGCGCGCCGGGGTGCTGAACCTGGGCATCGAGGGCATCATGACCCTGGGCGCCCTGTCCGGCTGGATGGCGGTCTACCAGGGCGCCGATCTGTGGACCGGGGTGCTGGTGGCCGCCGTGTGCGGGGCGCTGCTGGGGCTGCTGCACGCCGTGCTGACGGTGCCGCTGGGGCTGTCGCAGCACGTGACCGGCATCGGCGTGACCCTGCTGGGCACCAGCCTGTCCTACTTCGTCTACCGCCTGGTGCTGCCCCAGGCCACCACGCCGCCGACGGTGGAGCCGTTCCAGCCCCTGGACCTGCCGGGGGCGCTGGCCCAGACGCCGCTGACCTGGCTGGCCCTGGCGCTGGTGGCGGTGGTGGCCTGGGTGCTGTACCGCACGCCGGCCGGCCTGGCGGTGCGCATGGTCGGCGAGAACCCGGCGGCGGCCGAGGCCCAGGGCCTGAACGTCACCGCCGTGCGGGTGGCCGCGGTGATGGCGGGCAGCGCCCTGATGGCGCTGGGCGGCGCCTTCCTCACCCTGTCGGCCTTCAACGCCTTCTTCTTCAACATGGTCAACGGCCGCGGCTGGATCTGCATCGCGCTGGTGGTCTTCGCCTCGTGGCGGCCCGGCAAGGCCCTGCTGGGCGCGGTGCTGTTCGCGGTGTTCGACGCCTTGCAGATCCGCCTGCAGCAGATCGCCGGCGGGGTGCTGCCCTACCAGGTGTTCCTGATGCTGCCCTACCTGCTGAGCATCCTGGCCCTGGTGGCGATGTCCCGCCGCGCCGCCTACCCGCGGGCGCTGATGATTCCGTATCGCAAGGGCGAGCGGTAACTTCCTACCCTAGTGTTTTCAACCACTTAGTGACCCACAATGGGACCCCTTTGGTTCACCGGCTCGGATCATTTTTGGTTCACCAAAGATAGCCTCTTTGGGGTCACATGTCCAACCCCGGCTATGCGTACATCCAGGGGCGGTCTCGGACGGGATCATGGCCTGATGTCCCGGATGGCGTGGACACCGGTTCAGGCCTCATCCTGGATGGTTAGGACGTTGGCCTGACCAAGTCCGCCCTCACCGGCCTGGACGGCTCGACACCTGGTCAGGGGCGTCATGGGGTTGGCCGCATGCGACTTGGGGTGCCGCCTCGGTCCACGGCTGGCTCAGGGCGTCGTCGCAGATCATGTAGTGCCTGAGGCAGGGGACCCGCGGGACCTCGGGCGACGCCACGTCGAGGTCAAACTGCGGGACCCCGAGAGCCGCCACGATCTCCTCGACGATCTCACGGGGCGTGTACCAGTCATCGATGGTCGCGACGCGGGTTTCGGTAGTGTTGACCATACCCGACGTTACCCCAAGGGGTCGCCGAGGGCCAATCGCCTTGTTGTTCCGTGCGACACCCGTGCGATCCCCGCTGGGGGTTGAACCACTCTGGTGCTCGCCTTACGATACGCTCCTTGGCGAGCCACGGCGGAGTTGGCGGTCATAACGCTCGACAATCATGAGAATATGTGCGACGGTGGCCTAAGCGGTAGCTCTTTCTCGATTATATTAGTGGAGATTTTCATGCCGAAGTTGAGACCACTGATTGATTTCGTCTGCGACACCTGCCATAAAGTTGTTGACAGTACGCAAGGCGGGTACGTTGAGTGGATTGAACATAACAACATTGCCGGGCAGTTTAGAATTGCACACAACACCCATCAGTGTCTGGTACATGGAAACAATTACGGAAGAAAAGATGCGAATCTGAGTGACTTTCTTGGTCCGTATAAAATCCAGTATATTTTGTCTTTTCTGGATGTCGGCTCAGTCCTTGATCCGGCTTTTTCGTACGGCAACAGAATAGGTGATGTTCGGAACTATGTAGAATTTGTCAGAAGAATAACAATACCATTCTATGAAGAGGCTAGGCTGTATTTTAGCAAAGCGATTGCAGATGGGGTATTTTATGGAGATAACGAACTCTCGGTCTATGATCCCGCGAAACTGCAAGGGATCATAGGCAGGTACGAAACACCGTAAGCAAAAACTAGGACGCTATGAACATCTGGTCGGCGTCCACGCGGGTCAACGATGTCCGGACCGACGGGGCGGATCTCGTCGAGCCGATTACGCTGGCGTCGCGGTCGGGAGGCCACCCCGGAGGATGACATCCCGCACGGTGCTGGGGTGCCATCGGCCGCCGCGAGCGGAGCGGACCCCGCGGGCGTTGAGGGCGTCGGCGATCCCTTGGAGGGTCGCGACCCCGGCCCGCCGGATCTCGGCGATGATCGGCAGGGCCCGACCGGCATGCTCATGAGCCTGAGCCTGCCGCCGGGCTGCACCCGCCCTGGCGACCTCGGCGATGTTCGGGTTCCCCAGGCGTTCGCCCCGCTCCCGCTTCGCCCGAAGCGAATCGCGAGTCCGTTGTGCGATTAGGCTCCGCTCTTTTTCGGCGAGGGCGGCCCAGAGGTGCAGGGTGAAAGGATCAACGTCGGCTCCGAGTTCGGCGACGATGAACGGAACCCGGTGGACCATCAGACCGCTTACGAAGTGGACGCTCCGGCCGAGGCGGTCGAGCTTGGCCACCACGACCAGGCACCTTTCCCGCTATGCCCTTGCGATCGCGGCGTTCAGACCAAGCCGGTCGTCGTCGGCACCGGATTGGATGAAGTCGGAGACGACGTAGCCGTTCCCCATGGCGAAGCGGATGATCGCATCCTGCTGTGCGTCGAGCCCAAGACCAGACCGCCCCTGCCGGCTGGTCGAGACCCGAAGGTAGCCGATACAGTTCATGCCGCCCCTCCGCCCGTTTTCGAAACCAAGACGAACGTCTTGATCTCGTAAATCAACGATCTCACGGTTTCGGGATCTGTCAATCAGGGCTGCATGGGCTTTGCCGAGTGTTCCCAACGTGGAATATCGGCCGAATTTCCCAATTCCAAGTTGTTCTGGGTAATTCTGAGAGCCCGTTTGGCAACCCTTCATTGGCACAATATATAGTAGGTTACCGCAGAGACAGCATCCACATGCTGTGTCCGGAGCGAGTTGTCAAACAGGCTCTGAGATGCTCTCCGTG
Organism: Azospirillum sp. NS33; assembly: GCF_059703765.1. NCBI lineage: Bacteria > Pseudomonadati > Pseudomonadota > Alphaproteobacteria > Rhodospirillales > Azospirillaceae > Azospirillum > Azospirillum sp. NS33. The sequence goes on along the minus strand of NZ_BAAKJB010000046.1, from coordinate 3,153 downwards.
AGATTCGGCTTCGCCGTGAGCTTGCCTAACTCTTGCCAACTGGACGGCCGACGAAGGAAATCGGGGCTCTGATATTACCGATTTGCGGCTACGACGGAGGTAATGGGCATCTCCTCTGTCCATGCCGATTCTGACCGCCGTTGACGGCGTGAGCAGCCAGCGAGCCACCAGCATCGTCTCACTTGGCTGAAGTCCATCCAATTGCCCGTCGACTCTAACGATGGCAATCAAGAAATGATATCTGGTAGCCTCTCATTCCACAGTATACGATCTAGAACGGGCCAGGATACGCAATGATCTCCGCTGCCGACTTCGAAGCCAATAACCCCGCCTTCCAACAGTACATGGAGGACATTGATCGGCGTCTACAGGAGAGCAACGTACCGATTCATGCCCGACCGTTAGCGGCCTTTCGGCTCATGGCTGTGGACGGCATGCCGATGATTATCGGCGGAATCATTCGTGATCGGCGGGCTGACTGTGTTAACCAATGGTTCCAGCGGCGATATGGTAAGCGGCTACTAGTGAATTTCAGCACAGGTAAGCTTGTCGTCTTGATCCGTAGAATTCCCTATGAGGTGCGATACCCTCTGATATTCGGGCGGGCCCGCGTAAACGTTCTTGAATGGATTCACGAGGCAACCCCAGATTTGCTTAATTCATTGGGGCAGGATGAGCTAGATCGGCTGGGTTCTTTAGTTCATAGGCACTTCGAGTCCTGGAGAGTAATTGAGCATCTCCCGGTGGATTGCCGGGCTGACATTGACGCTGCGGTGATGCACATCATGCAACAGCAGCCCCAGTATGGGTTATCGAAGTGGGCCTCCCTTCAGTCCGCCGAGAAGACACTCAAGGCGTACATCCGCTCCAGGAATAAGAAGCCAGCTTATTCGCACAAACTCATGGATCTTGCCGGAGAAGCGGAGCGGCTGGGCCTGCCAGGCGTTCCGCGGCAATGGATCGAACAGGTTCAGTGTCCAGCAGGGGTGCGTTACGGGGAGATCGAAGTTGGCCTGGAAGAGACTGTCGTCGCCCATCATGCGAATGTTGAAATCTGCCGACATATTGCGGCGGGCATGCCGTCTGGAAGACCGGGGTAGTGTTGAACCAAAAGAAAAGGCCGCCAAACGGCGGCCCGGTGCACTAGTCAACTCGTTCTCCTGGTGACACCGCACCAACTATGGGCCTGTATTCTGGCGGCCCATTGGCGGGTGGAGAGCGTCACAGAGACGGTGCGGCGTTGTACATCACGTTGGCAAACAGGCTGATCACCAGTGCACCGAGGACGCAGTTTGGCGTCATCTGAGCGACAATATCCCTCATAAACGCCTCCGTTTTCTTGGCACTCAGGATGAGTGCAATTGAAACCACGGTCAGCAAGCTGACCAGTTCATTGGTGGCCAGATGCAAGAGAATCGCACCCACCGCCTCTGTGACGCCCCCCTCTGGAGACAACTCCCCAGCAATCAAGCGTAAACAAAGTAATTCATTCCCATGACGGTGTCAAATAAAATATTCCGGTCGCTGATACTACGGGGGTTCTCCCGGATGTCCGGGATACCGATGCCCTGGTGGTGACTAGCCGGACCGGCTCGTCCGGTCGATGCGGCACCCCAACGAGGTCTTCGCGGTGCCGGAACGGAGGCAGGCCCATCTCCACATCCAGAATCTCGCCGTCAATACCTCGACCGCTATGGGCTGCCTGATGGTGACCGTCGTCCTCGGACTCGCTGCCTTCGGGCGGGAGCGGATGCTGGAACGGCAGCGGGAGGGCGTCGCTAGGGCGAAAGCAGAGGGGAGGTGCCGGGGCAGGAAGCCGACCACGATGGCAAAGACGCGGGAGAGCCTAGCCCTTTGGGCTGGTGGGGCTGTCGAGATTGCACGCCGACTGGAGATCGGGCGAGTGAGCGGCTATAGAATCCTCGACGCCGGAGCAGTCGCTGCATCCGAGGGTCATGTCGAATGATAGCGGCATGGCACTCGCGAGGGGCATGAGCTTGTTAAAAGGCCTAGCAGCACAAGGATAATCTGTGGAATTTTGCCGCCTACCTCAGGAGAAAGAAAAATGGTAAATTTTAGCGACATTGTGGATGAAGAGCTATTTTCATCGGAAATTGCTACTCGCTTTCAGAGATTCCTGATTCGGGAAGTCTCTCCATCGCGGGATGAGCAGCGACTAGAGTATTACGCGTACGCCTACGTGAATGGCTTTGAGCGACTCGTATCGGAGGCAATCAGGCTATATCCTCGTTCTGATTATCTTCGTATACCAGCCTTCTATTTGTGCAGGCACTCTGTTGAGTTAAACATAAAATCAGCGATTATGGAGGTGGGTCGCTACTCGAATACACCTCCACCTGACGGGCACATTTTGAACGATCTGTGGCAAAATCTGCTGAAAGGTATTGATGAAGTGGGCTTCTCCACGAGTGACGACTGGACACTCTATTGCAACAAGTTGATTAACCACCTGCATGAGACGGATCCGAACGGGGAGCACTTCCGATACCCTTGTAGTAAGCATGGGAAGCTCTTTCCGTACACAAAAGTCGAACTTAAAGCACTAAAGAGGGCCCACGATCACCTGACCATGTATTGCGGTATTATTGTGGATATATTGTCAGAAGGGAGCTCGTATTAGCGGGTATTGGGGACTATTGGGAACCGGCGGTCCCTGCTGCGAGGCCAGGGCCGTCGCCACGGACTTGCTCGCCGCCAAGCGGTCTAGGGCGGGGTCATCCAGTGAATCGACCCACTTCGGATGTCACCATAAGCGTATCCGGTGATCCCCCCTCACCGTGTCTCGCGTACGCTACCTGAAGCTCCGGGCTGACGGGAAAACAGAATCGGCGACCGCGACGCCATCCGGCCGGTCGATGCGAACAAGCTCGGTGGCAAGGTCCGGGAGGTCGATCAGGTGATCGGCGACGACGTGGACGACCTTGTCCTTCTTCTACACTCGCCCCCGGCCCCTCCCCGTGATCTCCGCCTCCAGGAGTACCCGGCGGTAACGGTCGAACACGGCCACCCAGACCACGAGATTAGAGCATTTTCCGGTCGGCCGGAATCGAAGGGGGATTCCCACCGAGGCTGAAATCTGATTCAAGATGTGGGCTGGTGAAGGAGGCCAGCCCGCATGACAGCACCTCTTTC
>NZ_BAAKJB010000045.1:0-48408 GCF_059703765.1 Azospirillum sp. NS33 | reverse complement strand
GAAGCCGGGGGCGTGGGCGGTGATGGAGGAGATGGTCTCGGTGTCGGCGTCCAGCACGCCGCCCTTGGCGGCGCGCTCGCGCTTCAGCAGCTCGGCCACCGTGTCCCACAGCGCCTTGGTGCGTCCGGTGGCGCCCGCCAGGAAGGCGGCGTCGCCGTCGTAGGGCGTGACGTTGCGGACGATGAAGTCGCGCACGTCGACCTCGTGCTGCCACTGACCCGGGGCGAAGCCGCGCCAGGGCTGGGCGTCGGCCGCGGTGTCGCTGCCCGGAAGCGGTTCTCTCAACAACGTGTCCATGATGACCTCGTGTTCGAAGGCGTGCCCCTCGGCACGCCGTGTTCGAGGGCGTGCCCCTCGGCACGCCGTGTTCGAGGGCGTGCCCCTCGGCACGCTCAGTCGTCGCCCGCCGGGACCAGGTCGGCGTCCGCGTGGGCGGCGACCGGCGTCTGGGTGGGGCGTTCGACCCAGGCGATGCGCAGGATGTTGGTGTTGCCGGGCATGCCGAAGGGCACGCCGGCGGTGATGACGACGCGTTCGCCCTCGCGGGCCAGCCGGTGGGCGCTGGCGAGGCGGACCGCCTTGTGGACCATCTCGGAGAAGGTGCCGACGTCCTCGGTGTGGACGCTGTGGACGCCGTAGACCATCTGCAGGCGGCGCGCCGTCTCGATGTTGGCGGTCAGGCCGAGGATCGGCACGCCCGGCCGCTCCCGCGCGGCGCGCAGGGTGGTCGAGCCGGAGGTGGTGTAGGTGATGATCGCCGCGGCGTGGATGGTGCGCGCCGCCTGGCTGGCGGCCGCGGTGATGGCGTCGGCCGAGGTCTCCTGCAGGTCGGGATGCTGGGCGTCCATCACGGTGCGGTAGAGCGGGTCGCACTCGACCCGCCGGGCGATGCGGTCCATGATCGACACCGCCTCCAGGGGGTAGGCGCCCGACGCCGTCTCCGCCGACAGCATGACCGCGTCGACCCCGTCGTAGACCGCGGTGGCGACGTCCGAGGCCTCGGCCCGGGTCGGTGCCGGCGCCGAGATCATCGACTCCAGCATCTGGGTGGCGACGATGACCGGCTTGCCGGCCTGGCGCGCCTGGCGGACGATGCGCTTCTGGATGGCCGGCACGTCCTCGGGCGGCATCTCGACGCCGAGGTCGCCGCGCGCCACCATGACGCCGTCGGACAGCTCGACGATCCGCTCGAGGTGCTCGATCGCCTGCGGCTTCTCCAGCTTGGACAGCAGGGACGCCCGCCCGGCGATCAGCCGGCGCGCCTCGGCCACGTCCTCGGGGCGCTGCACGAAGGAGAGCGCCACCCAGTCGACCCCCTGGTCCAGGGCGAAGACGAGGTCGGCGCGGTCCTTGGTCGTGAGGGGGGACAGCGGGAGGACGACGCCCGGCACGTTGACGCCCTTGCGGTCGGACAGGCGCCCGGCCGTCACCACCTCGGTGTCGGCGAAGTCGGCACCGCAGTCGATGACCCGCAGGCGCACCTTGCCGTCGTCGAGCAGCAGCTCGGCGCCGGGCTCCAGGGCGGCGAAGATCTCGGGGTGGGGCATGCCGGCGCGGCTGGCGTCGCCGGGCGCCTCGGACAGGTCGAGGCGGAAGCGCTGGCCGGCGGCGAGCAGGGCGGCGCCGTCGGCGAAGCGGCCGAGGCGCAGCTTGGGGCCCTGCAGGTCGGCCATGATGGCGATCGGGCGGCCGGTGTCGCGCTCGGCGGCGCGGATGGCGCGCACCCGCGCGCCGTGGTCGTCGTGGCTGCCGTGGCTGAAGTTGAGGCGGAAGACGTCCACCCCCGTCTCCAGCAGGGTGCGGATCATCTCGGGGGAGGAGGAGGAGGGACCAAGGGTCGCGACGATCCTGGTCTGCCGGAACCGGCGGATCGGGGTGCCTGTGCTCATGGGACTGCGAACTCCGCTCGGGAAGGAAGAGAAAGGCGGCGCCGGCGGCCGGGTGGGGCGTGGCCGGCGCCGCAGGTGCCCCGACGGGCCCGGACGGGAGAGAGGGTGGCCGGACCCGGAGCCGGGAGGGGTCAGCGCGCCAGCCAGCCGCCGTCGACGGGCAGGATGGTGCCGTGGATGTAGTCGGACGCCTCGGAGGCGAGGAACACCGCCGGGCCGCCGAGGTCGGCGGGCTCGCTCCACCGCCCGGCGGGGATGCGGCCGAGGATCTCGGCGCTGCGCTGCTCGTCGGCGCGCAGGGCGGCGGTGTTGTTGGTGGCGACGTAGCCCGGGGCGATGGCGTTGACGTTGATGCCCTTGCCCGCCCACTCGCAGGCCAGCAGCTTGGTGATGCCGGCCACGCCGCTCTTGGAGGCGGTGTAGGAGGGGACGCGGATGCCGCCCTGGAAGGACAGCATGGAGGCGATGTTGATGATCTTGCCCTTGCGGCCCTGGCCGATGGCGGTGCGGCCGAAGGCCTGGCAGAGGAAGAACAGGGTCTTGAGGTTGATGTTCATCACCAGGTCCCAGTCGGCTTCCGAGAAGTCGACGGAATCGGCGCGCCGGATCATCCCGGCGTTGTTGACCAGGATGTCCACCTGGGCGAACTGGGCGAGCGCGCCCTCGACCAGCCCGGCGACCGGGGCGATGGAGGTGAGGTCGGCCTTCATCGGGTGGAAGCGGCGGCCGGTGGCCTTCACCAGGGCCTCGGTCTCGTCGAGCGGGGCGATGTCGACGGCGGCGATGTCGGCGCCGGCGGTGGCCAGGGCCACGGCGATGGCCTGGCCGATGCCGGTGTTGGCGCCGGTGACCAGAGCCACCTTGCCGGACAGATCGAAGGACGCGTTCATGTCGATGTCTCCCGTCAGCGCAGGGTCGCCGGGGGCACGGCGTCCATGTCGTCGAAATCCTGGTTGTCGCCGCCCATGCCCCAGATGAAGGTGTAGTTGTGGGTGCCGACGCCGCAGTGGAGCGACCAGCTCGGGCTGATCACCGCCTGCTCGTTGGCCATGACGATGTGACGGGTCTCGGTCGGCTGACCCATGAAGTGGAAGACCCGGGCGCTCTCCGGCAGGTCGAAGTAGAAATAGACCTCGCAGCGCCGCTCATGGGTGTGGCAGGGCATGCTGTTCCACATGTTGTTGGGCTTCAGCATGGTCAGGCCCATGACCAGCTGGGCGGTGCGGCAGACGTCGGGGTGGATCATCTGGAAGATGGTCCGCTCGTTCGACGTCGCGGGGTCGCCCAGGTGGCGCTGCTTGGCGTCGGCGATGGAGATCTTGCGGGTCTCGAAGCGGGCGTGGGCCGGTGTGCTGTTCAGGTAGAACTTGGCCGGGGTGCGGCGGTCGAGGCTCTCGAAGCGCACCGTCTCCGTGCCCTGCGCCACGTAGAGGCCGTCGCGGGTGTCCAGCTCGAGGACCGCGCCGTCGACCGTCACGCGGCCCGGGCCGCCGACGTTGATGACGCCGAGCTCGCGGCGCGCCAGGAAGGTCTTGGTGCCGATCTCCTTGCAGCCCTCCAGCTCCAGCGCGCCGGCCACCGGCATGGCGCCGCCGACCACGTAGCGGTCGACATGGCTGTAGGTAAGCGCGATCTCGTCGGCCTGGAACAGCGACGGGACCAGGAAATGGTCGCGCAGGGTCTGCGTGTCGAAGCCGCGCACGGCGTCCGGATGGGACGCGTACCGCGTGGTGATCTTCATGGCGTTGGGCCTTTCCTTGCGGGGCTGTCGGCACCCGGACCGGACGGGGCAGCCCGGCGGGCCGCGTCGGCCCGGCGGTCTGCGGCGTTCCCGTCCACGGGCTCGTCGGCTCTGATTTGAATATACTAGTATATTAGATCAAAGCAAGGACGATCTGGCCGGTGGCCGGCGCGGGGGCATGGTCACGATGTCGCAGCCCGATGGAGGTGCTGCACTGCCTGTCGGCACCGGCCTCCATCGAGCAGCGGTCGAAGCTCCACATCGAACCCTACCTGATGCTGTGCGACCCGGAGACGGGTCGCGTCTGCCCGACCATCTCGTCGACGCTGGCGACCCGCCGCATGGCGATGGAGACCCCGAACGGGCAGCAGCTCGCCAAGCGCGGCGACTCGGTGTTCGTCCGCGGCTTCTTCCTTGCCGACAGCGACGAGGAGGTCCAGGTGTCGAGCGACTGGTCGAGCATCGAGCTGGTCACCATCGGCGAGATGCCCCAGGACCCGGAGTTCAAGCGGGTCTTCGGCCAGGTCCCGTACGAGGACCTGCACCTGGGTGCTGCCGCCGACGCCCTGGCCGTGGTCATTCCCGCGATGACCGAGGAGCTGCTGATGGCGCTCGACGCCATGTCGCAGGAGCAGATCCAGGCGATCAACCCGCGCATCCTCATGAACCGGGCCGGCGAGGTGATGGAGCCCGGCAAGGCCAAGACGTACTGGCGGATCGAGGTGGGGAAGGGGAGCAACGTCAACTGCTGGCACTCGGGCGCCCTGTCGACGGTGGGCGAGCGTCTGGGCTGGTCGCCGGACCCGATGTGGGAGGCGACCGACCGCTGCCGCACCCGGTTCCAGACGGCGGAGGCATGGCGCACCGACCTCATCGACGTCGCCCGGCGCCACGGCTACGTTGAGCTTCCGGACGGCCACCGCCGGGTGCGCTTCGAGCCGACGGGCTTCTGGACGACGGCCATGCGGCAGACGTTCGCTCAATACCTGTGATGCGGCGCGGCCCGAACGAGGTCTTCGCCAAGGCCCTGTCTGCGGTCCAGCGCCGGCCTGGAACCAGAGCGTCCACGCCATGATCCAGGGCACCTGCGCGGCCATGATGAAGCGCACCCTGGTCCGCCTCCACAAGGGGGCGCGGGCGACCGGCTGGTACCGCCTGATCGCCCCCATCCACGACGAGGTGGTGGCGTCGGTGACGGTGAAGCACCTCCACCGGCACCAAGCCGGTCAACGCCGCCATCGTCCGGGTCGTGGGCTACGACCACACCGTCTTCTGCATGGCGAACCTCTGCGCCCAAGGCCAGATCGAGGCTCTGGGGGCGATGAAGCCGGCCGAACGGAAGCGGGCGGTGGATCAGACCATCGACTCTCGGGGCTCGACGAGATCACCAGGTGGTGCGGGGATCAGGCCCTGGGCTTCACCCGCTCGGCCATGGCCAAGCTGGAGGAAATGTACAGCGAACGCGGGGCTGTAAAACCCGGCTCCGAAAACTGCAAAACGAACGGATAGGGAGCGCCCGAAGGCGCCCGTAACCGCTTGATCTGATTGGAAAAAAGATGGTTGGGGGACTAGGATTCGAACCTAGGCTGGCGGAGTCAGAGTCCGCTGTCCTACCGCTAGACGATCCCCCAAAACATGGAGCGGGCGAAGGGATTCGAACCCTCGACCCCAACCTTGGCAAGGTTGTGCTCTACCCCTGAGCTACGCCCGCAACATGGCGCGAGTGACGGGACTTGAACCCGCGGCCTCCGGCGTGACAGGCCGGCGCTCTAACCAACTGAGCTACACCCGCAAAGGGATGCGCTATGTACGAAAACCGGGGCCCCCGCGCAAGCACTTTTTTGCGGTCGCCCGGACCGGCCGACGCTGCCATGCTGCCCCGATGCCCGAGCCGTTCCAGACGCCGCCGTGCCCCCCGTGCCCCCTGTGCGCCGCCGCGGCCACCGTCCCCTTCGGTGCCACCGCCGGCCGGGCTTACCGGCGCTGTCCGGCTTGCCTGCTCACCTTCCTGGAGCCGGCCCAGCGGCCCGACGCGGCCGCCGAGCGGGCCGAGTACGCCCTCCACCGCAACGACCCGGCCGATCCCGCCTACCGGCGCTTTCTGGCCCAGGCCGTCGACCCGCTGGCGGTGCGCCTGGCGGCCGGCGCGCACGGGCTGGACTTCGGGTGCGGCCCCGGCCCGGCGGTGCCGGCCATGCTGGGCGAACGCGGCTGGGCCGTGCGCGCGTACGACCCCTTCTTCGCCGCGGACGCCGGAGCCCTGGAGCGCACCTACGATTTCATCGTCTGCACCGAGGTGGCCGAGCATTTCCACCGGCCCGGGGTCGAGTTCGCCCTTCTCGACCGGCTGCTGCGGCCGGGCGGCTGGCTCGCCCTGATGACCGGCGTGCTGCGCGACGACGGCGCCTTCGCCGGCTGGGGCTACCGGCAAGAGGCCAGCCACGTCGTGTTCTACCGGCCGGAGACCCTGGCCTGGATCGCCGACCGCTTCGCCTGGACCCTGGAGCCCGAAGGGCGGAACGTCGTGCTCTTCCAGAAGGCGGGGCCGCCCACGCCCAGCCGCGGCGCCCCCACCGATCAGGCCGGGTCGGGCACCGGCACCAGCCGCGTCGCGTAGATCCGGGCGCGCTCGCGGTACACCGCCGCCGGCTGGCGCAGCCGTTCCAGCTCGCCGTCGGCGACCGCGCGCACGACGCGGCCCGGCGCGCCCATCACCACCGAGCGGTCGGGGATCTCCTTGCCCTCGGCGATCAGCGCGTGGGCGCCGATCAGGCAGTCGCGGCCGATCCGTGCGCCGTTGAGGACGGTGGCCCCGATCCCCACCAGCGTGCCATCGCCCACCGTGCAGCCGTGCAGCATCGCCAGGTGCCCGACCGTCACCCCGGCGCCCAGGGTCAGCGGCCAGCCGGGGTCGACGTGCAGCACCGCGTTGTCCTGGACGTTGCTGCCGACACCGATGTGGATGCGGTCGAGTTCGGCGCGCAGCACCGCCCCCCACCACACGGACACCTCGTCCTCCAGCACCACGTCGCCCACCACCGTCGCCGTCGGGGCGGCCCAGGCGGTGGCGGCGAGCCGCGGCGTCTTGTCGGCGATGGCGTAGATCACGGGCGGGTCCTCCGGTGGTGGCGGGGTGCGCGGTTGGGGTTCGGGATTCAAACGCCATGGCACGGCACGACGCCAGTCCTTTTCCCGGTGCGGACCGCCGATTGACTGTGGATTTCAGATTTTGGATCTGGTATACCAAAACCCATCGACCGTCCGCCCGTTGCTCCGCGTTTTGCTGGAGCCGGGCATGCGCGCCGGGCATGGATGCCCCCGCCCCCGAACCCCGCCATCCGGCGGCGGTTCCAAAACCCTTTTCCGTCATATGAAAAGGGTCGGTGGCGCACCGGAGAGGATGGCCGCCGCCACCGCAGGGCCGACGGGACCGGGACCCGGGCCGGGGATGCCCGCCGGAGGGGCGGTGCCGGGCGGCAGCCGGCCCGCGGACCGAACCACCCCCGGCGACGCGCCAAAATCCCTTACTTCACAACGGTGACCGGCATCTCCGCCAGGTGCAGGACGCGCGTCGTGGTGGACCCCAGAAGAAGGTTCGGCAGCGGGCTCAGGCCGCGGCTGCCGATCACGATCTGGTCGGCCCCGACATCCTTGGCGTGCTGCACGATGGTCTCGGCGACGCCGCCCACGGCGACGTAGTCGCGGTGGCCGACGCCCGCGTCGGTCAGCAGCTTGCGCGGCTCCACCAGCGCCTTGCGGCCCTCCTCCTCATGATAGCCCTGGCGGTCCTTCTCGTTGACGAAGTCGCTGACCGCGCTCGGCAGCGGTGGCTGCACGTTCAGAAGATGAACCTCGACACTGGTGCCGGCAAAGGTCTTCACGATGTAGCGGACGGCGTGGGCCGAGGCCTCCGAGCCGTCGACGGGAACGAGGATTTTCATTGGTCGTCTCCTTGGGTTTGTTTGACTTCCCCTTGCGGGGGCATGCAGTGCCGGGCAGCCCCCGAGGTCCTAGATGGTGACGTTCCGCCCGTAAGCAACATCAATGCCAAAGGTTGCCGTTGCCGGGGCGCGCCGTTTCGGGACGTCGGAGAAAGCTGTTGCATCCAACACTGCATGCCAGATACCGTATCCCAAGCGGTCAATCAGTGTCACCAACCATCCGCGCCAAGCGCGATCCAGTGGCATCCCAGCCGCAGGGAGGTGCAGGATGGCGACCGTGAGGCACAACGAAATGCCCGGGAGGAAGATTGGTACCCCGGCCAGTGAGGGAAGGAAACAGCACATGACAAACGTGAAGACCCCGCGTGTTGCGCAGATCGCCGCCATCGGGGCGGCTGTTCTGGGAGCGACGGCTCTTTCCACGCTTCCGACCACTGCGTACGCTTGGGAGCCGACGAAGTCGGTCGAGTTCATCGTGCCGGCCGGCACCGGCGGCGGCGCCGACCAGATGGCCCGCATGATCCAGGGCGTGATCCAGAAGAACAATCTGATGTCGCAGCCCATCGTCGTCATCAACAAGTCCGGCGGCGCCGGCGCCGAGGGTTTCCTCGACGTCAAGGGCCACAAGGGTGAAGAGCACAAGATCATCATCACCCTGTCGAACCTGTTCACCACGCCGCTGGCGACCGGCGTGCCGTTCTCCTACGAGGACCTGACGCCGGTGGCGATGCTGGCGCTGGACAATTTCGTCCTGTGGGTGAATTCCGATGCGCCGCAGAAGACGGCCAAGGACTACATCGAGGCGGTGAAGGCGGCCGGCGCCAACAAGTTCAAGATGGGCGGCACCGGCTCCAAGCAGGAAGACCAGATCATCACCGTCGGCATCGATTCCGCGGCGGGAACGAAGTTCACCTACATCCCCTACAAGGGCGGCGGGGACGTGGCGGCGCAGCTCGTCGGCGGCCACATCAACTCGTCGGTGAACAACCCGATCGAGGCCGTGTCGCAGTGGCGCGCCGGCGCCCTGACACCGCTGTGCGTCTTCGGCACCCAACGCATCGACATCACCGAGCCGGTCGCCGAGGGCAAGGCCTGGAGCGACATCCCGACCTGCACCGAAGCCGGCATTCCCGTCCAGTACCAGATGCTGCGCGGCATCATGATGGGGCCGGACGTCGAGCAGGAGGTGGTCGACTTCTACGTCGAGCTGTTCAAGAAGGTCCGCGAGACCTCGGAATGGAAGGACTTCATGCAGAAGGGAGCCTTCGACACCTCGTTCAAGGTCGGTGACGAGTTCAAGTCCTGGCTGGCCGCCGCCGACAAGCAGCACCGCCAGCTGATGTCTGAAGCCGGCCTCGCCAAGAAATAACCGAACGACCGCGCACCCTGGCCCCGGAGCAACGCCTCTGGGGCCTCTCGTGGGGAGTTGAACTGTGGAACACGAAACCGAAAGCAGCGCCCCGGTCGTCTCGAACCGGGTCATGGAAATCGTCACTGCCGGGCTGTTTGCCCTGATTGCCGCCGTCGTCATGCTCGACAGCTCCCGCGTCGGTGCCGGCTGGGCCTCGGATGGCCCGGAGGCAGGCTATTTCCCATTCTACGTCGGGTTGATCATGATGGTGAGCGCGCTCGCCATCATGGGCACGGCGATCTTCAAGCAGACCAACGCGGACAGCGGCACCTTCGTCGAGCGCGACCAGCTCTCCCTGGTCCTCAAGGTGCTGGTGCCGAGCGCCGTCTACGTCGGACTCATCAGCGTCGTCGGCATCTACGTCGCGGCCGCGATCTTCATCGCCTTCTTCATGTACTGGGTGGGCAAGTACCCGGTCCAGAAGATCGTGCCGGTCGCCATCGGCGTTCCGCTGGCGCTCTTCGTCGCCTTCGAAATCTGGTTCCTCGTGCCGCTGCCGAAGGGGCCCTTGGAAGCGATGCTCGGGTACTAGGGCCGCGACCCGCGGCCCCGACCACCCACACCATCTTCGTGCCGCGTTCGGCCGCCTCGGGCGGCCGGTGCCAACGCGGCTCCACCGGGCAGCATCAGGGAGGGTACTTTGGAAGCGCTCACGTCACTTATCGGTGGCTTCGGCGTCCTCGCCGATCCGATGAACATCGTCTACATGTTCATCGGCATCACGCTGGGCGTCCTCATCGGCGTGCTGCCGGGTCTTGGCGGGGCGAATGGCGTGGCCATTCTTCTGCCGCTGACCTTTGGCATGTCGCCGACCTCGGCCATCATCATGTTGTCCTGCATCTACTGGGGCGCGCTGTTCGGCGGCGCCATCACCAGCGTCCTGTTCAACATCCCCGGCGAACCGTGGTCGGTGGCGACCACCTTCGACGGCCACCCAATGGCGCAGAAGGGCCACGCCGGCGAGGCGCTGACCGCGGCCTTCACCTCGTCCTTCTTCGGTGCCTTCGTCGCCGTCATCGTCATCACCTTCCTCGCTCCGATCATCGCCGCCTTCGCGTTGCAGTTCGGCCCAGCCGAGTTCTTCGCGGTGCAGATGCTCACCTTCTGCAGTTTCGTCGGTATGGGCAGTGAATCGCCCTTCAAGGTGCTGTGCGCCATGATGCTGGGCTTCGCCCTGGCCGCCGTCGGCATCGACACCGTGACCGGCGAGCTGCGCATGACCTTCGGCTCGATCGAGCTGCTGCGCGGCTTCGACTTCCTGATCGCGGTCATCGGCCTGTTCGGCATCGGCGAGATCCTGCTGACCATGGAGGAGGGCCTGGCCTTCCGCGGCAAGTCGGCCAAGATCAACGCGTCGGTCGTGTGGCGCACCTGGAAGAAGCTGCCGAAGTACTGGGTGACCGCGGTCCGCGGCTCCATCGTCGGCTGCTGGATGGGCATCACCCCCGGCGGCGCCACCCCGGCCTCCTTCATGAGCTACGGCCTGGCCAAGCGCTTCTCGCGCAACGGCTCGAAGTTCGGCACGGGCGAGATGGAGGGCGTGGTTGCCCCGGAGACCGCGGCGCACGCCGCCGGCACCAGCGCGCTGCTGCCGATGCTCACCCTGGGCATCCCCGGCTCGCCCACCGCGGCGGTGCTGCTGGGCGGCCTGCTGATCTGGGGCCTGCAGCCGGGACCGCTGCTGTTCGTCGAGCAGGCGGACTTCGTGTGGGGCCTGATCGCCTCCATGTACCTCGGCAACATCGCCGGCCTCATCGTGGTGCTGACGACGGTGCCGCTGTTCGCCGCGATCCTGCGCATCCCGTTCTCGATCATCGCACCGGTCATCGTGGTGATCTGCGCGGTCGGCGCCTACACCGTGCACAACGCCTTCTTCGACGTGGTGCTGATGCTGGTGTTCGGCGTCCTCGGCTACGTCTTCAAGAAGTTGTCCTACCCGCTGGCGCCGCTGGTGCTGGCCCTGGTGCTGGGCGACATGGCGGAGGGCTCCTTCCGTCAGGCCATGCTGATCTCGCAGGGCGATATGTCGATCTTCTGGTCCAACTACCTGGTCGGCGGCATCATCACGCTGGCGCTGCTGATGCTGGTGTGGCCGGTGGTCTCCGCGCTGCTGAAGAAGCGCGGCGGCGGCTCCGACGATGCGGCCGTGATCGCCGCGAAGTGACGCAGAGGGGGGTGACCCCCGGATGATGCCCGGATGCAGGGGGCGGTCTCCCGCCGCCCCCTGCGCTCCGGCCGTTCAGCGGGCAGGGTGGCGACGTCATTCGTTAGGCACTTTTCACGGCCCCGGGGGCGCACCGCCGCGCCACCCGGGATCGAGCACCCCAAGCGGCCCCGCCGCCGCCCCGGGCGGGCGGCGGCGGCGGCGGGCGGACAAGAAACGGGTTGGGTTGGAGACTTTGGGTCGCAAAGGAGACGCAGAATGCAAGCCAAGGACGTCATGACGGCACCGGTCATCTCGGTGACACCGGACACCTCCGTTCCCGAGATCGCGGCGTTGCTGCTGGAGCGCCGCATCAGCGGCGTGCCGGTGTGCGACGCGGCCGGCCAGCTCGTCGGCATCCTGACGGAGGGCGACCTGCTCCACCGCGCCGAGACCGGCACCGAGCGCCGCCGGTCGCGCTGGCTGGAGCTGTTCACCGGGGGCCGCGACCGTGCGGCGGAATACGTGAAGTCGCACGGCTCGCGGGCCGCCGACGTGATGACCCGCACGGTGGTCACCGTGTCCCCCGACACCGAACTGGCGGAGATCGCCAGCCTGATGGAGCGCGAGCGGGTCAAGCGCGTTCCGGTGTGCGCCGACGGCCGGCTGGTCGGCATCGTCAGCCGCGCCAACCTGCTGCACGGCCTGGTGGCGTACCGCCAGGGCAAGCCGGCGGCCGCCGCCGGGGCCGGGGACGACGCCACCATCCGCCAGCGGCTGCTCGCCCAGCTCGCCGACGAGTCCTGGATCAACCTGAACCAGGTCAACATCGTGGTCAGCGATGGCATCGTCCACCTCTGGGGGGTGGTCGACACCGACGACCAGCGGCACGCCCTGCGGGTCGCGGCCGAGGGCGTCGCCGGGGTCAAGGGCATCGAGGAGCACCTGCACCGCAACCGTTTCGTCGAGTGAGGGCGGCCTGGCACCGGGGCGGCGGGTGCGGCCGCCGTCCCGGCCGCCGGCCGGCCCTTGGGTCCACCTCATAGGAGCGACACCGGATGCCTCCCCCCGCGATCAACGTCCAGCCCCTGGACGTCGGCACCACGTTCCGGAGCCAAGTGTACCGGACGCTGAAGCACGCCATCGTCGAGATGGACATCTACGACCATCCCGGCGAGGTGCGTCTCGATGAGCGCCAGCTCAGCGAGCAGCTCGGTGTCAGCCGCACCCCGATCCGCGAGGCGCTCACCCTCCTCGAGCAGGAGGGTTTCGTCCGCCTCGAACCCCGCCGCGGCATCTTCGTCGTCCGCAAGACGAAGCAGGACATCATCGAGATGATCGTCGCCTGGGCGGCGCTGGAGAGCATGGCCGCGCGCCTTGCCGCCCAGCGCGCGACCGACGACGACATCCGCTCGCTCTGGGACCTCTTCGGGGCCTTCGAGGAGCGCAGCCTGACCGAGCACATGAAGGAGTACTCGGACGCCAACATCGCCTTCCACAAGGCGATCATCCGCCTCAGCGGGGCCCGGCTGCTGCAGGACATGACCGACAACCTGTTCATCCACATCCGGGCGATCCGCAAGCTGACCATCGCCCAGGACAACCGGGTGGAGCGTTCCATCCAGGACCACCGGGAGATCATCACCGCCCTGGAGGCCCGGGACGCCGAACAGGCCGAGCGCCTGTCGCGCGACCACACCCTGGGCCTCGCCGACCACGTCGCCCGCCACGGCGATTTCCTCGACTGGCTCGACCAGCTGTCGGAATCCCGCGCGCGCGGCGATGCGTTCACCATGAACCTGGGCCCGACGCGCCGCTGACCCATATAGTTCAAAACAAAAACTATCCGCACGCCCCACGAACGCGTTGACATTTGGTATGTGGTATACCAGGATAAGCCCGTCCGGCGCTGTCGGACTCAACATGAGGCGAGGAGGCAAGGGTCATGAAGGTCGAAGACATTCTCCGCACGAAGGGAACGCGGATCAACATGGTCCGCATCAACGAGACCGTGGAGACGGCGCTGACCCTGATGCGCCGCGAGAACGTCGGCGCGCTGGTGGTCAAGGACGTGTGCCGGACCGAGGGCAACACGGTGGTGGGCGTCATCTCCGAACGCGACGTGGTGCGTGGGCTGGTCGACCGCGGCCCGGCGGTGCTGGTCCTGCCGGTGTCGGAACTGATGAGCCGCAACCCGGTGATCTGCCAGTCGTCCGACACGCTGCACCACGTGCTGACCCTGATGGACGAGCACGCCATCCGCCATGTTCCCGTCCTCGACGACGGCAACCTGGTCGGGGTGATCAGCGTCCGCGACCTCATCAAGAACCGGCTTCTGTCGTCCGCCGCCACCGCCGAGCTGACCGGCGCCGGCAAGCCCGGCTGGGACGGCGCGGTCGCGGTGAGCCATTGAGGAGCGGGGCGCCGGACCGCCACCGCGCGCGCCCCCGTCCACCCGGCGCCACCCGGCCTTCCCCCCGTCGCAGGGGAGGGTCCGGGGGCCCTCCCCGGCGAGGCGGGGAGGGGACGTGGCGGACCGGCGCGCGCACCCGCCAGCACCGCCCTGCCAGCGGCGCGCCGCACCCCCGCGAGGGGGGCGGGCGCCGCTGCCGCGCGTGGGAAGCGAAAGGACAACCGTGAGCACGATCATCGTCACCCATGAGGAGTGCCTGGCCCACGACACGGGCCCCGGCCATCCCGAACGCCCGGACCGCCTCACCGCGGTCTGGAAGGCCCTGGAGCGGGAGCCGTTCGCCCGGCTGCCGCGGCGCGAGGCGCCGCTGGCCACGCCCGAGCAGCTCAAGGCCGTCCATGACCACGACTATGTCGACTTGGTGCTGGAGGCATTCCCGCAGCAGGGCATGGTCCGGCTCGACGCCGACACCGTGCTGTCGCCGGGGTCGCGCGGCGGTGTGCTGCGCGCCGCCGGATCGGTCTGCGCCGCGGTCGACGCGGTGGTGGCGGGGGAGGCGTCCAACGCGTTCTGCGCGGTGCGCCCCTGCGGCCACCACGCCGAGCAGGCGCGCCCCATGGGATTCTGCGTCTTCAACAACGTCGCCGTCGGCATGGCCCATGCCCGCAACCGCCATGGCATCCGCCGCATCGCCTGCGTCGACTTCGACGTCCATCACGGCAACGGCACCCAGGCGATGTTCCAGGACGACGCCGACTGCCTGTTCTGTTCGACCCACCAGTCGCCGCTGTATCCCGGCACCGGCGCGGCCAGCGAACGCGGCCGCTACGGCACGGTGGTCAACGCGCCGCTGCCGCCGGGATCGGGTGGCGAGGCCTTCGCCTCGGCGGTGGAGCGGCGCATCCTGCCGGCGCTGGAGGCGTTCAAGCCGGAGCTGCTGTTCATCTCCGCCGGCTTCGACGCCCATGTCGACGACCCGCTGGCCGGCCTCGAGTTCGAGGCGGAGGACTTCGCCTGGGTGACCCGGGTCCTGGTCGACGTGGCCCGGCGCCATTGCGGCGGGCGCATCGTCTCGGTCCTCGAGGGTGGCTACGACCTGGCGGGGCTGGGCGAGGGCTGCGCCGCCCATGTGGCGGAGCTGGTGGCCGCCTGACGGCCGGGGGAGAGGGGGAGACACGCACGTGAAAACGGTGAAGATGACGATCGGCGGCGTGGTGATCCGCGCCGAGCTGCTGGAGACCGCGACCGCCCGGGCGATCGCCGGGGCGGTGCCGTTCACGGCGCGCGCCAACACCTGGGGCGACGAGGTCTATTTCGAGACGCCGGTGTCCCAGGGGCCGGAGCCGGGCGCGCGGGCCGTGATGGAGCCCGGCGAGCTCGCCTTCTGGCCGCCGGGCAACGCCATTGCGATCGGATACGGGCCGACCCCGGTGTCGGTGGGCGACGAGATCCGCCTGGCCAGCCCCAGCAACGTGTGGGGGCGGGCGCTGGACGATGTGGCGGCGCTGCGCACCGTGCGGGCCGGCGCGGCGATCACCGTGGAGGCGGAGGACTGACCCCGGCCGGGGCCCGCCGGGGCGGCCCCGGCCGCACGCACGGCCCGCCACGAGCGCCGGTCGCCGGACACCCGGCGCCGGCGCTTTTCGTCGTGGGGCGGGCAAAAAAATCCCCCGGACGCGAGCGCGTGCCGGGGGAGTGCAGGGAGAATCTACCGGGAGGAAGCCATGTAGATCCGGCCTTCTTTGTACCCTGTACGGATGATTGGCCACCACTTCGGATTCGGCATGCCAGGTATGCGATACCAAATACTGTATACCAGAACGGCGACCGCCGGCCGCCACGGGGTTTTGGCGCGGCCCGGTCCGGGCAGGCGCCGTCACAAATCCGCCATCGGCCTCCGCACCGCGCCGCGCCGCGAGTGTCGGTGCGTCCGGGTGGCAGGGCGCCGGTGTTCCGGAACTCATGGTCGGCCGACTCTATTCTATGGGGATGGCGCGCGAAATGTCCGGGCCGGAGGGCGCCAGCGCGCGACTGTTCGTGCGCTGTCCGCCGCGACTTGCCGTGGAACCCGCCGCGGCGCGGGATGTCGGCCACAAATACAATTCGCACGTCCCACAAAAGCCCCTTGCAGGCATTCGGCATCTGGTATACCGTATCACTAATCCAAGCCCGCGGCGACGGGAGGGGCGGTCCGGGCGCGTCCGGGATGCCCGAAGAGCACACAGGGTCAGGGACGCCATGGAACGGCTGAGCTTCGCGGTCAAGCGCCTGGATCAGGGCACCAGCTTCAAGGCGAAGGCGTACATGGCGCTGCGTCAGGCGATCACGCAGATGGACATCTACGGGCACGAGGGCGAGATCCGGCTGGACGAGCGCCAGCTCTGCGAGGCGCTGGGCGTCAGCCGCACCCCCGTGCGCGAGGCCATGGCGCTGCTCGAGCAGGAGGGATTCATCCGCTCCCAGCCCCGCCGCGGCATCTTCGTGGTCCGGAAGACCCGGGCGGAGATCATCGAGATGGTCACCGTCTGCGCGGCCCTGGAGGGGATGGCGGCCCGTCTCGTGGTGGAGCACGCCGACGACGACGAGCTCGCCAAGCTGGCGGCACCGATCCGGGCGTTCCCGTCCAAGCCGGTGGACGGCCAGGTCGGGGAGTATTCCGACGCCAACGTCTCGTTCCACCAGCGCCTCGTCCAGGCGTCGGGCTGCGCGCTGATCGGCGAGATCACGGAGCGGTTCTTCATCCATATGCGCGCCATCCGCAAAGTGACGATGCGGACCGGCGGGCGTGCGGACCGCTCCATCGCCGAACACCATGAAATCATCAAAGCCCTTGAACAGCGCGACGCCGACCTGGCGGAGCGTCTGGTGCGCGAGCACACGCTCGGCTTGGCGCGCTACGTCGAACAGCACTGCGATTTTCTCGACTGACCGATCGTGAACCTTTAGGAGCTCGGGGAGGAGTTACCGTTATGTCAAGTGCGGCTGCAACAATGGTCAAGAACCAAGCCACGGACGTCTCTGAAAACACCGCACAGCAGGCGCTCACGGACGGCTTCCAGCTCGTCATCGATGCCCTGAAGCTCAACGGCATCGAGAACCTCTACTCGGTGCCCGGCATTCCGATCTCGGATCTGCTGCGCCTGGCCCAGGCGGAGGGGCTGCGGGTGATCTCGTTCCGGCACGAGGCCAACGCCGGCAACGCCGCGGCGATCGCCGGCTATCTCACCAAGAAGCCGGGCATCTGCCTCACCGTGTCGGCGCCGGGCTTCCTGAACGGCCTGACGGCGCTGGCCGCCGCCACCACCAACTGCTTCCCGATGATCCTGATCAGCGGGTCGTCCGAGCGCGAGATCGTCGATCTTCAGCAGGGCGACTACGAGGAGATGGACCAGCTCGCCATCGCCAAGCCCCTGTGCAAGGCCGCCTTCCGCATCCTGCACGCGCAGGACATCGGCATCGGCGTGGCCCGCGCCATCCGCGCGGCCGTGTCGGGCCGTCCGGGCGGCGTCTACCTCGACCTGCCGGCCAAGCTGTTCTCCCAGGTCATGGACGCCGCCGAGGGCGCGCGATCGCTGGTCAAGGTGATCGACCCGGCCCCCGCCCAGCTGCCGGCCCCGTCGGCGGTGACGCGCGCGCTGGACCTGCTGAAGGGCGCCGAGCGGCCGCTGATCATCCTCGGCAAGGGCGCCGCCTACGCCCAGGCCGACGACGAGATCCGCCGGCTGGTCGAGGCGTCGGGCATCCCCTTCCTGCAGATGAGCATGGCCAAGGGGCTGCTGCCCGACACCCACCCGCAGTCCGCCGGCGCCGCCCGCTCCCTGGCGCTCAAGGACTCCGACGTGGTGATGCTGGTGGGCGCCCGCCTCAACTGGCTGCTCTCCCACGGCAAGGGCAAGCAGTGGGGCGCCCCGGGGTCGAAGAAGTTCATCCAGATCGACATCGAGCCCCGGGAGATGGACAGCAACGTCGAGATCGTCGCCCCGGTGGTGGGTGACATCGGGTCGTGCGTGTCCGCCCTGCTCCAGGGCATCGACGGCGACTGGAAGGCCCCCTCGGCCGAGTGGACCGGCGCCATCAGCGCCCGCCGCGACGCGAACATCGCGAAGATGGCGCCGAAGCTGATGAAGAACACGGCGCCGATGGACTTCCACGGGGCGCTGGGCGCGCTGCGCCGCATCGTCAACGAGCGGCCGGACGCCATGCTGGTCAACGAGGGTGCCAACACCCTGGACCTGGCGCGCGGCATCATCGACATGCACCAGCCGCGCAAGCGCCTCGACGTCGGCACCTGGGGCGTCATGGGCGTCGGCATGGGCTACGCCGTGGCCGCCGCCGTGGAGACCGGCAAGCCGGTCCTGGCGGTCGAGGGCGACAGCGCCTTCGGATTCTCCGGGATGGAGGTGGAGACGGTCTGCCGGTACAACCTGCCGGTCTGCATCGTGATCTTCAACAACAACGGCATCTACCGCGGCACCGACGTCAACCCGACCGGCGGCGCCGACTGCTCCCCCATGGTCTTCGTCAAGGACTCGCGCTACGACAAGATGATGGAGGCCTTCGGCGGCGTCGGCGTCCACGTGACGACCCCCGACGAGCTCTACCGGGCGGTCAGCGAGGCGATGGCGTCGGGCAAGCCGACCCTGGTCAACGCGGTGATCGACCCGGCGGCCGGCACCGAGAGCGGCAACATCGGCAGCCTCAACCCGACCAGCTCCGTTCGCAAGACGTCCTAACCGGAACCCGCTTTCCGGTCAAAAAACGGTGGCCCGTCGCCGCGGCGGCGGGCCACGCCAACCAAAACTCCACATGTCATCGAGGGGAGAGAAGATGGGCAAGGCTCTCGAAGGTGTGCGTATCCTCGACTTCACACACGTTCAGTCGGGACCCACCTGCACGCAGCTTCTGGCGTGGTTCGGCGCCGACGTCATCAAGGTGGAGCGGCCGGGAGTCGGCGACATCACGCGCACGCAGCTGCAGGACGTGCCGGATGCCGACAGCCTGTACTTCACCATGCTGAACCACAACAAGCGGTCCATCACCCTCGATACGAAGAACGCCACCGGCAAGAAGGTCCTGGAGGCGCTGATCAAGAGCTGCGACGTGCTGGTGGAGAACTTCGCCCCCGGCGTGCTCGACCGCATGGGCTTCACCTGGGAGCGCATCCAGGAGCTGAACCCGCGGATGATCGTCGCCTCGATCAAGGGCTTCGGCCCGGGACCCTACCAGGACTGCAAGGTCTACGAGAACGTGGCGCAATGCGCCGGCGGCTCGGCCTCGACCACCGGCTTTGAGGACGGCCCGCCGATGGTCACCGGCGCCCAGATCGGCGACAGCGGCAGCGGCCTGCACCTGGCGCTGGGCATCGTCACCGCGCTGTTCCAGCGCACCCACACCGGCGTCGGCCAGAAGGTGTCGGTGGCCATGCAGGACGGCGTGCTGAACCTCTGCCGCGTGAAGCTGCGCGACCAGCAGCGCATGGCCCGCGGGCCGATGAAGGAGTACCCCCAGTACCCCAACGGCGAGTTCGGCGACACCGTGCCGCGCGCCGGCAACGCCTCGGGCGGCGGCCAGCCCGGCTGGATCCTCAAGTGCAAGGGTTGGGAAACCGACGCCAACGCCTACATCTACTTCATCGCCCAGGCGCCGGTGTGGTCCAAGATCTGCCAGGTCGTGGGCAAGCCGGAGTGGATCGAGGACCCCCGCTACGCCACCCCGCAGGCGCGCCTGCCGCACCTGATGGACATCTTCGCCGACATTGAGCAGTGGACCATGACCAAGACCAAGTTCGAGGTCATGGACATCCTCAACAAGTACGACATCCCCTGCGGTCCCATCCTGTCGATGAAGGAGATCGCCGAGGACGAGTCCCTGCGCAAGACCGGCACGGTGGTCGAGGTCGACCACCCGACCCGCGGCGCCTACCTGACGGTCGGCAACCCGATCAAGCTGTCGGCCAGCGAGACCGAGGTGCTGCGCTCGCCGCTGCTGGGCGAGCACACCGACGAGATCCTGCGCCACGTGCTGGGTTTCGACGAGACGACCATGGACGAGGTCCGCGCCTCGGGCGCGGTGGGCGAACAGCGGCTGATGGCCGCCGAGTGATGTGATGCGGTCCCCGTCCCCCCGCGAGGGGGGAGGGCGATGGCCAACGACAATGGTTCCGACCACCGTCACCGCTGCGCCACCAAGGCGCGATGGTCCCTTGCAGGACCCCGGGACGGGGGCATCATCAAGAAGGGCGGCGCTTGCCGTCACGCAGAACGATAAGGAGAGGGGGAAGGCGCCATGGACACGGCCATCCCGGACAAGACGCGCGCCATCCATCCCGGATCGGGACGGCGCAACACCCGCATCCAGCCCAAGGGCCGGCAGGTGGATCCTGCCGCCCTGGACGAGGTGCAGGGCCTGCTGGGCGACCGCCCGCGTCAGGCGGATCTGCTGATCGAGCACCTGCATCGGCTGCAGGACCATTTCGGCTGCCTCCACGCCCGCCATCTGGCGGCGCTGGCCGCCGACATGCGCCTGGCGTTGGTGGAGGTCTACGAGGTCGCCTCCTTCTACGCCCACTTCGACATCGTCATGGACGGCGAGGCGGCGCCCGCCCCCCTCACCGTGCGCGTCTGCGACAGCCTGTCCTGCTGCATGGCCGGCGGCGAGGCGCTGCTGGCGGCGCTCCCCGAGGCCCTCGGCCCCGGCGTGCGGGTGGTGCGCGCCCCCTGCATGGGCGCCTGCCACAACGCCCCGGCGGTGGCCATCGGCCACGCCCTGCACGAGCACGCCAGCGTGGAATCGGTGGCCGCCGCCGTGGCGGCCGACGACCACCACCCCCACGTCCCCGATTATGTCGGGATGGAGGCCTACCGCGCCGGCGGCGGCTACGCCCTGCTGGAGGCCTGCCTGGCCGGCACGCGCACGGTCGAGGAGGTGATCGGCCGGCTGGAGGATTCCAACCTGCGCGGCCTGGGCGGCGCCGGCTTCCCCACGGGCCGCAAATGGAAGTTCGTGCGGGCCGAGCCGGGACCCCGCCTGATGGCGGTCAACGGTGACGAGGGCGAGCCCGGCACCTTCAAGGACCGCCACTACCTGGAGACCGACCCGCACCGCTTCCTGGAGGGCATGCTGATCGGTGCCTGGGCGGTGGAGGCGGCGGACGTCTACATCTACCTGCGGGACGAGTACCCGCAATGCCACGAGATCCTGCGCCGCGAGATCGCCGCGGTGACCGCGGCGGGGCTGGCCCCGCACACCACCATCCACCTGCGCCGCGGCGCCGGCGCGTACATCTGCGGCGAGGAATCGGCGATGCTCGAGAGCATCGAGGGCAAGCGCGGCCTGCCGCGCCACAAGCCGCCGTTCCCGTCGGTGGTCGGCCTGTTCGGCCGGCCGACCCTGATCAACAACGTCGAGACCCTGTTCTGGGTGCGCGACATCGTCGAGAAGGGCGGGGAGTGGTGGGGCGGCCACGGCCGCAACGGCCGCAAGGGGCTGCGCAGCTACTCCGTCTCCGGCCACGTCAAGGAGCCCGGGGTCAAGCTGGCGCCGGCCGGTGTCACCATCCGCGAGCTGATCGACGAGTTCTGCGGCGGCATGGCCGACGGCCACGCCTTCAAGGGCTATCTGCCGGGCGGCGCGTCGGGCGGCATCCTGCCGGCCAGCATGGACGACATCCCGCTGGATTTCGGCACGCTCGAGCAGCATGGCTGCTTCATCGGATCCGCCGCCGTCGTGGTGCTGTCGGACCGCGACGACATGCGGGCCGTGGTCCGCAACCTCGTGGCGTTCTTCGAGGATGAGAGCTGCGGCCAGTGCACGCCGTGCCGCGCCGGCACGGAGAAGACGCTGAAGCTGCTGGACCAGCCGGCGTGGAACGAGCCGCTGCTGGTGGACCTGGCCAAGCTGATGGGCAGCGCGTCCATCTGCGGCCTCGGCCAGGCCGCCATGAATCCGCTGAAGAGCGCGTTGAAGCATTTCCGCGACGACCTGGTCGTCAGCGGCCCGGGCGGGGAGGTCCAGTGATGAGCGAGACCGTTTCCTTCGAACTGGACGGCAAGACCGTCGAAGCGCAGCCGGGCGAATCCATCTGGCAGGTGGCGACGCGCCTGGGCACCGAGATCCCGCATCTCTGCTACTCCACCGCCCCCGACTACCGGGCCGATGGCAACTGCCGCGCCTGCATGGTGGAGGTCGAGGGCGAGCGCGTGCTGGCCGCGTCGTGCATCCGCAAGCCGACCCCGGGCATGAAGGTGAAGACCGCCAGCGAGAGCGCCAAGTCGGCGCGCAAGATGGTGTTCGAGCTGCTGGTCGGCGACCAGCCCGATCGTGCGGTGGCCCACGACCCCAACTCCAAGTTCTGGAGCTGGGCCGACAAGGTCGGCGTCGCCGGGAGCCGCTTCCCGGGCCGCGACGCCCCGGCGCCGGACGTCAGCCACCCGGCCATGGCGGTTCAGCTCGACGCCTGCATCCAGTGCAACCTGTGCGTCCGGGCGTGCCGCGAGGTGCAGGTCAACGACGTCATCGGCATGGCGCTGCGCGGGCACCACGAGAAGATCGTCTTCGACTTCGACGATCCCATGGGCGACAGCACCTGCGTCGCCTGCGGCGAGTGCGTCCAGGCCTGCCCCACCGGCGCCCTGATGCCCAAGACGATGGTCGACGAGGCCGGCGTCTACAAGGGCGAGCCCGACCGCACGGTGGACAGCGTGTGCCCCTATTGCGGGGTGGGGTGCCAGCTCACCTACAACATCAAGGACGACCAGCTGGTCTCGGTGACCGGCCGCGACGGCCCGGCCAACCACGCGCGGCTGTGCGTCAAGGGCCGCTTCGGGTTCGACTACATCCACCACAAGCACCGGCTGACCAAGCCGCTGATCCGCCGCGACGGGGTGTCCAAGCACGACGTCGACATCGACCCGATCAACCCCTTCCGTCATTTCCGCGAGGCGACGTGGGAGGAGGCGCTCGACCGGGCGGCCGGCGGTCTGGCGCGCATCCGCGACCAGCACGGCGGGCGGGCGCTGGCCGGCTTCGGCTCGGCCAAGGGCTCCAACGAGGAGGCCTACCTGTTCCAGAAGCTGGTGCGCACCGGCTTCGGCTCCAACAACGTCGACCATTGCACCCGTCTGTGCCACGCCTCCTCGGTGGCGGCGCTGATCGAGGGCATCGGGTCGGGCGCCGTGACCGCGCCGTTCAACGCCGCGCTCGACGCCGAGGTGATCATCGTCATCGGCTCCAACCCCACCGAGAACCACCCGGTCGCGGCCACCTTCTTCAAGAACGCCGTGGAGCGCGGCGCCCAGCTCATCGTCATGGACCCGCGCGGCACCGCGCTGAAGCGCTTCGCCACGCACATGATGCAGTTCAAGCCGGGCCGCGACGTGGCCATGCTGAACGCCATCCTCAACGTGATCATCACCGACGGCCTGTACGACCGCCAGTACGTCGAGGCGAACACCGAGGACTTCGAGCGGCTGAAGGACCACATCGGGGACTACACCCCGGAGGCCATGGCGGACCTGTGCGGCATCCCCGCCGCCCAGCTCCGCGAGGTCGCCCGGCTGTACGCCCGGTCCCGCGCGTCGATCATCTTCTGGGGCATGGGCGTGTCCCAGCACGTCCATGGCACCGACAACGTGCGGTGCCTGATCGCCATGGCCCTGACCACCGGCCAGGTCGGGCGGCCCGGCACCGGGCTGCACCCGCTGCGCGGCCAGAACAACGTGCAGGGCGCCAGCGACGCCGGGCTGATCCCGATGATGTACCCGGACTACCGGCCGGTCGACGACCCGAAGATCCACGCCTTCTACGAGGATTACTGGCAGACCAAGCTGGACAGCCAGCGCGGCCTGACGGTGGTGGAGGTGATGAACGCCATCCACGCCGGCACGGTGAAGGGGATGTTCGTCGAGGGCGAGAATCCGGCGATGTCCGATCCCGACGTGCAGCACGCCCGCGAGGCCCTGGCCTCGCTGGAGCACCTGGTGGTGCAGGACATCTTCCTGACCGAGACCGCCAAATACGCCGACGTGGTGCTGCCGGCCTCGGCCTGGCCGGAGAAGGACGGCACGGTCACCAACACCAACCGCCAGGTCCAGCTCGGCCGCGCCGCGGTGCCGATGGCCGGCGACTCCCGCCAGGATTGGTGGATCCTGCAGGAGATCGCCCGGCGCATGGGGCTGGCCTGGAACTACAGCCACCCCAGGGACGTGTTCGCCGAGATGAAGGGCGCCATGCCGTCGCTCGACGGCATCACCTGGGCCCGGCTGGAGCGCGAGGAATCGGTGACGTACCCGTGCGCCGACGAGGAGTCGCCGGGCCAGGAGATCGTCTTCGGCGACGGCTTCCCGACCGCCAGCGGCCGCGGCCGCCTGGTCCCGGCCGCCATCGTGCCGCCGGCCGAGGAGCCCGACGCCGAGTACCCGATGGTCATGACCACCGGTCGCCAGCTTGAACATTGGCACACCGGGTCGATGACCCGGCGCGCCCAGGTGCTGGACGACCTCGAGCCGGAGGCGGTGGCTTACCTGTCGCCGGCCGATCTGCGCCGCGCCGGGGTCGAGGCGGGGGCCTCCATCCGCGTCCTCACCCGGCGCGGTGGGATCGAGCTCAAGGCACGCCCGGACGCCGCCGTGCCCGCGGGTCTGATCTTCGTGCCGTTCTGCTACGCCGAGGCCGCGGCCAATGTCTTGACCAACCCGCAGCTCGATCCCTTCGGCAAGATTCCGGAGTTCAAGTTCTGCGCCGCCCGCATCGAGCGTGCGGCATGACGATGGCTTAGCGACACCAGAGAAAACACCCGAGGGCGCCGCGAGAAGACGCCCCGGGTACGAACAAGGGTCAGGGACATGGAAACGCTGACGATGAGCAAGGCCGCGAAGCGGCAGGGTCCCCCCGACGCGCCGGCCGAACGGTCGACCAAGGGGCAGGTCGTGCAATCGCTGACGCGGGCGCTCAACCTGATGACCATCCTCGGCCGCTCGGAGCGGGCGATGACGCTGTCGGAGCTGGCGGTGGAGGCGGCGCTGTCGCCCTCCACCACCCACCGCCTGCTCACCACCTTGCAGCAGGAGCGCTACGTCCGCTTCGACCAGGCGGCGCGGGCGTGGTCGATCGGCGTGCAGGCCTATGTCACCGGGACCAACTTCGTGAAGACCCGCAACCTGGTGGATCTGGCGCGCCCGCGCATGCGCCGCCTGATGGAGGAGAGCTGCGAACTGGTGAACCTCGCCGTCGAGGACAACGGTGAGGCCCTCTACCTGGCCCGCATCGGCGGGCCGCGGGTGGTCAACCCCCCCGCACCCCAGGGCGACCGGGCCCTGCTGCATTGCACGGCCGTCGGCAAGGTGCTGCTGGCCGGCATGACCGAGGGGCGGGTGCAGTCGATCCTGACCCAGCGCGGGATGCGCCAGTTCACCCGCACCACCCTGTCCTCGCTGCCGGCGCTGCACGCCGACCTGGCGCAGACCCGGGTGCGCGGCTTCGCCGTCGACCAGGAGGAGCGGGTGGCCGGCGTGCGCTGCGTCGCCGCCGCGGTGTACGACGAGAACGCCTGCATCATCGGCGCCCTCTCGGTGTCCGGTTCCAACCGCCGCATCGGCGACGGGCGGGTCGACCAGCTGGGCGAGATGGCGCGGCGCACGGCGGCCGCCGTGACCCTGGAGCTGGGCGGCCGGCTCCCCGTATGACCCGCCCCGCCGGTGCGGTGTACGCCGGGACCTTCGACCCGGTGACCTTCGGCCACCTCGACATCGTGACGCGCGCCGCGCGCCTCGTCGACCGTCTGGTGGTGGCGGTGCACCGCAACGCCGGCAAGGGGCCCCTGTTTCCCCTGGACGAACGGGTGGAGATGCTGCGCCACGAGGTGACCGCGCTCGACCTCGGCGGCACCGTGGTGGAGGTGCGTCCCTTCGAGGGGCTGCTGGTGGATTTCGCCCGATCCCAGGGGGTGTCGGCCATCGTCCGTGGCCTGCGGGCGGTGTCCGACTTCGAGGTCGAGTTCCAGATGGCCGGCATGAACGGCCATCTCGACCGGACCATCGAGACGATGTTCCTGATGACCTCCGACGGCCACCAGTTCATCGCCTCGCGGCTGGTCAAGGAGGTGGCGGCGATGGGCGGCGACATCAGCCGTTTCGTGCCGCCTGCCGTGGCGCACCGTCTGCGCGACCGCTATGTGTGACGAGTACGCGCCGCGCGCCGGAGACGGCGCCGGACGACCGCGACCCGCGCCGCCCACCGGCACGGGTCGCTTTTGTGTGTCGTCCGGGTCACAGGACATTCCGTATGGCGGAAAGTTCGTCTGGTATACTTGCGACCGAATACGAAATGCGCGATGCTTCCCGGGCATCGGAGATCGTTTGCTCCTGGGTCTGACTGGGCAATCGAGTGGTCGCTGATGCGCGTCCTCCCACTTCGAGCCGCGCTGCTTCGCAGCGCGGCTCTTTTTTTGCGCGGCGCGCGGCGCCGTCCCGGTTCTGCGATGCGTTTTGCGGATCCCCTCCGCCGTCGCGCCCCGTCCGCACCCCGTCCCCTCCACCCTTCGGCTGGAATCGGCCGCGGGGCTGGCGTTCCGGCGCCCCCGCCCGGTTGGCAGGTCTTTTGCGTACGGCGGTCTCTCCAGGCGGTGCGCGGCCGCGAGCCGGGCGCCGGAGGCTCCGCAACGGCAAGGGGAACAGGGGAATGCTTTTCGGTCTGATCGGCAGGCGCAGCATCGACGACACCGGCAGCGGCGAGGAGATGGCGTTGCTGGGCCGCCACGCCGGGGTGGGGCTGTGGGACGCGGTGTTGCACGCGGGCGATCCCCTGCACCCGCAAAGCCGCTGGCGGTGGTCGGAGGAGTTCCGGCGCCTGGTCGGCTTCGAGCACGGCGACCGGCAGGGGTTCCCGGACGACGTCCACTCCTGGGCGGACCGTCTGCACCCCGAGGACGCCGCGGCGACCTTCGCCGCCTTCGGCGCCTGCCTCAACGACCGCTCCGGACGCACCGGCTACGATGTCCGCTACCGGCTGAAGATGCGCGACGGCAGCTACCGCTGGTTCCGCGCCATCGGCGGCGTGGCGCGCGACGGCTCGGGCAACCCGCTGCGGGCGTGCGGCGCGCTGATCGACGTCCACGAGGGGCGGGTGGAGGCCGAGCGCGGCGCGCTGCTCGACCGCTACGCCGGTGTCGGGCTGTGGGACGCCCAGCTGTTCGAGGGCGACGCCGCCCACCCGCGGAGCCGCTGGCGCTGGTCGGCGGAGTTCCGGCGCCTGATCGGGTTCGAGCACGAGACGGATTTCCCCGACGTGATGGCGTCCTGGTCGGACCGCCTGCATCCCGAGGACGCGCAACCCACCTTCGATGCGTTCGGCGCCTGCCTCGGCGACGCCACAGGGCGGACGGGCTACGACGTGAGCTACCGTCTGAAGGTGCGCGACGGCAGCTACCGCTGGTTCCGCGCCATCGGCGGCGTCTCGCGCGACGCCGCCGGGCGGCCGCTGCGGGCCTGCGGCTCGCTCATCGACGTGCACGCCGAGCGGATGGCCGAGCAGCGCCAGCAGAAGGCCGAGGCCGACCGCAACCAGACGCTCGTCGACCTCGCCGACGCGCTCGACGCCAACGTGGTGACGACCGCGGAGCGGGCCACCGGGAGCGCCCAGACGGTCGCCGCCGCCGCCGAGGAGCTGTCGGCCACCATCAGCGAGATCAGCGGCCGCGCCGCGAAGGCGGCCTCCGCCTCCTCCGACGCCGCCGACGAGGCGACCCGGACCGACGCGGTGGTGCAGGAGCTGTCCAGCGCGGCCGAGCGCATCGGCGCCGTGGTCAAGCTGATCAACGACATCGCGTCGCAAACCAACCTGCTGGCGCTCAACGCCACCATCGAGGCGGCGCGCGCCGGCGAGGCCGGCAAGGGCTTCGCCGTGGTGGCCCACGAGGTGAAATCCCTGGCCAGCCAGACCGCCAAGGCGACCGAGGACATCAGCGCCCAGATCGCCGCGGTCCAGCAGGAGGCGGCCAAGGCGGTGGCGGCGATCCGCGGCATCGGCGCGATCATCGTGGACGTCCAGGCGATCTCGACCAGCATCGCCGCGTCGGTGGCCGAGCAGGACTCCGCCACCCGCGAGATCTCCGCCAGCATCGGCATGGTGGTCGGCGACATGGAGACGGTGACCGGCAGCATCCGCTCGGCCACCACCGACCTGAAGCAGATGCACGGCGGCTGAGGCCGGGACGGCCTCAGAACGCCATGCGCCAGCGGGCCAGCGCCACCCCGTCCGGGGCGGCGCCGGCGACGTTGTCGGGGGAGAACCGCACCAGCGCCGACAGGGTCACCGACGCCCGGTCCAGCACCGGCACCGTGTAGCCGGCCTGCAGGTCGATCTCCCGGCCGTCGGCCGCGGCATCGCCGGTGGTGGCGAGGCGCACCACCGTGCCCTCGTCCGTGCGGCCGACGGGCACGGAGAGCGCCAGAGTGCCGGAGGCGATCCGCAGCGGCTGGCTGACGGTGAGGACGGCGCGGTCGCCGTCCGCCAGCAGCCCGTCGCGGGCGACACCCAGGCGGTACGCGGTGGTCAGCAGCGGCCCGACATCGCTGACCAGGCTGCCGCTGGCCGCGCGGGCCCGGGTGCGGCCCGCCTCGGCGCCGGCGAACAGCGTCCAGCCAGCGCCCAGCGCCACGTCGGCGGACAGGCCGACGAAGCCGGTGTCGGCGCCGTCCGCCAGCCGCAGCGCGCCGTCGGAGGCGGCGCCCAGCAGCGTTCCGGTCTCCCGCACCATGCCGGCGTCGAGGGCCAGCCGCCGCGCCGGCCCGCCCAGCGCGAGGCGGGCGACGGCGCCCGCCGTCGTGCTCTGCGAGGTGCTGGTGGTGAGGCCGGCGTGCGACCATTCCCCGGGACGGTCGGCGACGGCGGTGCCGAAGCCGGCCACGGTGAGCCCCACCGGGGCGCCGTGCGCGGTGCCCAGCGCCGTGGTGTACGCCGCACCCCAGGCGTCGCGGGTCGTCGGGTCGAGGCCGAAGCCCAGGGACAGGAAGGGCGACTGCACGGTGCGCGGGTCGGCCAGCATGGCCTGGGCCGTGGTGTCGCTGGCGGTGCCCGGCATCAGCAGGGCGCTGCTGACGCCGCGGGTGAGGGCCACCGTCTCGGTCCCGGCGCGGTCCAGCGCGAGCCGCGCGACGAAGCGGCCGGACCCGCCGGCCGCGGTCTCCCTGGACGGGGCGACGGCCATGGTGACCGGCCCGGCGGTGACGGTGGTGAAGGGCCGGCCGAAGCCCTGGACGGCGTGGAAGGCGTCGTAGCCCTGGCCGGCGGTCGCCACGAAGGCGGCGCCGTCGGTGTAGAAGTCGCGGTCGTAGGCATCCAGCACCATCACCCGGGTGCCGCCCAGCAGCCGCGCCAGCGACCGCCCGTACGCGCCGGAGCTGGCCAGCACCGAGGTCGCGGCGGTGGTCCGCGTCCCCGATACGGTGGCGCCGGTGGCCAGCCCCGTGGTGCCGACCGGGCGGGTCGCCGCCTCCAGGTCGAGCAGCCCCTGGCCGTAGGTGGCGGTGTCGGCATAGATCCCGCTCTTCTCCGCCGTGGTGAACATGATCGCCAGCACCTGGGCGTTGGAGAGGTGGGGCCACATCTGCTGCAGCACCGCCGCCGCCGCCGACACCACCGGCGCGGCGAAGCTGGTGCCCGACGCGGTGGCGACGCCGTCGGCGTAGACCGACACCACGTCCTCGCCGGGGGCGGCGATGCACCAGGCGGCGGCCGAGCCGCAGCGGTTGGAGAAGGACGAGAGCACGCCCGCGGAATCCACCGACACGGCGACCACCCAGCCGTCGGCCAGGTCGGCCCAGTAGGTGGGCAGGGCGCCCAGCACCCCCGGCTCGGCGTTGCCCTCGTTGCCGGCCGCCCACACCACGATGGTGCCGGCCACCACCGCGCTGCGCCAGGCGGCGATGGAGGCGCCGAGGCTGGCCGCCAGTGCGGCGGCGCTGGTGTCGGCGACGGTCGCCGTGGTGTTCCAGGAGTTGTTGAAGACGCTGGCCCGCCCGGTGGCGTAGCGGATGCCGGCGGCGAGCTGGCGGTCGGTCAGGGTGATGGAGCCGTCGGCGTTGCCGATGCGGATCGGCAGCAGGCTGGCGTCGTAGGCGATGCCCTCGATCCCGCTGCCGTCGCGCGCCGCGGCGATCAGCCCGGCGACGAAGGTGCCGTGCCAGCCCACGTCGTAGCTCTGGCGCATCAGCCGCCCGGTGACCGCGTCGTAGCCGGTGACCAGGCTGCCGCGCAGCTCCGACGACCAGCCGGAGATGCCGGTGTCGAACACCGCCACCGTCACCCCCGCCCCGGTCCAGCCCCGGGCATGGGCGGCCCCCGCCCCGACCAGCTCGGCCGCCGCCGACCGCCGGTACTCCGCGTCCTCGGCGAAGGAGACCGATGCCGCCCTCTCCTGTGCGCCGGCCGGGAGCGCCGCCGTCACCGACGCAAGCAGCGCCGTCATCAGCGTGCCGATCCGCATCCGTTCCCCCCAGACAGCCGGTGTCCCGGCCGTGGTACGGACGGCGCGGGGATGGTCCTGCGCTGCCTGCGTTGAAAAAGGGAAGGCTCCCGCCCAGCCGCGCCCGGCGGTGGGCCGGCCCACGGCGGCAATGGCGCGACCAATGTGGATTCCGTGGCCTTCGACGCCTACACTGGGCGGTGCGCGGGCAGGGAGGCAGAGGCCATGGCCAGCATCACCATTCGCAATGTCGACGAGGGGATGGCGCGGCGTCTGCGCCAGCGCGCGGCCGAGCGCGGCCGGACGCTGGAGGATGAGGCCCGCGACATCCTGGTCAGTGCGGTCGGCATGTCTGCACCGCCGCGCGACTTGGCCGCCGCCATCCGGTCCCGGATCGGGCCGCTCGGCGGCGTCGATCTGGATCTGCCGGTCCGGGAGCCCATGCGAGAGCCTCCGTCTCCCGATTGAGACCAGCGCGTGCTCATCCTGGACACCAATGTGGTTTCGGAACTGCTGCGCCCGGCGCCCGAGCCGATCGTGGAGCGCTGGCTGTCCCGGCAAGACGGGGCGGACGTCTTCCTTACCTCGATCACCGAAGCGGAACTGCGCTGCGGAGTGGCCTTCCTGCCACCTGGCCGACGGCGCTCACGGCTGGCCGAAGCGATGGACTTGATCCTCCAGGTGGACTTCCAGGGCCGGATACTGCCCTTTGACAGTTCCGCCGCGATCGCCTTCGCGGCGATTGCCGCCGGGCGGCCCATCAGCCAATTTGACGCTCAGATCGCGGCCATCGCCCGCGCTCGCGGCGGTACGGTTGTCACCCGCAACCTGCCGGATTTCACGGGATGCTCCATCCAGGTCGTCGATCCCTGGTCCGCTGCGGTCGGTGAGAAACCGCCGGGAGTGTAGGACGCTCGAGGACGCGTCGTCGACACGCCGCGATATCGCGTCTCGCCCGGCACCAACCGGCTCCCCATGTGTTTCCCTGTCACCGGAAACCATGCGAAGGCGGCCCGCCCCATGTTCGATTGGATCACCCAGATGGTGGAGCAGACCGGCTACGTCGGCATCGCTCTGCTGATGCTGGCGGAGAACGTGTTCCCGCCGATCCCGTCGGAGCTGATCATGCCGCTGGCCGGGTTTTCCGCCGCCCAGGGCGAGCTGAACATCGCGCTGGTCATCCTCTCCGGCACCATCGGGTCGCTGGCCGGGGCGTGGCTGTGGTACTGGGCGGGGCGCCGGCTCGGGCCCGACCGGGTGCGCCGGCTGGCCGCCCGGCACGGGCGCTGGCTGACCCTGGCCCCCCAGGACGTCGACCAGGCCCGCGCGTGGTTCCAGCGGCACAGCGGGCGCGCCGTCTTCTTCGGCCGGTTGGTGCCGGCGGTGCGCACCCTGATCTCCGTCCCGGCCGGGGTGGCGGGCATGGGCTTCGTGCCGTTCATGGCCTGGACGACGCTCGGCACCGCCCTGTGGACCGCCTTCCTGGCCGGCGCCGGCTATGCGCTGGAGGGCGGCTACGAGGCGGTGGAGAGCTGGGTCAACCCGGTCTCCAACGTGGTCGTGGCCGGCCTGGTCCTCTGGTACGTCTACCGCGTGGCGACCTTCCGGCCCGAACCGCAACCGGAACCGGCCGAAGGCGATTGACGCCATTCCCTGCGTGGTGGTGCCGTTTCCTGCTGGCGGCTCTCCCAATCATACAGGGCGCGCTGAAGGCTGGTCCCATTTTGACGTGCGGCAAGGCTGATGGTACGCTCAAATGGACCGGTCCCCGGGCGGACGCGACCGTCGCGGGATTCTGTTTCGAGGGGCCGGCGGTGAGAGGGGAGCCCTTCCATGTCCGGTGTCGCGCTGGTGCAGTTCCCGTCGGGAAACGGGTCCGTGGTGGTGGAGATCCAGGCGGACGGCGCCGACTATCTGCCGGCGTCGTCCGGCAATCCGGAGGTCCGCGTGGCGGGCGAAACGTTCCACGAGGCGCTGGCCGGGCTCGACCCCATCGTGGACTCGGTGGTGGAGCGGATCGAGCGGTTTTCCGTCAGCACGGCGACCGTGGAATTCGGCATCAAGTTGACCGCCAATGCCGGCGTGGTGCTGGCCTCCGCCGGGACCGAGGGGCATTTCAAACTCACGCTCACCTGGACGCGCACCGTCGATGCATGACCGCGCGGTGGTCCGTGTCTGGCGGGACACGGCGGTGGTGGGCGGTGGCTTCCTGGCGGCGCGAGGCATCGTTCTGACGTGCGCGCATGTGGTGGCCAAGGCCCTGGCCATCGGCGAAGGGCCGCCGCCGGACGGCGCCGTGGTTCAGATCGATTTTCCCCTGGCGGCACCCGGCGGCAGACTGCCGGCGCATATCCGGCGGTGGCGGCCGTCCGGTCATGACGTGGCGGTGCTTGCCCTCGCGGCGGAGAGCCTGCCGGACGTTGCCCCCGCATCACTGGTCGCCATGCCTGCGGCGTCTGGCACCCTCTTTGCCGCTCTCGGCTTTCCCAGAGGGTTCGGCGCTGGCCGGCGTGAGCGGGGGGAGGTGATCGGTCCGAACGCCGATGGGCTGCTGGAAATCCGGCCCGAACGGGCCGACTCGCACGTCTACTTCGTGGAGCAGGGGTTTTCCGGCACGCCGGCCTTCGGCGGCTTCGGGGTCGTCGGGATGGTGGTTGCCACGGGACCGGAACCGGAGCACCGCCTTGCGTATCTGATCCCGGTCCCAAGCCTGGAACAGGCGTGGCCGGCGCTGGCGCGCCCCTACCGGGGACTGGCACCCTTCGACGCGGCCTCGGCGCGCTGGTTCCGCGGCCGGGACGAGTTCGTGCGGCGCATCCTCGACCGTGTGGAGCGGGAGCCGGTTGTCGTGGTGGTCGGCTCCTCCGGCTCCGGCAAGTCGTCGGTGGTGCGGGCGGGCGTGGCGCCGGCCCTGACGGCGCGGGGATGGCGGGTCGCCACCTGCCGCATCGGCACGCACCCCTTCCGGTCGATGGCGCAGGCCCTGGTCGATCACCTGTACCTGTGCCGCTCCTCCGGCGACCGGACCGACCACGCCGCCACCCTGGCGCACCACCTTGCCCAGGCGGGGCCGCAGGGGTTGGAGCACATCGACGGGTTGCTGGAGACCGGTGTCCGCCTGCTCGTCGTCCTGGACCAGTTCGAGGAACTGGTGACGCGCACCGACGAGGCCGAACGGGCGGCGTTCGATG
Organism: Azospirillum sp. NS33; assembly: GCF_059703765.1. Classification (NCBI taxonomy): domain Bacteria; kingdom Pseudomonadati; phylum Pseudomonadota; class Alphaproteobacteria; order Rhodospirillales; family Azospirillaceae; genus Azospirillum; species Azospirillum sp. NS33. The sequence continues at coordinate 15,220 of NZ_BAAKJB010000045.1, read as the reverse complement.
CCTTCCTGTGCCATCTCATCGGGCGCGGTGCGGGCAGTGGCCTGCGGGTGGTCGTCACCTTGCGGTCCGACTATGCGGAAGCGGTCGAGCCGCTGACCTGCGCCCGCCATCTGCTGAACGACGCGCAGGTGCGCCTGACGCCCATGAGCCGGCAGGAACTCGTGCAGGCGGTGCGGGGACCGGCCGACGACCTGGGCGTCCGTTTCGCCGACGGCATCGATGGGGACCTGATCGGCCAGGTCACCCGGACGCCGGCCCTGCTGCCGCTGCTGCAATACACCTTGCAGGAACTGTGGCGGACGCTGGACGACGCGACCATCACGGACGCCGCGTTGCAGGATCTCGGCGGGCTGGACGGTGTGCTGGGGCGGCGCGCCGACGCGGTGTTGCAGGCGCTGGGCGAGGCCCAGCGCGCGGCGGCGCGGCGCCTCTTCACCCGTCACCTCGTCAACCTCACCGAGGGCGGGGTGGGTCACGACACCAAGCGCACGGCAACGCGCACGGAGGTGGGCGAGGCGTTGTGGACGGTGGCCGGGGCCTTCGCCGCCGAGGGGGTCTGGCTGCTGGAAATCCACGACACCGCGAGCGGCGCCGGTGCCACGGTTGAGATCGTCCACGAGGCGCTGATCCGCAATTGGGACACCCTTCGCCACTGGCTCGACGAGGTGCGGGAGTTGCGCCTGTGGGAGGCGACGGTGGCCCGCCACAGGACGGCGGTTGGCGCCGACACCGATCTGGAGATCTGGACCCCCCGGCAGGTCGAGGAGGCCACGCGCATGCTGGCGTTCGCAGAGGTCGATCCGGCCGTTCGGACGCATGCGGAACGCCTTCTCGCGAACACCGAGGCCATGGACATCTGGGCCCGCTTGCGGTCGTTCGACCGCCATGAGGACGCCCTTAACCAGCTGCCGGCACTTCCGAACCGGGTGCGGGACGTCATGATCGGGCAATTGATGGCGAGTCCCGACTGCGCCGAGGTGTTTCTGCATTCCCCTGCCGGTACGGGGTTCGGCTTGTTGGGTGTGGACCCGGCGCGGCGCCGGCGGTTGGCGTTCTGGGTGGCCCGGTCGCCGGAAGCGGACGAGCCGTCGCCGACGCTGCGTGCCCGCTGTCTGGCGGGCATCCTGTTTGAGCTGCCCCAGAACGCGGGTGCCATTGTGGCCGCCCTGCCGGGGACGCGGGACCCCAGGCAGTGCGAGGTGCTGGGGTCAGCGCTGTCGGCCCTGGCGGGGCAGGTGCCGGACGCGGGCGGTCTGGCGGCGGACCTGCGCGCAGCCCTGCGGGAGACGGAGGACCCCTACCAATGCCGGGCGCTGGGGTTGGCGCTGTCGGACCTGGCGGGGCGGGCGTCGGACGCGGACGGTCTGGCGGCGGACCTGCGCGATGCTCTACGGGGGACAGGGGTCTCCGGGCAGTGCCGGGCGCTGGGGTCGGCGCTGTCGGCCCTGGTGGGGCGGGTGTCGGACGCGGACGGTCTGGCGGCGGCCCTGCGCGCGGATCTGCGGAGGGCGGAGGACCCCGGCCAGTGCGGGGCGCTGGGGTCGGCGCTGTCGGCCCTGGCGGGACGGGTGTCGGACGCGGACGGTCTGGCGGCGGCCCTGCGCGCGGATCTGCGGGGGACGGAGGATCCCGACCAGTGCGGAGCGCTGGGGTCGGCGCTGTCGGCCCTGGTGGGGCGGGTGTCGGACGCGGACGGTCTGGCGGCGGACCTGCGCAATGCTCTGCGGGTGACGGAGGACCCCGACCAGTGTTGGGCGCTGGGGGTGGGTCTGGCGGCTCTGGCGGGGCGGGTGTCGGACGCGGACGGTCTGGCGGCGGCCCTGCGCGATGCCCTGCGGGGGACGCGGGACCCCGACCAGTGCGGGGCGCTGGGGGCGGGTCTGGCGGCTCTGGCGGGTCGGGTGTCGGACCCGGACGCGCTGGCGGCGGCCCTGCGCGCGGATCTGCGGGGAACGGAGGACCGCAGGCAGTGCGGGGCGGTGGGGGCGGGTCTGGCGGCTCTGGCGGGGCGGGTGTCGGACGCGAACGGTCTGGCGGCGGCCCTGCGCGCCGATCTGCGGGGGGCGCGGGACCCCGGGCAGTGCGGGGCGCTGGGGGTGGGTCTGGCGGCTCTGGCGGGGCGGGTGCCGGACGGGGGCGGTCTGGCGGCGGCCCTGCTCGCGGATCTGCGGGGGACGCGGGACTCCGGGCAGTGCGAGGCGCTGGGGTCGGCGCTGTTGGCCCTGGCGGGGCGGGTGTCGGACGCGAACGGTCTGGCGGCGGCCCTGCGCGCGGATCTGCGGGAGATGCGGGACCCCGACCAGTGCCGGGCGTTGGGGGCGGGTCTGGCGGCCCTGGCGGGTCGGGTGCCGGATGCGGACGGTCTGGCTGCGGACCTGCGCGCGGATCTGCGCGGGACGGTGGACCCCGTCCGGTGCGGGGCGCTGGGGGCGGGTCTTGCGGCCCTGGCGGATCGGGTGTCGGACGCGGACGGTCTGGCTGCGGACCTGCGCGCGGTGCTGCGGGGGGAGTGGGTCACCGACCAGTGCGAGGCACTGGGGGCGGGTCTTGCGGGTCTTGCGGGTCGGGTGTCGGATGCAGACGGTCTGGCGGCGGCCCTGCGCGCGGATCTGCGGGGGGCAGAGTACCCCGACCAGTGCCGGGCGCTGGGGTCGGGTCTGGCGGCCCTGGCGGGGCGGGCGGCGGACTCGGACGCGCTGGCGGCGGCCCTGTGCGCGGATCTGCGGGGGACGCGGGACCCCGGGCGGTGCGGGGCGCTGGGGTCGGCGCTGTTGGCCCTGGCGGGGCGGGTGTCCGAACATGCCGCGGTCCGGGCCTACGCGGGTGCACTCGGTGTTCTGCGTCAGCCACGACTGCGCGGCGAGGGGGGTGGTCATTTCTGGATGAGCACAACATTGCCCGTTGATTTCGAGGAGAGTGCCCTGGTCGGCGCGATGAAGGGTATCTTCGGGAGCGACACCATATGGGACGCGGCGGACGCGCTACGGAAAGCTTGCCCGGACATCGATCTGTCGCGTCCATGGCCGGAGCCATTGCTGGACCGCTGAAGTCGGCTCCAAGGGTCGCGGTCGAACCGTTGCTTCACCTTCTTCACCCCGCCCCCAGATGCGTTTCGCGTCGTGGCCACCGGAGCCACGCCCCCCAGCGCCACAACGCGATTGACTTCCGCATTCCGTATGCCAAACTGACCGCGCTTCCAAGGGGAGCCCCGGCAAGGGGCTGAGATAACGCTGTACGCGCGCGTGAACCCTTCGAACCTGATCCGGGTCGTACCGGCGTAGGGAACGGAAAGCGGGGACCGTCATGCGCGCGGGCGACAGCCCGAAGGCCGGCCGTCCACCACACTCCCCACCCCCGTCACAGCACCCGGATCTCCTCGTCTCGACCGATGGAGATCCCTCGCTATGCCTGACAGCCTCACCCCCGACCGCTTCGCCGTCACCACCGGCCCGCTGCCGTCCTCCCGCAAGGTCCACGTCGCCGGCAGCCGCTTCCCCGAGCTGCGCGTCGCCATGCGCGCGATCGACCTGGAGCCGGACTGCGGCGAGCCGCCGGTGCGCGTCTACGACACCTCCGGCCCCTACAGCGACCCCGCCCACAGCGTCGACATCCGCACGGGCCTGCCCGAGCTGCGCCGCGCCTGGATCGAAGCGCGCGGCGACACCGAGGCGTACGACGGCCGCTCCGTGCGTCCCGAGGACAACGGGCTGAAGGCCGGGGAGGAAAGCCCGGTGCCGCTGTTCGACCGGGCCGGCCGCCGGCCCCAGCGGGCCCGGGCGGGGGGCAACGTCACCCAGCTCCACTACGCCCGCGCCGGCATCGTCACGCCGGAGATGGAGTACGTGGCGATCCGCGAGAACCTCGGCCGCGCCCGCGCCGCGGAGGCCGCGGCCCGCGACGGCGAGAGCTTCGGCGCCAGCATCCCCGACTACGTCACGCCGGAGTTCGTGCGCGACGAGGTGGCGCGCGGCCGCGCCATCATCCCCTGCAACGTCAACCACCCCGAATCCGAGCCGATGATCATCGGCCGCAACTTCCTCACCAAGATCAACGCCAACATCGGCAACTCCGCGGTGCTGTCCTCGGTCGCCGACGAGGTCGACAAGCTGGTCTGGGGCATCCGCTGGGGCGCCGACACGGTGATGGACCTGTCCACCGGGCGCAACATCCACACCATCCGCGAATGGATCGTGCGCAACGCCCCCGTGCCCATCGGCACGGTGCCGATCTACCAGGCGCTGGAGAAGGTGAACGGCAAGGCCGAGGACCTGAGCTGGGAGATCGTCCGCGACACCCTGATCGAGCAGGCCGAGCAGGGGGTGGACTACTTCACCATCCACGCCGGCGTCCGCCTCGCCCACATCCCGCTGACGGCGCGCCGCGTCACCGGCATCGTCTCGCGCGGCGGCTCGATCCTCGCGAAGTGGTGCCTGGCCCACCACCAGGAGAATTTCCTCTACACCCACTTCGAGGAGATCTGCGCGATCATGAAGGCGTACGACGTCGCCTTCTCGCTGGGCGACGGGCTGCGCCCGGGCTCGATCGCCGACGCCAACGACGCCGCCCAGTTCGCCGAGCTGGAGACCCTGGGCGAGCTGACCCGGATCGCCTGGGCCCACGACGTCCAGGTGATGATCGAGGGGCCGGGCCACGTCCCCATGCACAAGATCAAGGCCAACATGGACAAGCAGCTGGCCGTGTGCGGCGAGGCGCCGTTCTACACCCTGGGGCCGCTGACCACCGACATAGCACCCGGCTACGACCACATCACCAGCGGCATCGGCGCGGCGATGATCGGCTGGTTCGGCACCGCCATGCTCTGCTACGTCACGCCCAAGGAGCATCTCGGCCTGCCCGACCGCAACGACGTGAAGGTCGGCGTGGTCACCTACAAGATCGCCGCCCACGCCGCCGACCTGGCCAAGGGCCTGCCGGCCGCCCAGGAGCGCGACGACGCCCTGTCGCGGGCCCGCTTCGAGTTCCGCTGGCGCGACCAGTTCAACCTGGCGCTGGACCCCGAGACGGCGCGCGACTACCACGACCAGACCCTGCCGGCGGAGGGCGCCAAGATCGCGCATTTCTGCTCCATGTGCGGGCCCAAGTTCTGCTCCATGAAGATCTCCCAGGAGGTGCGCGACGCCGCCGCCCGCGACGCCGCGGCCGCGGGCATGGCCGGCATGTCCGAGGCGTTCCGGGCGCGAGGTGGCGAGATCTACCTGCCCGCCGCCGAGACGACTGCCGACACGGCCGGCTGAGGGAGGCGCACCATGGAGCGATGGTTGGACGGACGCGGCCTGCCCGCGTCCGAACGGCCCGCCGTGGCGGTGATCGGGGCCGGCATCGTCGGCCTCGGCATCGCCTGGCGGCTTGCCGGGGCCGGCTGCCGGGTCGACGTGTTCGACGCCGGGGCGGCCGGGCAGGGGGCGACCCGGGCGGCGGCCGGCATGCTCGCCGCCAACGTCGAGGCCGAGCCGGGGGAGCAGGCGCTGCTGCCGCTCAGCCGCCTCAGCCAGTCCCTGTGGCCGGGCTTCGCCGCGGCGCTGGAGGCCGCCTCGGGCCAGGAGGTCGGGCTGCGGCGGGAGGGCACCCTGGTGGTCGCCCAGACCGCCGACGACCTCGCGCGCCTGCGCCACCACGCTGCCTACGGCCGCACCCTCGGCCTGGCGGTGGAGTGGCTGAACGGCGCCGAGGCGCTGCGGCGCGAGCCGCACCTGCGCCCCGGCATCGGCGGCGCCCTGTTCGGCCCGGAGGACGGGCAGGTCGACAACCGGGCGGTGGCCGCTGCCCTGGTCACCGCGCTGCGCCGCGCCGGCGGCACCCTGCACGAGGGGCGCCGGGTGGCCGAGGTGCTGGTGGAGCGCGGCCGCGCCGCCGGCGTCGCCGTGGAGGACGGGGCCGGCGGCCGGGTGCGCCACGCCGCCGACCGGGTGGTGCTGGCGGCCGGGGCGTGGTCGCGCGCCGTGCCCGGCGTGCCGGCCGAGGCGCTGCCGCCGGTGCGCCCGGTCAAGGGGCAGATGCTGTCGCTGGCCATGGACCCGGCGGCACCCCTGCTGAGCCACGTGGTGTGGACGCCCGACACCTATCTGGTGCCGCGCCGCGACGGCACCCTGATCGTCGGCGCCACGGTGGAGGAGCGCGGCTTCGACGACCGGCTCACCGCCGGTGGCGTGTATTCCCTGCTGGAGGGGGCGTGGCGCGCCGTGCCGGGGGTCGAGGAGCTGCCGATCCGCGAGATGTGGGTCGGCTTCCGCCCGGGCAGCCGCGACGACATGCCGGTGCTGGGCCCCACCCCGGTGCCCGGGCTGGTGCTGGCCACCGGCCACCACCGCAACGGCATCCTGCTGGCCCCGGTCACCGCCGACACGATGGCCCGCCACGTGCTGACCGGCGCGGTGGACGCGGCGATCCGGCCGTTCGGCCTCGACCGCTTCGCCGCATCGGCGGGGGGTGCGGCATGACCGGCGCCACCTTGCGGGTCAACGGCACGGCCCGGCCGCTGCCGGCCGACGCCACCCTGGCCGGGGTCGCCCGCGCCCAGGGACTGGAGCCGGGGCGGCGCGGGGTCGCCGCCGCCCTCAACGCCCGCGTCGTTCCCGCCCGCCTGTGGGCGGAGACCCCGGTCACGGCCGGCGACGACGTGGAATTCGTGCACGCCCTCCAGGGCGGCTGAGGAGGTCCGACATGGACGACACCCTGACCATCGCCGGACGCGCCCTGCGCTCCCGCCTCTTCCTCGGCACCGCCGGGTATCCCAACCAGAAGACCATGCTCGACGCCCTGAGCGCCGGCGGCGCCGAGCTGGTCACCGTCTCGATCCGCCGCATCAGCCTCGACGGCTACGCCGAGAGCCTGGTCGACGTGCTGGCCGGGCGCGGCGTGCGGCTGCTGCCCAACACCGCGGGCTGCGCCACCGCCCGCGACGCGGTGCTGACCGCCCGGCTGGCCCGCGAGGCGCTGGGCACGGACTGGGTCAAGCTGGAGATCATCGGCGACCGCGAGACCCTCTACCCCGACGTCGAGCAGCTGCTGCGCGCCACCGCGGAGCTGGTGGACGACGGCTTCATCGTCCTGCCCTACTGCAACGACGATCCCGTGACCTGCCGCAAGCTGGCCGACGCCGGGGCGGCGGCGGTGATGCCGCTGGGCGCCCCCATCGGCACGGGGCTGGGGATTTGCAACCCCCACGCCATCGAGACGATCTGCGCCCGCAGCCCGGTGCCGGTGGTGCTGGACGCCGGCATCGGCACCGCGTCGGACGCCGCCCTGGCCATGGAGCTGGGTTGTTCGGCGGTGCTGCTGAACACGGCGGTCGCCAAGGCCTGGGACCCCGCCGCCATGGCCGGGGCCATGCGCGACGCGGTGGCGGCCGGCCGGGCCGCGCGGCGGGCCGGGCGCATTCCCAGGCGCACCCAGGCCGAGGCGTCGAGCCCGCAACTGGGGCTCATCGGCGGCTGACGGGCGCTCCGGCGGACGGGTGACCGGAGCCGCGGCCGGTCGGACCGTGTACCGGACCCGGACCGCGTGCCGGGCTCAGAACGCGTACCAGACGAGGCCGTGCAGCGGCCCCTCGCCCAGCGCGCCGGTGGTCATCAGCAGCGCCTGGCCGACGGCGGCGGCCAGCGCCCAGGCCAGCAGCCGCGGCAGCGCGCCGTCGGGGCGGTCGGCGGCCGCCTCCCGGCGGCCATGGCGCCGCCCCTGTGGGATGGCCGGACGCGCCGGCCGATGCATGGGCTCCATGGGGCTCCTCCCTCGCCGGGTCGGTCGCCGGATCCGCCGCCCGGACCCGTGCGAACACGGCCAAGTGTGGACCCCCGGCAAATCGTTTGCAACACCGACCATCGGCGCCGCGGAGCGATGTCAGGCGACCATCGCCGCCGGAGGGTCGGGGGGCGCGGAGTCCCGCGCCGGCGCGCCGGCGAACAGGGCGAGATCGCCGGCCACGTGCTCGCCGATCCAGTCGCGCAGCAGGATCACGGCCTGGCGGCGGTCGCCCTCGTTGCGCAGGCAGGCCTCGACCGCCTCGGCGATGCGGCGGAAGGCGCGGCGGGCGAGCGACCGCTGCGGCGGCGCGGCCAGGCCGCGGTGGGCGATCAGCCGGTCCTCGCGGGCGAGATGGCTGCGGATGTGCGAGGCGAGCGTGTCGAACGCGCCGCCGGCGCAGGCCGCCGAGACTCGCGATTCCATCGCCCGGGAAAAGTCGTTGTAGAGCATGAACATCACCTGATGCTCGCCGTCGCAGATGGCCTCGCCCGTCGCGCACCGGCCGTCCCAGACCAATCGTGACGTCGGGTGTCCCATGGCTTCCCCTCCAGCCGGTGCGGGCGACACCGTCGTTCCGCCGGTGCGCGAGTATTGCCGTGCGCACCGGCGTGTACTTGATGCTGGCACCCGGTTGTTGGCAACGTCAACAGTTTCCAACGCCAGGTATCAATGTATACGGTATAACCGCCCCTGGCCGCGTATACGGAATCCGCAACACCATGACCTCGCCGGCCCCGCTGCTCGTCATCACCGACCGCCACCAGGCCTGCCTGCCCCTGCCGGAGCTGGCGGAGCGCCTGTTCGCCGCCGGGCTGCGCTGGCTGTCGGTGCGCGACAAGGACCTGCCGGCGGCCGAACGCCTGGCGCTGGCGGGGGCGCTGGCGGTGCGGGCGCGGCGGTGGGGGGCGGTGCTGACCCTGCACGGCGACATCGAGCTGGCCCTGGCGGCCGGCGCCGGCGGGGTGCACCTGCCGGATGGGGCCCCGGCGGCGCCGGCAGCAGGGGCGGCAGCAGGGGCGGCAGCAGGGGCGGCGGGCCGGCCGGGCGACGGGGTGGCACGGGCGCGGGCCCTGCTGGGGCCGGACGCGCTGGTCGGCGTGTCGGCGCACGACGCCGCCGGGCTGGCCGCGGCGGCGCGGGCGGGCGCCGACTACGCCACCCTGTCGCCGGTGTTCCCGACGCCCAGCAAGCCGGGATACGGGCCGCCGCTGGGCCTGGGCGGTCTGCGCGCCCTGGCGTCCCCGGCCCCGCTGCCGGTGGTCGCGCTGGGCGGCATCGACGCCGGCAACGCCCCGGCGGTGCTGGGTTCGGGCGCCGCCGGGGTGGCCGTGATGGGGGAGGCGATGCGCGGGCCCGACCCCGCGGCGGCGGTGGCGCGGCTGCTGGCGGCGGTCGGCCGCGCCGCACCGTGAGCGGCGGCCCGCGCGGCGACGCGGGCGCACGGCCGGCGGGGCCGCGCTTAAGCCGGGGCCGCGATCAAAAGGTGTACCAGAAGGAGCTCCACAGCGGCGCGGCGTCGATCACGCCGGTGGCCGCCAGCACCGCCTGACCGACCGCGGCGAGGGCGCCGAACGCCAGCAGCCGCAGCACGACCCGGGTGGTGCGGTGGGGGGTCATCGGCGGTCCTCCGTGCGGCAGCGGGCCCGTCGCGGGCGCGGTTCCGCCATGGGACGCCCCGGGGGGCGGGGCGGTCAACGCGCCCCGTCGGACGGTTGCGTGATATTCCGGTGGACGGAATTTTGCGGGTGCGGGGTTGTCGCCCCGGGGTGCGGGGATCACCATGCCAGCCGAACGACAGACACCCGACAGGATGGAGGCGAGGCGATGCCCCGCGGACGCAGCACGAAGATCGTGGCCACGCTGGGCCCGGCCAGTTCGACCTACGACCGCATCCACGCCCTCGCCGAGGCCGGGGTGGATGTCTTCCGCCTGAACGCCAGCCACGGCACCCAGGCCGAGCACGCCCAGCGCTACCGCACCATCCGCGAGGTCGAGACCGCCGTCGGCCGCCCGATCGGCGTCCTGCTGGACCTCCAGGGGCCCAAGCTGCGGGTCGGCACCTTCGCCAACGGTCCGGTGGAGCTGGTCAAGGGCCACCGCTTCCGCCTCGACCTCGACCCGACGCCGGGCGGCAAGGGGCGCGTCTGCCTGCCCCATCCGGAGATCTTCGCGGCGCTGGCCGCCGGGGTCGACCTGCTGCTCAACGATGGCCGTATCCGCCTGCGGGTCGACAGCTTCGGGCCGGATTTCGCGGAAACCGAGGTCATGGTCGGCGGCGTGCTGTCCGACCGCAAGGGCGTCAACGTGCCGGGCGTGGCGCTGGCGCTCAGCGCGCTGTCGGAGAAGGACCGCAGCGATCTCGCCTTCGGGCTGACCCTGGGGGTCGACTGGATCGGCCTCAGCTTCGTGCAGCGCCCGGAGGACATCCTGGAGGCGCGCGAGCTGATCGGCGACAAGGCGCAGATCATCACCAAGATCGAGAAGCCGGCCGCGCTGCCGCACCTGACCGAGATCATCCGCCAGTCCGACGCCGTCATGGTGGCGCGCGGCGATCTCGGCGTGGAGCTGCCGCCGGAGGACGTGCCGGGCCTGCAGAAGCGGATGATCCGCATCAGCCGCTCGCTGGGCCGCCCGGTGATCGTCGCCACCCAGATGCTGGAATCGATGATCTCGGAGCCGACGCCGACCCGCGCCGAGGCCTCCGACGTCGCGACCGCCGTCTACGACGGCGCCGACGCGGTGATGCTGTCGGCGGAGAGCGCGTCGGGCCAGTTCCCGATCGAGACGGTGGCGATGATGAACCGCATCGTCAGCCGGGTCGAGCGCGACCCGCTGTACCGCACCATCATGGACGCCGAGCACCCGGCGCCCGAGCCGACCACCGCCGACGCCATGTCCGCGGCGGCCCGCCAGGTGGCGGAGACCATCTCCGCGGCCGCCATCGTGACCTTCACCAGCACCGGCTCCACCGCGCTGCGCGCGGCGCGCGAGCGACCGACGGTGCCGATCCTCGGCCTCTCCGCCAACCCGGAGACGGCGCGGCGCCTGTCGCTCGCCTGGGGCGTGCACGCGGTGCGGACCGATGAGGTCCACAATTTCGGGCAGATGGTGGAGCGCGCCGTCCAGGTCGCCTTCGCCGAGGGCATCGGCCTGCCCGGCGAATCCGTGGTGATCACCGCCGGCTACCCGTTCGCCACGCCGGGCACCACCAACAGCATGCGGGTTGTCGCCATCCGCGAGCCCGACGCGGCGGCGGCGGCAACCGGAGCCGCCGAGCCCGTCGCCTCGGCCTGACGCCGCGCCGCCCTGCGTCCCGCCGCCCCCTCCCCGCCGGAGAGGGGGCGGCGGGACGCAGGGCGGCCGCTCAGAGGAAGTCGCAGTGGGTGGCGACGTGCTCGGCGAGGCCCAGGGTGTGGTCGCGCACCAGCCGCTCCGCCTCGTCGGGGTCGCGGGCCTCCAGCGCCTTGATGATCGCCTTGTGCTCCTGGATCGAGCGTTCGGCCCGGTTCTCCTGGCCGATGGTCATCTTGCGGATGGCCCGGACGTGGATGAACAGGTTGTCCGTCATCTCCTGCAGCAGGACCGAGCCGCTGAGGCGGATGATGTTCTTGTGGAAGGCGATGTTGGCGTCGGAGTACTCGGTCACGTGCTCCATCGGGCTGCTGCCCTCGAAGTCGCGGAACAGCTCCCACAGGGCGTGGATGTCGTCGTCCGACGCGCGCTGCGCGGCCAGCCGCGCCGCCATGCTCTCCAGCGCCGCCCAGGCCTGGATCATCTCGACGATCTCGACCTTGGTCTTGCGCACCACGAACACGCCGCGGCGCGGCAGCAGGCGGATGAAGCCCTCCTGCTCCAGGAGCGTCAAAGCCTCGCGGATCGGCGTCCGGCTGACGCCGAGCAGATCGCTGAGTTGCCGCTCCTCCAGCCGGATCTCCTCGGCGTGGTCGTAGATGTCCATCTCCATGATCGCCTGCTTCAGCGCGTGATAGACTTGGCTGCGGAACGTGGTTCCGGTGTCGAGCGGCTGGACCTTCAGAGACAGCGCGTTCATCGGCGTCCGTTTCCTTGTACGGCCGGACCCCTGTCCGGCGAATCTTGAATTCAATACACCAGATGCACAATCTGGGCCAAAAAGTCCAGGGAAGTTTGCCCGGCGCGGCACCGAATCGCGGCGGCGGCCGTGGCCGTACGCCCGATGGATGGCGGCCGGACGGCGGAGGAGGGCGCGTACGCCGCCCGCGGGTGACGCGTACGCTCCCTCCCCCCCGGGCTCGTCAGCCCGTGGCCGTCGCGCGCCGTCCCGCCCGGCGGCCCCGCCGCCCGGTAAACAGCCGGTCGAGACCGGCCATCACGACCAGCGACGCGCCGACCAGGGGAAACAGCACGCCGCCGATCGCCAGGATGGCCAGCACGCCGGCCATGGCGCGGCCGTCGTGCGGCGCCGGCGGCACGCCGAGGCGGCCGGCCGGCCGCCGCTTCCACCACATCACGCCGGCCGACACCGCCAGCAGGACGATGGCCAGGCAGGCCGCCAGCAGGGCGAGCTGGTTGGCCAGCCCGAACTGCTGGCCGAGGTGGACGTTGATGCCCCATTCCAGCGCCCGGCCGAGCGGGCCGTAGTCGGCGTACCCCATGTCGATGAGCGGCCGCCCGGTGTACTGGTCGAGGTGGACGACCCGCTGCCGCGCCAGGTCGTCGGGGTAGACGGAGGCGCTGTAGACGCCGCTGGGCCCCGACGGCGGCACCAGGGTGTAGCCCTTGGCCAGGCCCAGCCCCTCCACCACGGCCACCGCCTGGTCGAGGCCGATGGGAGCGGCGGCGACGTCCACCGACCGCGGCACCCGCGCCTGCTCCAGCGACCAGGTGGTCGGGCCGGCGTGGGCGAGGTGCTCGTCCGACATGGGGACGGCGACCCGCACGCCGGCGGGGTAGCCGAAGTTGGAGCCGTTGGCCCACTGGTTGACGGCGGAGCCCCAGACCACCGACCACGGCATGCCGGTCACCGCCAGGAACAGGATGACGCCGCCGACGAACAGGCCGGTGACGGCGTGGAGGTCGCGCCAGAAGACGCGCCGCGCCGGCCCGCCGCGCACGGTGACCACGCCGCCGTCGCGGCCGCGCGGCCACCACAGGTAGATGCCGGTGGCCACCAGCAGGATCGACCAGCCGCCGACGATCTCGATCACCCCGTTGGCGACGGGACCGGCGATGGCCAGGCTGTGCAGGCGCCGGATCACCCAGGCGACCGTCCCCCGGTCGTCCAGGGTGCCGAGCACCCGGCCGTCGTAGGGATCGACGTAGACCGCCCGGCGCGCGCCGTCGGCGGCCGTGACGGTGACCTCGGCCGACGCGGTGGGCGTGGCCGGCGGCGTGTACTTGGCCAGCGTGCCGGGCTGGGCGGCCAGGGCGGCGGCGACCAGGGCGGAGGGTGCCTGGGGGGCCGCCTCGCGCGCCACCACGGCCTTGACGTCGCGGTGGACCACGGCGTCGATCTCGTCGCGGAACAGGTAGAGGGCGCCGGTGACGGCGAGCAGGACGAGGAAGGGCAGGGCGATCAGCCCGGCGTAGAAGTGCCAGCGCCAGACGGCGCGGTAGAGGTCGGTCGAACGCGCGGCGGCGTCGCCGGCCGGTGTGGACATGGCGGTCATGGTGCGGTCCCGTGCGGGCGCGCCGCGTCGCCGGCAGCCGGTGCCGGCGTGGCGGGCGCCACGGCCTGAAGGTGAACGATCGTCGGGTGGCGGGGATCGTCGGATCAGGCCGGGGGGCCGCGGGCGCCGACCGGCAGGGGGGAGCCGGCCGCGGCGACGACGGCGGTGACGGGCCAGGACGCGCGGCGGCCGGGGAGGACGGCCGGTCCGGGCAGCCCCGGCGGCACCGGCAGGGCGGCGGCGTCCGCCGCAACCCCGCGGGTGGCGCACGCCAGCAGGCACAGCGCGTCGTGGGCGGGCGTGCCGGCCGGCGCCGGGACCGCCCCGCCGGGGTCGGCGAGGCAGAGCGAGGCGGTGGAGACGAACGAGGCGGCGGCCGGTGCGGCGTGGTGGAGCGCGGCGCGCGGCGCCACCACGCCGACGAGGGCGGCCTGGAGCAGCACGAGGTACGCGCACAGGACGGCGATCCGCCCTTGCCATGCTCCCCGTCCGGGTCGGATGCCCGTCATGCCGGTCCCGTATCAAAGCCGCCGCGTCGGCACCCTTGGTAGCAGATCGTCCGCCGCCGCGCACCGCTCATGACGACCGGCGCCCGGTCAGGGGAGGGTCAGCACGATCTTGCCGATGTGCTGGTTGCTCTCCATCAACCGGTGCGCCTCGGCGGCCTCGGCCAGCGGGAAGGTGGTGTGCACCACCGGCTTGACGGCGCCCGCGGCGATCAGCGGCCAGACCCGGGCGCGCAGCTGCCCGGCCACCGCCTGCTTGTAGGCCACCGGGCGGGCGCGCAGGGTCGAGCCGGTCAGGGTCAGGCGCTTCAGCATGATCGGGAAGAAGTCGAGCTGGGCCTTGGGGCTGCGCACGAAGCCGATGCAGACGTAGCGCCCCTCGGGCGCCATGGCCTGGACGCTGCGCTGGACGTAGTCGCCACCGACGATGTCCAGCACCACGTTCACCCCGGCCCCGCCGGTCGCCTCCTTGAGGACCTCGACGAAATCCTCGGTCTCGTAGTCGATGGCCCGCTCGGCGCCGAGGTCGACGCAGGCCCGGCACTTGTCGGCGCCGCGCGCCGTGGCGTACACCGTGGCGCCGAGCGCCCGGCCGAGCTGGATCGCCGTGGTGCCGATGCCCGAGGTGCCGCCGTGCACCAGCAGCCGCTCGCCGGGCTGCAGGGCGCCGCGCTCGAACACGTTGGACCACACGGTGAAGAAGGTTTCGGGGATCGCCGCGGCCTCGGCCATGGCCATCCCGTCGGGCACGGGCAGGCACTGGGCGGCCGGGGCGGTGCAGTACTCGGCGTAGCCGCCGCCGGCGAGCAGGGCGCACACCGGGTCGCCGACCGCCCACTCCGTCACCTCCGGGCCGACGGCGGCGATCACGCCCGCGACCTCCAGGCCCGGCACGTCGCTCGCCCCCGGCGGCGGGTTGTAGCGGCCCAGGCGCTGCAGAACGTCGGGGCGGTTGACGCCGGCGGCGGCGACCTTGATCAGGACCTCGCCGGGGCCGGGCTCGGGAACCGGGCGCCGGCCGGGCACCAGCACCTCCGGCCCGCCGGGCTGGCTCACCTCGATCACGGTCATGCTGTCCGGCCGGGTCATCGCGTCATCCCTCAGTGTCCATGGTCGGGGTGGGGACAGTCCGTCGCCGGCGGTCCGGCGGGCAACCGCCCCGCCGGACCTTTTCCACGATGCGGAAAGCGCCCCTTACGCGTCCATCGACTTGACGACCTCCTCGGTGACCTTTTTGGCGTCGCCGAAGAGCATCATGGTGTTGGGGCGGAAGAACAGCTCGTTTTCGACGCCGGCGTATCCGGC
>NZ_BAAKJB010000044.1:0-51611 GCF_059703765.1 Azospirillum sp. NS33 | reverse complement strand
AAGAAACCTGGAACCCCGTGCCGGCGGAGGCGCCGGCAGGGGAGGCGCGCTTATAGGAGATCCGCGCCGCCCCTGTCCAGCCCTTTTCCGCCCGCCGCGCGACCGGCGCTCCGTGTACGTGGCCGCCGAGACCGGAGGCCGGGGCCGGGGCCAGACGCGCCAGGGGGAGCGGGGTCATGGGGCCGGACGATGTTCGGCCCGGGTCATGCGGTGCGGCGGAACAGCGCCTCGGCGGCCGCGAAGGGGTCGGTCTCGGGGCGCGCCAGGGGCGGCGGGGCCCCGGTCACGCGCGCCATCTCCTCGGCCAGGCGGCCGAGCGTCGCGGCGCGGTCGGAGGCCACGCCGTGGCGCAGGCCCAGCAGGTAGTTGCGCACGGCCTGGCGGAGCGCCTCGGCTCCGGCCAGGCCCTTCACCTTGCCGGCGGCCGCGGCGAAATACTTGCGCTCCTCGATGTCGGCGCTGACGCAGGTCTCCACCGCCCGGGTCACGGCCTCGCCGTGGCGGGGGTGGGCGAGCAGGTCGAGCGCCTGGGCGATCGGGTCCGTGGCGCCGCGAGGCTGCCGGCGGCGTCCGGACCGGTCGTCGGTGCGGAGATCCATGATGTCTCTGTCGTGGTTGTGTCGCGATAGGCGCCCAGGAAGAGGTCTCCCAGGGCCCGTCTGAGCAATATGGTAATGCGCGAACGCTGACGATGTTCCCTACGCAGGCGAATCATACGGCAGCGTTGGCAGAGCGCCAGCAGGTGGCCGGGGGTCAGGCCGGCGGCGGCCGCGTCCGCGTCCGCCATCCCGCGGTGGCAGGCGGCCAGCACGACACGGGTCGTGCGCACCGCCGCGTAGTCGACGATGTCGGGCCAGGCCGCTGGGCCGCCGCCACCATCGCGCCAGGTGTCGGTCCCCGCGTCGTACCAGCGGCCGTCCGGCAGGCAGCGCACGTGCTGCCCGTGCGGACGGCCGCAGGCCTCGCACCGCCCCCCCGCCCGCACGAAGCGGACGAACCGGCTCAGATCGGGCCAGTCGGAGGAAGCGCACCGGATGTAGCCGTCGTGGATCGCCATGAACCGAGATATAGCGCAAATCCCGGTTCAGGTGAATCCATCAAATCGGCCGTCAGCGGTCGCGCGCGTACGCCGCCGTGCGGGCCGGCCGGGCGCCGCCGTCGCGGCCCTTGCCGGGGCCGGCGAAGGGACGGTTGCCCCGGGCCGGGGCGCCACCGGGCCGCCGGACGGGACCGGCCGCGGGCCGCGGGCCGCGGGGTGCGGCGTCGACCCGGGTGGTCGGCTCCAGCCCCGGCACCCGGTGCACCGGAACGCGGTCGCCGATCAGGCGCTCGATGCCGCGCAGCACGCCGTGGTCGCCCCGGGTCGCGAAGGAGATGGCGATGCCCTCGGCGCCGGCCCGGCCGGTGCGGCCGATGCGGTGGACGTAGTCCTCCGGGTTGCGCGGCAGGTCGAAGTTGATGACGTGGGTGATGTCGCGCACGTCGATGCCGCGGGCGGCCACGTCGGTGGCGACCAGCAGGCGGACGCGGCCGTCGCGCAGGCGGCCCAGGGTGCGGGTGCGGGCCTCCTGGCGCATGTCGCCGTGCAGGGCGGCGGCGGCGTGGCCGTCGGCCGCCAGGGACTCGGCCAGCTCGTCGGCGTCGCGCTTGGTGGCGGCGAAGACGATGGCCTTGCCCACCTCGTCGAGGCCGGCGATGTGGGCGAGCAGGCGCCGCTTGTGCTGGAGGTCGTCGGCGAACAGCAGGCGCTGCTCGATCTTCGGCGCGCTGGCCGGGGTGCTCTCCACCGCGATGCGGGCGGGATCCTGCAGCAGGCCGCGGGCGATGCCCTCCATCCGGCGGTCCAGCGTGGCCGTGAACAGCAGGGTCTGGCGCGCCGCCGGGCAGGCGGCGGCGATCGCCTGGATGTCATCGGCGAAGCCGAGGTCGAGCATGCGGTCCGCCTCGTCGAGGATCAGCGTCTGGACGTCGCCCAGGCGCGCCGTGCCGCGGCGCACGTGGTCGAGCAGCCGGCCCGGGGTGGCGACGATGACGTCGTTGCGCCGCGACAGGTCGCGCAGCTGCTGGCGGTAGGGGACGCCGCCCAGGATGTCGGCGACGAACAGGCGGCGGAACTTGACGTAGGTGCGGGCCGCCTGGGTCACCTGGCGGGCCAGCTCCCGGGTCGGGGCCAGCACCAGGACGCGCGGGCCGAAGGGCCGCGGCAGGGCGGCGGCCACGGAGTCGTCGTCGGCCGCCATCAGGCGGTGCAGCGACGGCAGCAGGAAGGCGCCGGTCTTGCCGGTGCCGGTGTCGGCGGTGGCCAGCACGTCGCGGCCGGTGAGCGCCACGGGAATGGCGGCGGCCTGGACGGGCGTCGGCACGGTGTGGCCGGCGAGGTCGAGGGCACGCAGGAGGTCGGAATGAATCGCGAGATCGGAAAAGGACAAGTGGGGTATCCCAAGGCAAAGTCGACGGACCGCGGCCCGTCGTGAAGCCGCGGATCGGTCAGTGAAACCCTTGCCGGAGGAGAGGAGGCGCGTGGGCGCCGGAACCCGAAGTTCCGGCTGTCGGATACCCGGAGGCCTGGGTGGCCGCCGGCCGAGCTGTCGAACCTCGCTCGGACGACGACACGCCTCCGACGAAAGCGTGTCTCATATAGGCTGGTGCGTCGCACAACGCCAGCTTTCTTTGCGAGGCGGCGCGGTTTGTGGTCCGGCCGCTCAGCCCAGCCAGCGTTCCAGCACCGGCAGGATGCGCTCGGCCGGCTGGTACCCGCGGGTCACCGCGCTGTACGCGGCGCTGCCGCCGTCCCCCGCCAGAAGCGTCGGAAAGCCGGTGATGCCCGAGCGCTGGGCGATGCCGTAGTCGCGCCAGGTCTCCTCCTTCGCCTCCGCGCTGGCGAACGCCGCAAGGAAGGCGTCGCGCGCGGCCGGCTCCGGGGCCACCAGGTCGGCGAGCACGCCGGCGTCGGTGACGTCGCGGTTGCCGGCGTAGAACGCGTGCTGGATGCGGGTCAGGGCGTCGAGCGCGGCGTCGGCGCCGGCGCGGCGCGCCACCACCACGGCGCGCGCCGCCGGATCGGTGTCGTAGACGAACCCCTCGCGGTCGAAAAAGGCGAGGTCGAACGGCTGGCCCGAGGCCTCGTGGACGTGCTCCCAATGGCCGCGGGTGGTGGCCTTGGCGGCGCCGTCCATCGGGCGGTCGGTGCCGGGCCGCAGCCCGCCCATCAGCGGGCGCACCGGCAGCGCCGCGCCGAAGCGGGCGCGGATCGCCGCGACCACCGGCGCGAACCCCCAGCACCACGAGCACATGGGGTCGGCGACGTAGACCAGATGCGGTTGGTGCATGGCGGACCCTCCGGGCGGTGCCCCCCACCCTACCCCGGCGCCGTTCCGCCGCCAACGGTCCGTTCGGCCATCTGTTGGCCCGTCACCCAATTGTATTTGGTATACCAGGTACCGTATATCCGCGTTTGAGTCCGGGCCGGGCCGCCTCTACATTGGCATCACGACACAGCAACAACGCACCTCACCGAAGGAGAGACGCCATGACCTTCGCCGCCGCCCTCGAGCTCATGATCCCGCTCGCCGCCGTCGCCAGCCTCGCCGCCGTGGTTGCGGAGATCCTGGTGAAGGACCCCAAGGCCCTGCGCGAGATCGCCACCGACGTGCGCGCGATGGCCCAGCCGACCCCGGCGGCCGATGCGACCGGCCCGGCCAACACCAACGCCGGCCGTCCGGCCCGCGCCGCCTGAGCACGCCTGCGAACGCCGTCCCGCGGGCGCCGCGGCGCCCGACCCGCCGCACCGCCTTGGCCAGTGCCTTGGCCGGCCGGCCGCCGGCGAACCTGTTTCCGTCGCCGCGATTCCGCTAAGCTCCCACGGTCGAGAGGGCGAAGCGGGGACGGACATGGAGCGGCGGTCGGCGGACGTGTTGGACGGGACGACGTCCTTCCACCTCAAACGGTACTGGCCCTTCCGCCTGCACGAGCTGGCGACCACCGTCAGCCACACCGTGGCGAAGGTCTACGCCGACCGGTTCGAGCTGACCATTCCCGAATGGCGCATCGTCGCCGTTCTCGGCGGGCTTGACGCCGCCCAGACGCTGAGCGCCACCGCCATCGCCACCTTGACGGCGATGGACCGGGTGCAGGTCAGCCGCGCGATGGCGCGCATGCTCGACACCGGCCTGATCGTCCGCGCCACGGGGCGCGAGGACCGCCGCACCGCCCAGGTCAGCCTGACCGACAAGGGGCGCGGCATCTACCGGCGCATCGTGCCCCTCGCCCGCACCTTCGAACACCACCTGCTGGCGGTGCTGGAGCCCGGCGAGAGCGCCGAGCTCGACCGTCTGCTGACCAAGCTGGAATCCCGCGCGCTCGACCTGGCCGCCCGCCCCCGGGCCCGCGACGGCACCCTGTTCGACGCCGATGGCGCCGCCCACGATGGCGCCGACGGCGCCGCCCACGATGGCGCCGATGGCGCCGCCCACGATGGCGCCGACGGCGCCGCCCACGATGGCGCCGCCCACGATGGCGGCGCGCCCGCCGACGGCCGCGACCCGCCGACCACCACGACGTAAGGCGGGGCTTTCAGACCGCCACCCGGACTGTCATACTCGCCAACAGCTGGCGGGACGGATGGACGGAGGTCGATGATGGCGCGCGTGGAGCCCATGGACGTGGAGTCGATGGACGGAGCGGCGGCGGGTGCGGACGCCACCGCCGCCGGCACGGGGTTTCCCTACACCGACCGGGTGCGCACGGTGACGCCGGCGCAGGTGGTGGGATGGCTGGTGGCGGGCGGGCGCGACATGCGCGCGGCCGGTCCCCTGAGCCTGGCCTATGGCGCCTTCTTCGTCCTCGCGGGGTTCGCCCTCACCGGCGGCCTGGCGCTGCTCGGCATGGGGTATCTCATCGCCCCGCTGATCGGCGGGTTCCTTCTGGTGGCGCCGCTGCTGGCGCTCGGCCTCTACCGCATTTCCAAGGACGTCGAGGAGGGACGGCGGCCCAGCCTGGCGGCCGCGGTGCTCGCGTGGCGGGCCAACCCCTACCACATCCTGACGGCCGGCCTGGTGCTGATGCTGTACGTGATGATCTGGACCCGGCTCAACGTCGTCGCCTTCGCGCTGTTCTTCCCCCACGAGGCGATCAACGTGGAGCGCGTGCTGGCGGCGCTGCTGACGGTGGACGGGCTGGTGTTCGTGGGCTTCGTGACGGCCCTGGGCTTCGCCTTCGCGGCCTTCGCCTTCGTCACCAACGTCATCGCCCTGCCGATGATGCTCGACCGCCCGGTCGACATCTTCGCCGCGGCCCTGGCGTCGGCGGTCGCGGTGGCGCGCAACCCGCGGGCGATCGCCCTGTGGGGCGGGCTGATCGTGCTGGTGATCGGGGTCGGCTTCGCCACCGCCTTCCTCGGCCTGATCGTCGCCCTGCCCCTGGTCGGCCACGCGAGCTGGCACGCCTACCGCGCCCTCCTGGCCCCCGACGACGCGGCGTAAGGCGCCCCGGCCCCCCAACGCGGGGAGCCGGGGCGCCCGGCCGTCAGGCGGCGCTCACCTCGGCGACGAAGCGGCGAACCTCCTCGCGCAGGCGCTCGGACTGCCGGGAGACGCTTTCCGCCCCGTCGGTCACGTCGCGCATGCGGTTGCCGGTGGTGCTGACCGTGGACGACAGGGATTCCACGCTGCTGGTGACCTGGCGGGAGTTGTCGGCCGCGGTGCGGGCGTTGGCGAAGATGTCGTGGGACGCCGCCTCCTGCTGCTGCACGGCCGCGGCCACCGCCCCGTTGAGGCCGCTGAGGTCCTTGATCAGGGTGGCGATGCCCTCGATCGCACCGATCGCGTTGCCGGTGGCGACACGGATCGCGCCGACCTGGTTCTGGATGTCCTCGGTCGCCTTGGCGGTCTGGTTGGCCAGGCTCTTGACCTCCGCCGCCACCACCGCGAAGCCCTTGCCGGCCTCGCCGGCGCGCGCCGCCTCGATGGTGGCGTTGAGCGCCAGCAGGTTGGTCTGACCGGCGATGGAGTTGATCAGCTCGACCACCGCGCCGATCTGCTCGGCCGCGGACGCCAGCCCGGTGACGATGCCGGCCGTGTTGGAGGTCTCGGTCACCGCCCGGCTGGCGGTCTGGGCCGCGCCCTCGACCTGGCGGCTGATGGAGGCGATGGAGCTGCGCAGCTCCTCCGACGCGCGGGCCGCCGATTCCACGCTCTCCGACGCGCTCGACGCGGCGCCGGCGGCGGCCTCGGCCTGGCCGGTGGCGCTGGCCGATTCGGTGGCCAGGGCGGCGGAGCGTTCGTGCAGGCTGGTGGCGGCGCTGGAGAGGCTGGCCACCACCTCGTCCATGGCGCGGGCGAAGTGTTCGGCGCGCTCCGAGAGCTGCTCGCGGTGCTGGTCGCGCGACGCGCGCTCGTCGTCCAGGCGCTGCGCGGTGGCGCGGGCCGAGGTCAGGGTGTCGACGAGGCCGGCGACGGTGCGGGCGATCTCGCCGATCTCGTCGCTGCGCCCGACATGGGTCACCTGGACCGCGAGGTCGCCGTCGTCGATCCGGCCCAGCACGTCGCGGATCTCCTGGAGGGGCCGCGACAGGCTGCGGGCGACCCACAGGCCGACGCCGACGCTGACGCCCAGCAGGAGCAGCATCAGCGCGACCTCGCGCACCGCGCGCTCGGCGAAGGCGGCGTCGATGTCGTCGGTGTAGACGCCGGTGCCGATCATCCACTGCCAGGGCTGGTATCCCATGGCGTAGGCGATCTTGGGCGACGGTGCGGCGTCGTCGGCGCGCTTGTGGCGGTAGGCGACGAAGCCGCCGTCCTTCATGGCGGCCTCGATCATCAGCACGTTGAAGGCCACCCCGTCGGGGTCCTTCAGGTTCAAGAGGTCCTTGCCCTCGACCTGCGGGCGCAGGCCGTGCACCAGGCTGATGCCCTTGTAGTCGTAGACGAAGAAATACTCGCTGCCGCTGTAGCGCATGGCGCGCACGGCGCTGCGGGCGGCGGTCTGCGCCTCCTCGCGGGTCATGGTGCCCTGGCGCTCCTGCTCGCCGTACTGGGCGATCACCGAATAGGCCGCCTCCACCATGTCCTTGACCTTCGCCTTGCGCTGCTCCGTCAGGTTGCCGTGCAGGCCCGACAGGTTGATGGCGGTCACGGACACGGCGCTCACCAGCGCCACGCCGAACACCAGCAGCAGCAGCCGCATTCCGATCTTGAGCTTCATCGCTCCTACGCTCCTCGTCGTATCGCGCGCCCAACGGCGCGGTGTTGCTGATTCAAGATTCGCGCTCGCAGCGCCACCGGGCTTCGCCGCTGGCGGTCACGGCCCGTTCGAAGCCGACCACCTCGCAGTTCTCCAGCTCGACGCCGGGCCGTCCGGCCAGCCGGTGCAGCAGCACCCGGCCGACGCCCTTGCTGGCGACCAGCAGGGGCCAGCGCCCCAGCAGGTCCTCCAGGTCCGCCAGCCCGGCGAGCACCCGGCTGGCGAAATCCTCCTCGCTCTCGCCGCCGGGCGGCGTGCGTCCCTCGGCGATCCAGCCCCGGGTCTCGGCCACGGGCAGGCCGTTCCACGCCCCCAGCCGCCGCTCGCGCAGCCACTCCCGTCCCAGGAGCGGCACGTCCAGCGCCTCGGCGAACAGCGCCCCGGTCACCGCCGTGCGCTCCAGCGGCCCGGCGACCACCACGCCGCAGCGTGGGAGCGCCGCGGCGAAGCGCGCCGCCGCGGCCCGGGCGTCGGCGAGACCGCGCCCGGTCAGCGGCACGTCGCGGTCGCCGCCGCAGCGCACGCCCAGCAGGTTGTCGCGGGTCTGGCCATGGCGCACGAGGTGGAAGCCGTGGCCGGCGGTGGCGGTCATGGTCGTCATCGCGGGCGGAACAGCACGCGCTCGGGCGCCGGCGTCCAGCCCACCGTGCTGTCGCGCGGGAAGGCGTCGGGGGCTTGCAGCCAGCGGTGCAGCGCGGCGATGTGCAGGGGGTCGCTGAGCGTCGGCGTGTGGCCGACCTGGGGCACCTGCATCAGCGACACGCCGGCGCGGGCGAGCATGCGCTCCACCGTGGACTCCAGCAGCGCGTCGGTCAGCAGGCCGCGCACCACCAGCACCGGGCACTCGATGCGCTGCCAGTCGTCCCACTGGTCGTGGTCCCGGGCGGCGGCGTCGCGGTAGTTCTGCAGGGCCCGGATGTCGTGGCGGTAGACGCGGCCGCCGTTCTCCTCCGACCAGCGGGTCTGGTGGAAGCTGTTGTGCAGCAGCACGGTGTCGTCGACCGGCCCGTCGTTCTTCTGCGCCGCGCCCATGCGGTGGCAGAGCTGGGCGGGGCGGCGGAAGACGTAGTGGCGGGCCACCGATTCGGCGCGCCGCCGCCGCCGCTCCTCGGGGATGAAGGGGCCGACGTCGTTGAGGATCAGGCGGTCGATCAGCTCCGGCGCCTGGGCGGCGACGCTCATGGCGACGCAGCCGCCGAGCGACGACCCGACCAGGGTGACCCGGCTCAGCCGCTTGTGGCGGATCAGGGCCAGCACCTGGGCGACGTTGCCGTCCATGTTGTAGTCGGACTGCTCGGCCAGCCAGCCGCTGCGCCCGCGGCCGGCCCAGTCCAGGCAGAGCACGTGGTAGTCCCGGGCCAGCGCGCGGGCGAGGTAGTCGAAGCGGCGCGCCGCGTTGGCGATGCCGCCCAGGCACAGCAGGGTCGGTCGCAGCGGGTTGCCCCACTCCGTGTAGGCGAGGCGGATGGTGTAGTCGGCGCGCAGCCGCTCGACCGTGCCGGCCTGCAGCGCGGCGGGGTGGGTGTATTCGAAATGGCGCAGCACGTGGCCGGCGCCGATCAGCGGTTCGATCACCCGCATGATCTTGTCGTAGTCCTTCCACGTCATGGCGTCGGCCGACCCGATCCCCAGGGCGTGCAGCATGGCGGCCAACGCGCGCTGCGGATCGGTGGCGGTCGCGTCGAACGGGCGCTGGGCCGAGACCATCAGCGCTTCCCGGGCGGCGGGCTCGACGAACGGCTGGTCGAACATCGGCATCCTCGCTTCCTTGGTGGACGGGCGGCGGATCGCGGCTGGGGTGGCGGCGCGGGCCGTCCGGGCGGCGGTCACGGCGCGGCCTCGCCATGGGAGCGGAGCACGGCCCCGGCGGGGCCGTTGGCTGACGGGGTGGCTGACGGGGCGGCTGCCGGACCGGTTGATGGGGCAAGGGCGGGCGCGCCGTCCGGGGGCGGCGCGGCGGTGGTGAGGAAGACGGCGCAGAACGCCAGCCCGGCGGCGACCGCGATGCCCCCCAGCCCGGCCGACGCCGCGCCGTGGCCGTAGCGGTCGGCCAGCGCCGCGGCGAGCACCGGGCCGAGCACGGCGCCGCCGCGCTCGAGGAGGCGGTAGACGGCGAACACCGTGGTGGTGCCGAGCGCCCGGGTTTCGGCGCGGCAGACCTCGGGCACCAGGGCGAGCTGGGTGGCGTTGTTGAGGGCGTGGCCGACGCCGAGCGCCAGCACGCCGAGCGCGACCGCCGGCACCCCCGGCGCCACCAGCGTCGCCAGCGCCCCGGCCCCGGCCACCAGCCCGCCGGCCCCGGCGAACAGGGCGTGGCGGCCGCTGCGGTCGGCGGCCCGCGACAGCAGCGGACCGAGGACCACGATGGCCAGCCCGTACCCCATCATGATGCGGCCGATGCCGGCCGGCGATTCGCCCAGGGCGTGCAAGGCCACCGGCACGAGATAGAAGAGATAGCCGGTCAGCATCAGCTTGGTGGGAATCGAGGAGAACAGCAGCAACGCCGCGAATCGCGGGTTGGCCAGCACCGTCGTCCACGCCCGCCAGCGCGCCGGGCGTGGCGCGACCGCCGCGGGCGCGTCGTGCGGCAGCAGCCGGGCGGCGGCGCCGGCGGCGGCCAGCGCCAGCAGCGCCGAAAGGCCGAAGGTCGCGCGGAACCCGATGTGGTCGGCCAGCACCCCGCCGATGGCGGTGCCGCACAGCCCGGCGACGATCACCGCGGCCACGAACTGGGCCATGCCGCGGGCCCGCTCGCCGGGCCCGGTGTGGCGGGCGACGAAGCCCTGGGCGCCGATGAACATGACGGCGTAGCCGATGGCGCAGGCGCCGCGCCACAGCAGCACGTCGCCCAGCGTCTGGGCGAGCGCCGTGCCGACGAAGCCGGCGACCGCCGGCAGCGTGCCCAGCAGCAGCGTGCGGCGGCTGCCGAACCGGTCGGCCCAGGCCCCGGCGAAGGGGGTGAAGACGGCGACCAGCAGCATGAACAGGGCGATCGGCAGGCCCATCGCCAGGGTGGCGGAGACGCCCGGGATCGGCGTGTAGAGGTCCTGCACGTAGAGCGGCAGGAAGGAGCGCGACAGCTCCTCCGCCAGCATGAAGAGGAAGAGCACGAAGCGGATGCCGCCGAGATCCGGCGCGCTCCGGAGACCGCTGGCCGGCGGTCTCCGGGCGGCACGGGGCGAGCCCGACAGGCGCAGCGCCTCGTGCACCGCCAGCATCGACACGACGAGAACGACGCCCGCGTCGGGCAGCATGGCGTGGACCGGCGCCGCGCCGGGAACGGCGGCGAACACCGCCAGCGCCGCGGCCGACATGGGCGCCGCCACCAGGGTCGCCAGCGCCGCGCCGCGCAACGGGGTGCGCGCGGCGGCGGCGACGGCACCGGGCGCCGCCCACGCCACCAGCAGCAGCCCGCCCGCCAGCGCGGCGGCAACCAGGGCGAGGTGCGCCCGAACCGCCGCGAGCGTCCCGTCGTCGGCGCCGGTGTATTGATTAAAAGTTGTAACAAACTTCGCGTAGTCGAGGTATGCGACCAAGGCAATCCCCGAGATGGCCAGAATCAACAGAGTCGAACTTGCGATTGTTTTTCGGATAATGAGCAAAAATCGACTCCGCGTCGGCATATCTAATCACACCGTGCGATCAAACCTAGTTCGCAATTCCGAAGATTCGGTAAATGCGAAGGTAATGATCATATCACGGGGAAATACGGCCCTGCATACGGCAGTATGTGAATTTTTGAGTGCAGTTTTATTTGATCGACGGAAAAAGCATTGGTGCACAAAGCAACAAATTGGCGCGGCGCGCCCGGCGTGCGCAATGAATCGCATGCGTCAGCGTTCGGCGTCGCGCAGCCGCAAAACCACAAGGAAACGTTGTTGTTGGCGTGCGGCGGCTCAGCGCCAGTCGAGCCCGGCGCTCCGCATGCGCTCCCAGAAGGCGCGCTTCTGGCGGTGGTGCGCGGCGATCTCCCGGCGGTACGCCGCCGCCGTGGGATGGCCCTCCCAGTCCGCGACGGCCTCCGCCAGGGTGTCGGCGGCGGCGAGGTCCCGCACCGCGAAGGGGTGGTCCGCCGGCTGGTCGGTGTCCAGCACGTGCTCGGCCAGGCGGCGGTGGATCAGCACGGCGGCCAGCGGGTGGTGCGCGGCCAGCCGCTCGGCGATCGGGCGCACCACGCGGTAGAGCTGGGGGTTGATCTCGGCGAGGCGCTGGCGGACCAGGGTGGCGGCGGCACCGGGGTCGAGGGCGCACAGCCGCTCCAGGGCGCGGTGGACGTCGCCGTGGCGCTGGGCGACGGCCACCGCGTCGGCACGGGCGGCCGGCCGCTCGGCCTCGGGCAGGGCCTCCAGGAGGTCGTCGAGGATGGTCGGCGACAGGGTCCGGGCGAAATGCTCCCGCCGCAGCGCCTGGGCGGCGTCGCGCCGGCCGAGGCGGTCGAGGATGTCGATGCGCAGGCGGTCCAGCTCGTCGCGGCGCCATTGCGGGGCGGCGACCCCCTGGGCGCGCTCCAGCGCCTCCTCCAGGCGGCCGGCGGCGATCAGGCGTTCGCAGATCTCCTTGACCGCGCCGTCCTCGGTTCCGGCCATCTCGTGCAGGGCGATGTAGCCGTCGAGGTCGCCGCGGGCGTCGGCGATCTCGGTCAGGGCGCGCAGCAGCTCCGCGTCCCGGGCGCTGGCGGAATCGCTGGAGGGCGCCGCCAGCCGGTTGCGGATCATGCCTTCCAGCGCGTCCAGCCCGGCCGGGCCCAGCGCCTCGCCGACGGCGGGGACGATGTCGTCGCGCACGCCGTGGTCGTTCCCGGCGAACAGGTCGAAGGCGGTCTCCGCCAGGCGCCGCGGGTCGCGCCGCGGCAGCGCCAGCCACGCCCGCCCGCAATCGGCGATGGCCGCGCGGAAGACGTCGGCGATGGCGCCGTCGCCGTCGTCGCAGCGCGCGAACACTCCGGAATCGAGGCGCAGGAGGCGTTCCAGCAGCGCCGCCGCCGCCTCCGGCGCGCGCGGCAGCAGGTCGCGGGCGATGGCGAGGCGCAGCCGCTCCAGATCGCGCGCAAGCACCGCCGTCGCGTCATCGCCGAGGGGGGCGTCGCCGGCGGCCACCGCGTCGAGGGCGTCGCCGAGCGCCGCCGCCAGGCGCTCGGCCGGGCCGGTGGCCAGCAGCGCCAGGCGCAGGTCCTCGCGCAGCGACGGGTCGCGCGCGGCCTGCGCGGCGATCATCTCGGCCAGCCTGGGCGCGCCCAGGGCGATGAGGGCGTCGACCGGCAGGTCGGCGTCGGGACGGTCGGTCATGGCGCTCATCGTGCAACCTAAGCTTCACATGTCCGCCGCAGCGGCGGGCCGGGGGATGACGTGCGGTTTTACCGCGGCCGGGGGGGAATTGCCACCCTGGCAATTCCGGCTCCGCCGCTCAACCCGGGACCGTTTTGCGCCGGGCGCCGGGCGGTTTGCCTCTTGTCCGGCGGCCGGCCGTTCACACCTGAGGAAACGGTCCAACGATCATGAGGGGGAACCGGTGACCGTCGTTGAGCTCGTGGCCGGCCTGGTGCTGCTTCTGGTGGGCGGCGAGGCCCTGGTGCGGGGGAGCGTGGGCGTCGCGACGCGCCTGGGGGTGTCGCCACTGCTGATCGGCCTCACCCTGGTGGGGTTCGGCACCTCGATGCCGGAGCTGGTGACCAGCGTCCGGGCGGCCCAGATGGGCGCGCCGGGCATCGCCATCGGCAATGTGGTGGGCTCCAACATCGCCAACGTGCTGCTGATCCTCGGGCTGTCGGCCGTGGTGCTGCCGGTGGCGACCTGCCGGCGCGCCTTCCGGCGGGACGGCACGGTGCTGCTCGGCGCCTCGGTGCTGCTGCTGCCGGTGGTGCTGCTGGGGGTGGTCGACCGCTGGGTCGGCGTCGTCTTCCTGGCCATGCTGATGGGCTACGCCGTGCTCGCCTACCGCAGCGAGGCGGCCGCTCCGGCCGCCGCCGCCGACCCCGACCCGGCCGCCGGGCCGGAGGCGCCGCTGTGGCGCGGCGCGGCGATCGCCCTGGCCGGCATCGCCGCCGTGGTGTTCGGCGCCGGGCTGCTGGTGGATTCGGCCGTCGTGCTGGCCCGCGCCGCCGGCGTGTCGGAGGCGGTCATCGGCCTGACCCTGGTGGCGCTGGGCACCTCCCTGCCGGAGCTGGTGACCGCGGTGATGGCCGCCCTGCGCGGGCGCGGCGACGTCGCCTTCGGCAACGTGGTCGGGTCCAACATCTTCAACATCCTGGGCATCCTCGGCGTCACCGCGGCCCTGAGCCCGATCCCGGTGCCGGCCGAGATCGCCGGTTTCGACATCTGGGCGATGCTGGCGGCGGCGGCGCTGCTGGTCGCCTTCGCGGTGACCGGGTGGCGGATCACCCGGTGGGAGGGCGCGGCCTTCCTGGCTGCCTACGTCGCGTACATGGCGGTCCAGGTGTCGCCCGGCGCCCGGGCCAGCCTGGGCATCGCCTGACGCCGGCCCCGGCCGCTCAGGCACCGGGATCGGCCACCCGGGTGCGGCGGGCCAGCCAGCGCACCAGGCCCGGTGCGGCCGCCGCGGCGGCGACCGCCAGGCCCGGTGCGCCGGGCAGGCGCAGCAGCCGCGCCGCGCCGTCGGCCAGGGCCACCGCCCCGGCGTAGGCGGCGCCGTCCCGGGGCGGCCCGCCGGCCACCAGCGTCGCCGCCGCCCGCCGCCCGGACTCCAGGGCGATCGCCAGGCCGTCGCCGCAGAAGCTGGGGATCACGGCGAGCTGGTCGCCCACCCGGTGCGGCCCCGCCGCGCCGCCACCGCGGTGCACCCAGCCATAGGGCACGCCGGCCACCGCGAGCGGCCGCGGCCAGCACGGCGTCCCGCCGTCCAGCCGGCGCGCCAGCAGGGCCGAGTGGCGGCCGGCGTGGGCCAGCAGCCGCCACCAGTCGCGACCGACCCGCGCGAAGGCCGCGGCGTCCACCGCCAGGCACAGGTTCGCGGTCCCCGCGGCGGCCGGCTGCAGCCCGGCGTAGCCGCCGGGGAACAGGTGGACCTCGACGTGGCCGTCCAGCGCGTCGCGCTGGGCCGGGGCCAGCACCCAGTGCTGCTTGAAGCCGATGCCGGGCGACGGCGGGCGGCGGTGGCCGTGCAGGTCGTGCTTGCCGGTCGCCAGCACCGCCGCGTCGGCGCCGATGGTGTCGCTGCCCAGCGCGGCCCGCACCCCCGCCCCGTCGCATGTCAGGTGGCGCACCGCGGCGCCCCGGCGCACCGTGGCGCCGTGCTCGCGGGCGGCCTCCAGCAGCGCCGCGTCCATGACGTCCCGGCCCAGGGCGAAGGCGGGGAACGGCAGGGTCGCCACGGCCTCGCGGCGCCCGTGGGCGAGGCGCACCCGCTCCACCGGCCGCGCCCCCAGCGCCACGGGGTCGACGCCGAGGGCGCGCATCGCCGCCGCCGCCTCGCCGCTGAGGAACTCGCCGCAGACCTTGTGGTGGGGCCCGGCGGTGCGCTCGGCCAGCACCACCCGCCGCCCCGCCCCGGCCAGCGCCGCCGCCGCCGCCGCCCCGGCCGGGCCGCCGCCCACCACCAGCACCTCGATCACCGCAGGCGCTCCACGCACAGGCGGAACGGCACCATCCAGCGCACCCGGGCGGCCCCGGCGAGGTCCGCCTCCTCCAGACGCTGTGCCCAGTCGGCGCGGGTGAAGGCCCGCGCCACCGAGACCGGCGCGTCGTGGACCACCAGCCGGCTCACCGGCAGCACCGCCACCGCCGCGCGCACCGCCGCCCAGGGCACGGCGTGGCGGTGCAGGTCGTTGACGAACCAGCCGAGCCGCGCGCGACCCTCCATCCAGCGCAGGAACGCCACGAGCCGGCGGTCGTCCAGGTGATGGGCGAACAGGGAGCTGATGACCACGTCCGGCCGTTCCCCGTCGGGCAGGGCGAAGAGATCGCCGGTGAGATGGCGGATCGACGGCGCGCCGGGCGCGGCCTCGCGCGCCGCCCGCGCCGACCAGGGGTTGAGGTCGATGCCGGCCAGCGCCACCGCCACCCCGCGCCGGTCGGCCCAGGCGGCGATCCGGCGCAGCATGTCGCCGTGCCCGGACCCGGCGTCGAGCACCCGCAGCGGCCGTGCCGTGCCGTGGCGCGCCGCCACCCGGTCGAGCCAGCGCAGGGTGGGCCGGTAGGCGCCGGTGGCCCGGTTGATCGCCTCCAGATGGCGCAGGCAGGTGCGGAACTCCTCGTAGGAGACGGTCTCGGTGTCCATCAGCTCCGGCACCAGGCGGCGGTGCGGCAGGTCGAGCAGAGCCATGGCGCGGCCTCCCTCAGGCGGCCAGGCGGAAGGCCATGGTCTCGGCCGTCAGCCCCGGGCCGAAGGCCATGGCGCAGCCGGTCGCGGTGCCGCCGTTGCCGCGGGCGCGGGCGCGGTCCAGCATGCGCTTCAGAACGAACAGCACGGTGGCCGAGGACATGTTGCCGTAGCCGTCCAGCACGGCGCGCGAGTCCGCCAGGCGGTCACCGTCCAGCCCCGCGGCCTGTTCCACCGCGTCGAGGATGGTGCGGCCACCGGGATGGACCGCCCACAGCTCCACCGCGTCCGCCGGCCGGCCGCCGAGGATGGCCGGCAGGGCGGCCGGCAGGCCGGTTGCCAGCGTGCTCGGCACGGCGCCGGAGAGGTGCATGTCGAAGCCGCGGTCGCCGATGCGCCAGGTGATCTGGTCGGCGGTGCCGGGGATCAGCACGGCGCGAAACCCGTCCAGCGCGATGCCGTCGGGCACCGCGGTGACCAGCGCCGCCGCGCAGCCATCGCCGAAGATCAGGAAGCTCAGCACCGTTTCCAGGTCCGGGGTGTCCTGGAGGTGAAGGGTGCACAGCTCCAGCGTCACCACCAGCACCCGCGCGGCCGGCTCGGAGCGGACGATGTGGCGGGCCAGCTTCAGCGCGTTGACGGCGGCGTAGCAGCCCATGAAGCCGATCACCGTGCGTTCCACCCCCGGATCGAGGCCGAGCCGCTGGGCGAGCTGCAGATCGAGGCCCGGCGCGTAGAAGCCGGTGCAGGAGACCACGATCAGGTGGGTGACGCCGGCCCGCTCCGCCGCCGTCAGCGCCAGCGCCGCCACCGCCTGCATGGCCAGCCCCGGCGCGTGCTCCTCGTAGAGGCGCATGCGCGCGGCGGTGCCGGGAAAGGCGCCGCGCCGGTAAAAGCCGCCGCGGTCGAATCCGCCCTCCGCCGCCGCCTCGAACACCGACCAGCGCCGGGCGATGCCGCAGCGGTCCGCCATCCGCTGGAACAGACGGCGCGCCCGCGGCTCCTCCAGCAGGGTCTGTCCGCTCGCGACGAACGCGGCGTGGATGTCGTGGGGCGGCACGGCCGTCCCGATGCGGTTGACATAGGCGGCCATGGGGGCTCCGGGTGTGACTCACGGCACAGGCAACGCGCGGGCCGGCGCGAGGGTCCCTTCAGCGCGGCTTCGATGCCGCCTTGCGCCAGGGCCAGCGCCCCTCGATCTCGACCTCCAGGGAGACGCTGAGGAAGGTCCGGATCACCACGATCAGTCCCAGCACCGCAAGATTGTCCAGGGTCGGCTCCACCGCCACCGTGCCGATGATGTCGGCGGCGACCAGGAACTCTAGGCCCAACAGGATGCCGCGCGCCAGGCTGGTGCGCAGCAGATGGTAGGCCTCGTCCCACGCGGTGCCGCGGCCGAGTTGCACCGCGAACACCACCAGGGCGGTCAGCGCACCCAGCACGATGACCGCGACGCCCGCCCCTTCGATGACGGTGGCGATGGCGTGCAGGGCGCGATCGAACCGGTCAGCCGTGATGACGCTCTCGAGCGGGCCGCCGTTGTCCATGGGTGCCTCCGCGTGCCGTGCTTGCGGGCCAACGCCGCAGCGGCCGGGCGGTTCCACGCGCGCCGGGCGGCGCGGCGTCAGCCGTAGCGGCGCGCCGCCTCGAGGGCGAGGCCCTGGCCGACCGAGCCGAAGATGTCGCCGGCGACCACCCGGGCCCCCGGTAGGGGGCCGCAGATGGCGGCGCGCACATGGGGCAGCAGGGTGGAGCCGCCGGTCAGGAAGACGGCATCGATCCGCTCCGCCGGCAGACCGGCGGCGGCAAGGCAGCCGGTGATCCGCTCGCCGATGCGACCGGCCAGCGACTGGGTCGCCTCGACCAGGTCGCGGGCCGTCAGCGTCGCGGCGTCATGGAGATCGGCGGCGTCCAGCGGCAGGACGGCCCGGCCTTCGCCGGCCAGGGCGATCTTGGCGCGCTCGACGTCCATCGCCAGGGCGTGGCCGCGGCGCTGCTCCACCACGTCGATCAGCCGGGCGACCAGCTCGGGCCGGGCGCTGTCGCGCTGCAGGCGCTTGAGCTCGGCCAGCGCCTTGGCGGAATAGAGGAAGTTGATCTTGGCCCAGGTCGCGAGGTCGAGATACGGCCCCTTGGGCGCCACCAGCCCGGCCCGCTTCATCGCGCTGCCGTAGCCCAGATGGGGCATCACCGCGGCGATGGAGAGATCGCGGTCGAAATCGGTGCCGCCGACGCGGATGCCGTCGTTGGCCAGGATGTCCCCGCCCCGCTCGGCGCGCCCGCGCCGCTCCGGACCGAGCCGGACGATGGAGAAGTCGGAGGTGCCGCCGCCGATGTCGGCGATCAGCGCCACCTCCTCGCGGGTGACCTGGCGCTCGTAGTCGAGGGCGGCGGCGATCGGCTCGTACTGGAAGGACACGGTCGAAAAGCCGACCGCCCGGGCGATCGCCTCCAGGGCCGCCTCCGCCGCGGCGTCGGCCGCGGCGTCGCCGTCGACGAAATGCACGGGGCGCCCATGCACCACCGCGTCCAGCGGCGCGCCGGCCGCCGCCTCGCCGCGCCGCCGCACCTCCGCCAGGAACGTGGCGATGACCGTGCGGAACGGGATCCGCCGGCCGTTCAGCGGCGTATCGGTGTCGATCAGGTCGGTGCCCAGCGTCGATTTGATGGAGCGCATCAGCCGTCCCTCGTCGCCGGCCACGTAGGCGGCGACGGCGGCGCGGCCGAACAGGGTGGCGCCGGTGTCGAAATCGAAGAACAGCGCGCTGGGAAGCGTGGCGTGGTCGTCTTCCAGGGTCAGCAGCCGGGCGGCGCCGGTCGGCCCGCCCTCCCGGCTGGCGTCCCGGCTGGCGCCCAAAGTGGTGTTGGAGGTGCCGAAATCGAGGCCGCAGGCCGCCATGGTGTCCTCCCTGTCGTGCCGCCCGGGCGGCACGTCGCCGTGGTCCCGCCCCTGCAAAAGGGGCGAGCGTATAGCCCGTGGCGCCGCCGCGATCAACGCCGTCGTCGCACCGCGGGCGGCCGGCCGCGCCCTGCGCCCCCCTGAAACCGCCCGTTGGCGGTACTAGATATGTGCGAACCCTCCTGGAGGAGCCCCATGCGGCGATGGACGACCCTGGCCATGGTCCTGGCCCTCGCCGCCGCCGGCGGCTATCTCGGCCGCGACCATCTGTGGCCGGCCGGCGACGCTCCGGGCCGGCCGCCGCCGGGCCGGAGCGCCGGCGCCGAGGTGGTGACCGTGGCCCCGGTTTCCCGCGGCCCGGTGACCGAGCGCATCGAGGCCGTCGGCACGGCGCGGGCGCGGGAGTCCGTGACGATCACCGCCCAGGCCCAGGGGGAGGTGCGCGAGGTCGCCTTCGAGGACGGCGCCCGGGTGGAGCGCGGCGCGGTTCTGGCCCGCCTCGACGCCGAGATCCAGGAGGCCGAGGTGGACGAGGCCCGTGCCGAGCTTGTGCAGGCGCAGCGCGCCTTGGACCGGGCCCAGGCGTTGCGGGTGCGCGGCGCCACCTCAGCCGCCCTGCTGGACGAGGCGCAGGCGGCGCAGAGCACCGCGCAAGCCCGCCTGGCGCTGGCCGAGGCGCGGCTGGAACGGCGCACCGTCGCCGCTCCGTTCGCCGGGGTGCTGAGCTTCCGCCGGGTCAGCCGCGGCGCCTTCGTCAGTCCCGGTGACGCCATCGCCACCCTGGTCGACCTGACGGAGGTCGACGTCGACTTCCGCGTCCCGGAGGACCACTTCGGCCGGATCGAGCGGGGCCAGACCGTTCGCGCCGCCAGCCGGGCCTACGCCGAGCGGGTCTTCACCGGCCGCGTCAAGGACGTCGACACCCAGATCGACCCGCTGACCCGCCAGGCGGTGGTGCGCGCCACCATTCCCAACGCCGACGCGGCCCTGCGCCCGGGCATGCTGATCGAGGTCGTCCTGCTGCTGGGCACCCGCGACTCCGTGGTCGTGCCGGACACCGCCATCGTCCCGGTCGGCCCCTCCACCTACGTCTTCGTCGCCGGCGCCGATGGGCGGGCGGAACGCCGCGCGGTGGTGACCGGGCGGCGCGAGAACGGCCGCGTCGAGATCGTGTCCGGCCTGGAGACCGGCGAGCGGCTGGTGATCGAGGGGGCGGCCAAGCTGTCGGACGGCGACCGCCTCGACGCCCGGCCGCTGGCGGAATCGCCGGTGGCCACCCTGCTCGGCGCGGGCGAGGGCATCGTGGACGGCGGCGGCGGCGGCGGCGCGGCGCGGCGCGTGCAGCCATGACCCTGTCGGAACTGGCGGTCCGCCGCCCCCTGGGCGCGCTGGTCCTCAACCTGCTGCTGGTGGTGGCCGGGCTGGTCGCCCTGGACCGGTTGTCGGTGCGCGAGGCGCCGGACATCAACCCGCCGGTGGTCACCGTGCGCACCACCTACACCGGCGCCTCGGCGGAGGTGGTGGAGGCGCGGGTCTCGCGCGTCATCGAGGACCATCTCGCCGGCATCGAGGCGGTCAAGAGCATCGCGTCGGGCAGTTCCGACGGGCGCTCCGACGTGCGGGTGGAGTTCGACCTGGGCCGTGACATCGACGCCGCCGCCAACGACATCCGCGACCGGGTCAGCCGGGCGCTGCGCGAGCTGCCCGAGGGCATCGACCCGCCCGAGGTCGCCAAGGTCGACGAGAACGCCGACGAGGCGATGTGGCTGTCGCTGCGCAGCGACACCCTCGACCCGCTGGCCCTGACCGACCTGGTGGAGCGGCTGGTGGTGGACCGGCTGACCTCCATCGACGGGGTCGGCCGCGTCAACCTGGGCGGCGAGAAGCGGCCGGCGCTCCGGGTGTGGCTGGACCGCGGCGCCATGGCGGCGCGCGGGGTCACCGCCAGCGACGTGGAGGACGCGCTGCGGCGGGAGAACCTGGAGCTGCCGGCCGGGCGCCTGGAATCCGCCACGCGCAACCTGACCATGCGCATGCAGCGCCCCTACGTCGACCCGGACCTGTTCGCCCGCCTGCCCGTCGCCGAACGCGACGGCGCGACGGTGCGGCTGGGCGAGGTGGCGCGGCTGGAGGTCGGCCCCGAGAACCAGGACATGCTGTACCGGGCCAACGGGCGCACCACGGTCGGGCTCGGCATCATCGTGCAGAGCCGGGCCAATGTGCTGGAGGTGGCCGGCGCGGTGCGGTCCGAGCTGGACCGCATCGTCGACGAGCTGCCCGGCGGGCTCAGCATCGGCGTCAGCTACGACAGCTCCGTCTTCGTGGAGAGCGCGCTGGAGGAGGTGCTGTCGACCCTGGTGATCGCCGTGGTGCTGGTGGTGGCGGTGATCCTGCTGTTCCTGGGCAGCGCGCGTGCGACCCTGATCCCGGCGCTGACCATCCCGGTGTCGCTGATCGGCGGGCTGGCCGTCGTCCACCTCTTCGGCTTCTCCATCAACATCCTGACCCTGCTGGCCTTCGTCCTGGCGACCGGGCTGGTGGTCGACGACGCCATCGTCGTCCTGGAGAACATCTGGCGGCGCATCGAATCCGGGGAACCGCCGCGCCAGGCGGCCGAGCGCGGCGGCCGCCAGGTGTTCTTCGCGGTGGTGGCGACCACCGCGGTGCTGGTCGCCGTGTTCGCCCCGATCGGCCTGCAGCGCGGCGACACCGGGCGCCTGTTCGTCGAGTTCGCGCTGACCATCGCCGGCACGGTGGCGGTGTCCAGCGTCGCCGCCCTGACCCTGGTGCCGGCCCTGTCGGCGTGGCTGCTGCGCCACCACGAGCGGCCCGGCCGCTTCCAGTCCGGCGTCGACCGCGCCTTCTCGGCGCTGGAGCGGCGCTACCGCCGCATCGTCACGGGCGTGGTCGACCGCCGCGCCGTCGCGCTCGTTGGCTTCGCCGCCACCGCGGCGCTGGCGGTGGTGCTGTTCCGCGCCCTGCCCCAGGAGCTGGTGCCGCCGGAGGACCGCGGCGGCCTGTTCGTCATGCTCGACCCCGGGTTGGGCGCGGGGTTCGAGTATTCCGCCGGCTATCTCGACGTGCTCGAGGACCGGCTGCTGGAGTACGTGGAGGAGGGCAGCGTCGACAACGTGCTGGCGGTGCTGGGGGGCTGGCGGGCCCAGCCGCGCGCCATCATCGGCCTGAGCGACTGGGACCGCCGGGACAAGAGCCAGCAGGAGCTGGAGGCGGAGCTGTCGGCCTTCGTCAAGTCGCTGCCCGGCACCTCCGGCTTCGCCCGCGGCCGTCCGGCGCTGGGCCGCCAGGGCGGCAGCCGGCCGGTGCAGTTCGTCATCGGCGGCCCGACCTACCAGGATCTGGCGGTGTGGCGCGACCGCATCCTGGAGCGCGCCGAGGCCAACCCCGGGCTGATCGGCCTCGACGCCGACTACGAGGAGCGGCGGCCGCAGATCGCCGTGGCCATCGACCGCGAGCGCGCGGCCGAGCTGGGGGTGCCGGTGCAGGCGGTGGGCGGCACCCTGCAGACCCTGTTCGGGTCGCGCAACGTCACCACCTTCCTGGACCGCGGCGAGGAGTACAACGTGGTCCTGCAACTGCGCGGCGAGGACCGCGCCACGCCCCAGGACCTGGCCAACGTCTATGTCCGCTCGACCACCACCGGCGCCACCATCCCGCTGTCCAACCTGGTGTCGCTGAGGGAGGAGGCCGGCGCCGACTCCCTCAACCGCTACAACCGCATGCGCGCGGTGACCATCTCCGCCGGCCTGGCGCCGGGCTACAGCCTGGGCGAGGCGCTGGCCTTCCTGCAGGGCGTGGCCCGGGCCGAGCTGCCCGAGGGCGCGGCGCGGCTCGACACCCGCGGCGAGGCGCGGGAGTTCATGGAGGCCCGCGACGAGGGGTTCCTCACCTTCGGGCTGGCGCTGCTGATCGTCTTCCTGGTGCTGACGGCCCAGTTCGAGAGCCTGCGCCTGCCCGCCGGCATCATGCTGACGGTGCCGCTGGCGGTGACGGGGGCGCTGGCCGGGCTGTTGGCGGCGGGCATGAGCCTCAACCTCTACAGCCAGATCGGCCTGATTATGCTGGTCGGCATCGCCGCCAAGAACGGCATCCTCATGCTGGAGTTCGCCTCCCAGCTCGAGGACGAGGGGATGGCGCCGCGCGCCGCCGCCATCGAGGCGGCGGCGGTGCGCCTGCGCCCGGTTCTGATGACGGCGCTGTCGACCGCCGCCGGGGCGGTGCCGCTGGTGCTCTCCAGCGGCGCCGGATCGGAGGCGCGGGCGGTGATCGGCGTGGTCATCCTCGCCGGAATCGGCGTGGCGACCCTGCTGACCCTGCTGCTGCTGCCGGCGGTCTACCCCCTGCTGCGGCCGCATCCGGCGGGGCGGGACGCGGTCTCGGCCGGGGGGCCGGCCGGGGGGTCGGTGGCGGGCCCGGCGGAGTAGCGGCGGTCCCGCCGTGCGGGCGCTTCCCGTCGCCGGCCACCGTCCCGCCCGCTCACCGGAAGGCGCCGAACACCATGTCGACGATGATCCCGGTCCGGGTCACCACGAGCACCGCGTCCCCGCCGACCCGCGACCAGTGGTGGGCGGGGGGTGCCGGATGACGGTGCAGGAATCCCCGGGACTTGACCGCGTGGTCGGGGCCCCGGTAGGGCGCCGGCAGGTGATGGCCGGTGCGCCAGGACGGCGCCGCGGCATGGGACGGGGGCCGGTCGTGGCGGTCCGGCGCGCGGTGGCCGCTGGGCGGCCCGTGCTCCGCGTGCGCGGCCGGGGGCGGCGGCCGGACCGGCTCGGGCCCGTGGGCCGAGGCGGCGGCCGGCAGCAGGCTGAGCCCGGCGGCGAGGAGGGTGATGGCGGCGGTGATCGTTCGCATCGGCCATGCTCCGGTTGCGGCGCTGACGTGATGGGGGCAGCCTGCGCCCGGGGCGTTGCAGGACGATGTCCGGCACCCGGCGATCGGGTAACCGACGGTAACGACGCCCGGCGCCGGGGCGGCCGGATCACGCCAGCCGGTGGCGGAACAGCCAGGCCGCGGCTGGCAGGGTCACCGCGGCGATGGCGACCAGGGCCAGCATGTCGGGCAGCAGCTCGCGCAGCCCGGCGCCTTCCAGATAGACCCGGCGGGTGATGGTGATGGCGTAGTGGAGCGGGTTGACCGCCACCAGGTGCTGCAGCGCCACCGGCATGTTGTCCACCGGCGCCATCAGCCCCGACAGGAGCATGAACGGCATCAGCACCACGAAGGTCAGGATCATCGCCTGCTGCATGGAGCCGGCGACCGACGACAGCAGCAGGCCGATGCCGATGGCCGCCGCCAGGAACAGCACCAGGCCGAGGTAGAGGACGGCGTAGGACCCGGCGAAGGGGATGCGGAACCAGAACTGCGCCACCAGGAAGATCAGGCTGGACTGCACGAGCCCGACCAGCATCGACGGGATCGCCTTGCCGACCATGATCTCGGTGGGCCGGAACGGGGCGACCAGGAGCTGGTCGAACGTCCCCTCCTCCCGCTCCCTGGCCACCGACATGGCCGTCAGCATCATCGTCATCAGCATGGTGATGGTGCCGATCAGCGAGGGGATCATGTTCCAGCGCGTCTCCAGCGACGGGTTGTACCAGGCCCGCGTCGTCACCCGCACCGGCTCCCCCGCCAGGCCGTGGGACTCGCGCCAGTCCCGGCCGAAGGCGGCGGCGACCGCGCCGACATAGCCCTGGGCGACGCCGGCGGTGTTGGAGTTCCGGCCGTCGGCGATCACCTGCACCGTGGCGGTGCGGCCGGCGTTGAGGTCCCTGGCGAAGTCGCGGGCGATGACCACCACGAGCACCACCCGCCGGGCATCGAGCAGGGCGGCCGCCCGTTCGGTCTGCTCCAGCGTCGCCACCCGCGAGAAGACCGCCGATCCGTCGAGGCGGGCGATCAGCGCGCCCGAGGCGGCGCTGCGGTCCTGGTCGACGACGGCGTAGGGCACGTCGTTGAGGTCGAAGGTGGCGGCGTAGCCGAACACGAGGCACTGCATGATCGGCGGCAGCACCAGGGAGATCCGGCTCCGCCGGTCCTTGAGGATCACCAGCAGCTCCTTGCGGATCAGCGTCAGGATGCGCAGCAGGGATCCGGTCATGGCGGCGTCATCCGATCCTCTTGCGGGTCATCCGGACGGCCAGCGTCAGCAGCAGGGCGGCCATCGCCGCCAGCACCGCGGCGTTGGGCAGGATCACGCTCCAGATGGTGCCCGCCAGGAACAGGGTCTGGAGCAGGCTGACGAAGTAGCGGGCGGGGAACAGATAGGTGATGAGCTGAACCGCCCAGGGCATGCTGCGCAGGTCGAACAGGAATCCGGACAGCATCATGGCGGGCAGGAAGGTGGCGACCATGGCGATCTGGCTCGCCAGGAACTGGCTCTTCGTCGCCGACGAGATGACGAGGCCGATGCCGAGCGCCACCAGGAGGTAGAGGGCCGACACCGCGGCCAGGACGATCACCGAGCCGCGCAGCGGCACGCCGAACAGGAGCAGGCTGCCGGCGACCGACAGGGCGAGGCCGACCATGCCGAGGACGAAGTACGGCACGGTCTTGCCCAGCAGCAGCTCGACGCTGCGCACCGGCGTGACGAAGAGCGCTTCGAAGGTCCCCCGCTCCCACTCGCGGGCGACCACCAGGGCGGTCAGGAGCGCGCCGATCAGGGTCATGACCAGCACCACCAGCCCCGGGACCAGAAAATAGGTGCTCTCGTTGGCCTCGTTGAACCACAGCCGGCTCTCGATGGCGATGGCCGGCGGCACCAGCGTCCGGCCCCGCGCCGCCTCGCGGGCCAGCCACCGCCCGACCGCCCCCTCGGCATAGGCCAGGGAGATGCGCGCGGTGTTGGCGTCGCCGCCGTGGACGACGACCTGCACCTCGGCCGCGCCGTGCGCGATCTGGCGGGCGAAGCCGGCGGGCACGCGGACGATGGCGTCGACCCGGCGCGCGAGCAGCAGCCGCTCCGCCTCGGCCATGGTCTTGACGGTCACCGCGGCGAAGGATCCGGAGAGCGCGAAGCCCGACGCCACGCCGCGCGCGTCGGCGGAGGACTCCTCCATCACCACCGCCACCGGCACGGTCTTGACGTCGAGGTCCAGGCCGTAGCCGAACAGCACGAGCATCAGCAGCGGCATCACGACGCCGATGGCGATGGCGCTGGGATCGCGCAGGAGCTGACGGGTCTCCTTGCGGATCAGCGCGGCGGTCCGGCGGAGCGCCGCGCCGCGGCCATCGTCCGGCGGGGCGGCCCCAGTCATGCCGGCCCCCCCGGGGCGGCGGCGGCGCGGCCGCGCCGGGCGTCGGCCACGATGGCGATGAAGGCGTCCTCCATGGTCGGCGGCCGACCGTCCCCGGTGGCGGCGCGGGCGCGGACCTCGGCCGGCGTCCCCTCCGCCAGGTTGCGCCCGGCGTCGAGGATGATGACGCGGTCGCAGTATTCCGCCTCCTCCATGAAATGGGTGGTGACGATGACCGTCACCCCCTGCTCGGACAGGGCGGTGATCCGTCCCCAGAACTCGCGGCGCGCCAGGGGATCGGCGCCGCTCGTCGCCTCGTCGAGGAAGAGGATCTCGGGGTCGTGGAGCAGGGCCGCGGCCATGGCGAGACGCTGCCTGAAGCCGCCCGGCAACTGCCCGCTGGGCAGCGACGAGAAGCGGCCGAGATCGAACTGCCGCTTGGCCCAGGCGATCCGCGCGCGTTTGCGGGCGCCCCGCAGGCCGTAGGCGCTGGCGAAGAAGTCGAGGTTCTCGTCGACGCTGAGCTGCCCGTAGAGCGAGAACTTCTGCGCGACGTAGCCCAGCCGCTCCCGGGCCTCGGCCCGCGAGGTCCGCAGATCGGCCCCGGCCACCCGCAAGGTGCCGCCACTGGCCGGGAGAAGGCCGCACAGCATCCGGAAGGTGGTGCTCTTGCCGGCCCCGTTCGGGCCGAGCAGGCCGTAGATCTCGCCGCGGCGCACCTGGAAGCTCAGGCGGTCGACGGCGGTGAACGCGCCGAAGCTGCGCACGAGCTCGTGCACCTCGACGGCGACGGACGCCGGGTCGCGGCGCCGCGGCCCGGCGACATCCATCCCGATCCCGCTCCCGCTCCCCGTGCCGGGGCTGCCGGCGCCGCCGGCGGCGGCGTGGAACAGCTGCATGAACCGGTCCTCGAAGCGCGGGGGAACCGCGCTCAGACGGATCTCCGCCCCGTCGACGGTGAGCGGGGCGCTGTCCGAGGCGGAGGTCCGGACGACCCGGACCTGTCCGGCTTCGGGAACCGCGTCGACCACGCCGGGCAGGGCGAACAGGCGCGCCTGGAGTGCGCGCGCCGGCATGCCCGGCGGGGTGGCCGCCGTGAACGTGCACCCCGCCGCCGCGGCCGCCACGCTGGCGGGGGCCCCCTGGGCCAGCACCCGTCCGGCATGCATGACCACGGCGTGGTCGCAGCGCTCGGCCTCGTCCAGGTAGGAGGTGCTGACCACCACCGTCAGCCCGTCGTCCCGGACCAGGCCGAGGATGATCGCCCACAGCTCGCGCCGGGACAGCGGATCGACCCCGACCGTCGGCTCGTCCAGCAGCAGAAGGCGCGGGGCCCGCACCAGGGTGCAGGCCAGCCCCAGCTTCTGCTTCATGCCTCCGGACAGCTTGCCCGCGGCACGGTCGCGGAACGGGGCGAGCTGGGTCATGGCCATCAGGCGGGGGTAGACCGTCCGGCGCTGCGCCGCGCCCACGCCGTGCAGATCGGCGTAGAGGTCGAGGTTCTCCTGGACGCTGAGGTCCTCGTAGAGGCCGAACCTCTGCGGCATGTAGCTGATGAGGTCCTGGACGGCCTGCGGCCTGGCGGCGACCGCGATCCCGAGAACCACGAGATCGCCGGCGTCCGGTCGCATGAGGGCGCACATCAGGCGCAGCAGCGTCGTCTTGCCGGCACCGTCGGGGCCGACGAGCGCGGTCAGCGAGCCCTGGTCCACCGTCAGCGACACCCCGTCCAGCGCCGTGACGGCCTCGCCGGACTCGCGGCGGAACGCCTTGCGGAGGCCGCGCCCGATGACCGGGGCCGGGGGAACCGTCATCGCCGCGGCCCGGTCGCCGCCGTCGCGTCCGCCGGGGCCGCGTCGCCGTCGGGGAAGCGCACGGTCGCCGGCATGCCCAGCCGCAGCAGGTTGTCGGGATCCGTCACGTGGACCCGGACCTCGTAGACCAGGCTGGTGCGAAGCTCCTCGGTCTGCACGGTCTTCGGGGTGAACTCGGCGACCGGCGAGATGAACCCGATCCACCCCTCCAGCACCCGGTCGGGGAAGCTGTCGGTGGTCACCGCGGCGGGCAGTCCGGCGCGGACGCGGCCGAGGCGGGATTCCGAAACGAAGGCCCGCACCCATTTCGGGTCCTCGGTCGCCAGGGAGAGGACCGGGCGGGTCGGCGAGGCCATCTCCCCCGGCTCCATCAGCCGCGAGCGGACGATGGCGTCGGTGGG
This sequence comes from Azospirillum sp. NS33, assembly GCF_059703765.1. NCBI lineage: Bacteria > Pseudomonadati > Pseudomonadota > Alphaproteobacteria > Rhodospirillales > Azospirillaceae > Azospirillum > Azospirillum sp. NS33. The sequence continues at coordinate 23,731 of NZ_BAAKJB010000044.1, read as the reverse complement.
CGCCGCCAGCTCGGCGTCCGCGAGCTCCCGGCGCAGGAGGTCGAGCTGGCCCTGGCTCATCCGGAGCTGCGCCTCCGCCTCGGCGATGTCCTCCGCCCGCGCCCCGGCGAGCACCAGGTCGAGCGCGGTGCGGGCCACATCGACCCGGGCGACGGCGACATCGGTGGCCGCCTTCGCCTGGTCCACCGCCTGGGCGCTGGCGACCGCCCGCGTCGCCAGGGCGCTCTGCCGCTCGTACTGCCGGCGGGCGTTCAGGGCCTCCGCCCGGGCCGCCTCCAGGGTGGCGCGGGCCTGGGCGATCTCCTGCGGGCGGTTGCCGTTGCGCAGGCGATCGAGGACGGCCTGCCGGCTGGCGACCTCCGCCTCGGCCTGCCTCACCTGGGGGGCGAGGCGGCCGGTCTCCAGCCGCGCCACGACCTGTCCCCTGGTCACCCGCTCCCCCTCCTCGACGAGCACCGCCTCGATCCGCTGACTGGCGTTGAACGCCAGCGCGACCTGGCGCAGTTCGACGTTGCCGTAGAGGACCAGGGCGTCCGAGGCGGGCCGCCGGCTCAACGACCACCACCCGCCGCCGCCGAGGGCCGCCAGGAGCAGGAGCGCGAGGGCGATGCGTCTTTTCATGGTCGTCTGGTCCCGGGCCGCCGGTCGGGGGCGGCCCCGCAGAGGCCGTCCCCGTCAACGGTATCAAATTTGAATTTGAAATTGAAATATGAATTTGACATCGGTCGCGCCTGTTTGGCACGCTGGCCTGCATGACGCGATCACCCCCGACCCGGAGACGGCGGCCCGGCGCGCGCGGCGGGCGCGAGGACGGGGCCAGCACGAAGGCGCAGCTTCTCGATGCGGCCGGGGTGCTGTTCGCCGAGAAGGGGTTCGAGCGCACGACGGCCAAGGAGATCGCCCAGCGGGCCGGCACCAACGCGGCGTCGGTGAACTACCATTTCGGCGGGATCGAGGCGCTCTACGAGGAGGTTCTCGTCGCCGCCCATGATCGCTTCGTGACCTACCAGGCGATGGCGGCCACCGTGGCCGGCGACGGCGATCCCAGGGGCAAGCTGCGCGGGGTGATCGCGCTCCTCGTCCGGGCTCTGACGGGCCCCGCCTCCTCGTCCTGGGCGGTCCGGGTGCTCAGCCGGGAGGTGCTGTCGCCCTCGCCGTACAGCGACGCCCTGCGCCGCAAGGCGCTGGAGCCCAAGAAATCCCTCGTTCTCACCCTGGTCGCGGAGATTCTCGGCCTGCCGCAGGACGATCCGGCGGTCACCCGCGCGTGCTTCAGCATCGCGGCGCCCTGCATCATGCTGCTGGTCGCCGACCGGAACATGATCGGCCAGGTCTTCCCGTCCCTGGGCACCGCCGAGACCGATGCCGAGGCGCTGACCGATCACATGGCGCGGTTCGTCCTCGGCGGCCTGGCGGCGCTGGCCCGGCCCGAGGGGGCGGCGGAGCCCGCTGGCGGCGACGGCGGCACCGCCTGAACCGCGGCGACCGGCACCGGCCGACGGCCGCTTCAGCCCCGAAGGAACTCGATCGGCCCGTCCAGCAGGAACAGGCACAGACAGGTGGCGCCGGGGTCGGCGACCGCGTGGTGGTCGGTGCCGGGCTCGTAGACGGCCACGTCGCCCACCCGGAAACGGCCGTACTCGTCGGTGAAGGCCCCCTCCAGCACCAGCAGCATCTCCTCGGCGGTGTGGTGGTGCGGCGGCACCGGGCGGCCGGCGGCCATGCGCAGCAGGCACACGCTGGTGCCGTCGCGGGCGATGGACCACTGCGACAGGTCGACGCCGTCGGACACGGCGGTCCATGCGATGTCCGCCACCGGGCCGGCGAAGCGGCTGCGCAGCGGCTCGGGCACCGCCATGCCGTGCGGCGTGGCGGGCCGCGCCGGGGGCGGTGCCGCGGCGGATGGCGCGGCCGGTGCTGTGGCCGGTGCGTCGAGGCGGGCCAGAAGACGGGCCACCTCCTGGTCGGCCATCGGCGCGGCGGGCAGCCCCTCCAGCCATCCCCCGCAGGCGGCCTCGAACCCCGCGGCGCGGCGCCGGCATGCGGGGCAGAAGGCCAGGTGGGTGGCGACCAGGACCGCCTTCACCTCGCCCATCGCCCCGGAGGCGTAGGCCAGCAGATGCTCGTCCGTTGGGTGGTGCGAAGGACCGGTCACACCTGCTCCTCTATGGTGCGCCTGAGCTGAGCGAGCGCCGCGCGCACGCGGGTCTTGACGGTGCCGAGGGGAATGTTGCGCTCGGCAGCGATGACGGAATGCGACTTGTCCTCGAAAAACGCAAGCCGCAACACCTCCGATTGCAGCGGCGCGAGCGTCTTGATCGCGCGCAGCAGGCGGTCGGCCTGCTGCGCGGCCGCCAGGGCGGTGTCGGCGGGTGGGTCGGGCTCGGGCACCAGGGCCGGGTCGGCGGGGTCGATCTCCGGCCGGCTCTCGCGGCGCAGCCGGTCGATCCGCCGGTTGCGGGCGATGGCGAAGATCCAGGTGGACGGCGCGGCCAGGGCCGGCCGGTACTGGGCCGCCCGTTCCCACACCGTCAGCATGGTTTCCTGGGCCAGCTCCTCCGCCGCGGCGGCGTCCATGCCGGCGCGCATCGCGTAGGTCTTCAGGCGCGGCGCGAAGTGGCGGTAGAGCGCGGCGAAGGCCTCGCGGTCGCGATCCTGCGCCACGGCGCGCAGCCATGCCTCGGGGGTGGCCTGGGGCGCTTCCGTGAGATCCATGGTGTGCATGTCGATCCGACGCTCAACCGCTCGCGATGAGGGTAGTGGCCCGGCCGCCGGCTTGGCAAGTCACGAGGGCGTGCCGGCGCCGGACATCGGCGGGATGGCGCAGGCACCCCGCACCATCCCCGGATCATACCATGGCGGCGACCGACTTCTGCATATTACTGTATGCAGCCGAGTCCGGCGGCGGCCCTGGACGCGGCGGTTGGCCGGTGTAGGTCATGGGGCATGCGAGCGCAGCGAAGCCTGACGGCCACCATGGTGATGACTTTGGGCGTGATGACCGCGGGGGCGGCCCTCCCGCTGGCCGGCTGTTCCGGCAGCGCCATCGTCGACGCCCTGACCCCCCGCGACGGCTACCGGGTGGAGCGCGACCTCCCCTACGGCCCGGACCCGCGCCAACGCCTGGACCTCTACCGCCCGGCGGCGCCGCGCCCCGGCGCGCCGGCCATCGTCTTCTTCTACGGCGGGCGGTGGGACTCGGGGGACAAGGCGACCTACCGCTTCGTCGCCCAGGCCCTGGCGTCGCGCGGCTACACCACCGCCATCCCCGACTACCGGCTCTTTCCGCAGGTGCGCTGGCGGGGCTTCCTGGCCGACGGCGCGGCGGCGGTGGCGGCGGTGGAACGCGCCGCAGGGGGCGCCGCGGGGGGCGCCGCAGGGGGCGCCGCAGGGGGCGCCGGCGTGGTGCTGGCCGGCCACTCCGCCGGCGCCTACATCGCCGCCATGCTGGCGTTGGACGCGCACCGCCTGGCCGACGCCGGCCTGCCGCCGTGCCGGGTGCGCGGCATGGTCGGCCTGGCCGGGCCCTACAACTTCCTGCCGCTGGAGGACGACGACCTGCGCGCCATCTTCGGGCCGGGACCGGCCGGGCCGGAGACGCAGCCGATCACCCACGTGGAGTCCACCGCCCCGCCGGCGTTGCTGATCACCGGGGCCGACGACGAGACCGTGGTCCCGGCCAACAGCGAGACCCTGGCGGCCCGGCTGGGCGAGGCCGGCGTGCCGGTCACCCTGCGGCGCTACGCCGGCATCGGCCACGTCAGTCTGGTCGGCTCCCTGGCCGCACCCCTGCGCTTCCTCGCCCCGACGTTGGACGATGTCGACGCCCATCTCCGGGCCTTGCCGCCGGCCTGCGCGGGGTGAGCCCGTTCACGCCCGCTCCACCAGCGTCGCCAGGCCGAGTCCGCCGCCGATCCCCAGGGTCGCCAGGCCGCACCGCGCGGCCCCGGGGGCGGCGGCCAACGCGCTGTACAGGCGGGTCACCAGGATCGCGCCGGACGCTCCGAAGGGATGGCCCAGCGCCAGCGCCCCGCCGTCCGGGCACACCCGTTCCGGCGCGATCCCCAGGGCGTCGAGACAGGCCAGCACCTGGGCGGCGAACGCCTCGTTGAACTCGACCACGTCGACGTCGGCGAGGCGCCGGCCGGGGTTGCGGGCCAGCAGCCGGCGCACCGCGGGAATGGGTCCGGTGCCCAGCAGGTTCGGGTCGACGCCGGCGGCGGCGCTGTCCACCACCACCAGCCCGGCGCCGCGCCCGCGGGCGGCGAACCAGCGTTCCGACACCACGGCGACCACCGCCGCCCCGTCGTTGACCGGGCAGGCGTTGCCGGCGGTCACCGTGCCGCCGCGGACGAAGGCCGGCGGCAGCCGCGCCAGCGCCGCGGCCGAGGTGTCGGGGCGCGGGCACTCGTCGGCGCCGACCACCGTGCCGTCGCCAGCGGCCAGCGGCACGATCTCGCGGGCGAAGCGCCCGGCCGCCCGCGCCGCCACCGCCTTGGCGTGGCTGGCCAGGGCGTAGGCGTCCTGGCGTTCGCGGCCGATGCCGAAGGCGGTGGCGACGTTTTCCGCCGCCACCCCCATGTCCGGGTCGCCGATGGCGTCGGGGGCGAAGCGGGCGCGGTCGTAGAAGGCGGGGGTGGCGGTCGGCGTGGCCGGGCGGGCGACCCGCCAGGGCGCGGTGCTGGTGCTCTCCACGCCGCCGGCCAGATAGACCTCCCCGGCCCCGGCCTCCACCAGCCGGGCCGCCAGGTTGATCGCCTCCAGGCCGGAGCCGCACTGGCGGTCGACGGTGACCCCGGGCACCGACACCGGCAGCCCCGCCGCCAGCGCCGCCAGCCGCGCCACGTTGCCGCCCGGCCCGACGGCGTTGCCCAGCAGGACGTCGTCGACCTCCCCCGGATCGATGCCGGCGTCGGCCAGCACGGCCATGATCACGGGCGCCGCCAGCGCCTCCACCGGCAGGGTGCGCAGGGCGCCGCCGCGCCGGCCGATGGCGGTGCGGCGGGCGGCGACGACGATGGCGCGGGGCATGGGCGGTCTCGGCAGCGGCGCGGGGCGGGAGTCCGCCCCACCCTAGGCCGGTCCCCCGGCCGGCGTCCACCGCTGGCCGCGGCGGCGGTGTGGTCGTAGAGTGTCGTCCCCGGGCCGGACGACGGCGCCCGGGCAAGAGCCAGGACGCGCAAGGGAGGCGCCCATGACCCGCATCGTGCCGCACCACATCGCCGGACGCGCCCATGAGGGCGCCGGCGACCGCTTCGGCGACGTCTTCAACCCGGCGACCGGCGAGCGCACGGCGCGCGTGCCCTTTGCCGATGCCGCCGCGGTCGGCCGCGCGGTGGCGGCGGCGGCGGCGGCCTTCCCCGCCTGGGCGGCCACCCCGCCGCCCCGGCGGGCGCGGGTCCTGTTCCGGTTCCGCGAGCTGGTCGACGCCCACATGGGCGAGCTGGCCGCCCTGGTGACCGCCGAGCACGGCAAGGTGCTGAGCGACGCCCGCGGCTCCGTCACCCGCGGCCTGGAGGTGGTGGAGTTCGCCTGCGGCATCCCCCAGCTCCTGAAAGGGGAGTTCAGCGAGAACGTCGGCACCGGCATCGACAGCGTCGGCGTGCGCCAGCCGCTCGGCGTCTGCGTCGGCATCAGCCCCTTCAACTTCCCGGCCATGGTGCCGATGTGGATGTTCCCGGTGGCGCTCGCCTGTGGCAACAGCTTCATCCTCAAGCCCTCGGAGAAGGACCCGTCCACCGCCGTTCGCCTGGCCGAGCTGCTGAGCGAGGCCGGGCTGCCCGATGGCGTCTTCAACGTGGTGCACGGCGACCGCGCGACGGTGGAGGCGCTGCTGGCCCATCCCGACGTGCAGGCGGTCAGCTTCGTCGGCTCCACCCCCATCGCCCGCGCCGTCCACACCGCCGGCACGGCGGCCGGCAAGCGGGTGCAGGCGCTGGGCGGCGCCAAGAACCACCTGGTGGTGATGCCGGACGCCGACCTCGACCAAACCGTCGACGCGCTGATGGGTGCGGCCTACGGCTCGGCCGGGGAGCGCTGCATGGCCGTCTCCGTCGCGGTCGCGGTGGGTGACAGCGGCGACCGCCTGGTGGCCGCGCTCAAGCCCAGGGTGGAGAACCTGAAGGTGCTGCCCGGCACCGACCCCGACGCCGAGATGGGGCCGCTGGTCACCGCCGACCACCTCGCCCGCGTGCGCGGCTACGTCGACGCCGGGGTGGCCGAGGGCGCCGCCCTGGTGGTGGACGGCCGGAGCTTGCGCATCCAGGGCTACGAGGGCGGATTCTACCTGGGCGGCTGCCTGTTCGACCACGTCACGCCGGAGATGCGCGTCTACCGCGAGGAGATCTTCGGCCCGGTGCTGTCGGTGGTGCGCGCGCCCACCTACGAGGACGCGGTGCGCCTGGTCAACGACCACGCCTTCGGCAACGGCACCGCGATCTTCACCCGCGACGGCGACACCGCCCGCGACTTCGTCCACCGGGTGCAGATCGGCATGGTCGGCGTCAACGTCGCCATCCCCGTTCCCATGGCCTTCCACAGTTTCGGCGGCTGGAAGCAGTCCCTGTTCGGTGACCACCACGTGCACGGGCCGGAGGGGGTGCGCTTCTACACCCGCCTGAAGACGGTCACCACGCGCTGGCCGACCGGGGTGCGGGCCGGCGCCGACTTCGTCATGCCGGTGATGACGTGACGGGTGCGGGTCAGCCGGCCTCGGCCGGGCATTCGGCGGCCAGCGCGTCCCAGTAGCCGCGGCGCTGGAGCTGGTAGGGGTCGCCGCCGTCGGGGGCGGCCTCGCCGGCGTGGCGCAGGCTGGCGGCCGAGGCGCTGACATCCACCACCAGGTCGGCGGTGGCCAGTTCGGCGGAGATCAGCGACAGCCCGTACCAGCCGCCGACGATGAAGCCGGTGATCGCGGTCGCCATGGCGACGTTGGTCGGGCCGACCAGCGGCAGCACCAGATAGTCGCCGGCCGGCAGTCCGGCCCGGCACAGCGCCCCGCCGAAGGCCACGGGCGTGCGCACCACCCCCGCGGCGGTCGCCACGTCGAACGCCCCGGCCAGCCCCACCGTGGAGTTGATGGCCAGGCGCTTCAGGGAGTCCGTGGCCGCCCGGTGGTCGCCGTCCAGCAGATGGGCGACGATGAACTCCGGCTCCGTCAGGTTCTCGTACATGTTGTGGCCGGCCTGGCGGACCGGTTCCGGCACCCAGGCGCGCAGCGCCGCCGTGGCCGGCGCGATGACCCCGTCCACCGCGGCGGTGTTGAAGTCGAACATGGCGCGGTTGACGGACTCCAGGGGGTCGGCCAGGGCGGCCGGCGCGGTGGCCAGCAGCGTCAGGGCGGCGAGCGCGGCGGCGGCGTGCGGGAGGCGGGGCGTCATGGTATCGACGGTAGCATCGCCGGCCGGTCTCCGTCAGCCGGTTTGGGCCAGGGCGTCGCGGAACGGGCCGGCGTTCGCCAGCTTGTGCGGGTTGACCACCAGGTAGAGGCCACCGATGCGCCCGCCGGTGCAGTCGAAGCCCAGCACGCCATAGGCGGTGCCGCGCACCCGCACCGTGAACCCGGGCTGGCCGTTGACCCGCAGCGGCGTGGGGTCGATCGCGAAGCCGCTCTTGCGGCCGAGGCCCAGCAGGAAGCGGGCGATGCGGTCCGCGCCGCGGATGGGGTTGAGGGCGGAGCGCGCGACGCCGCCGCCGTCGGCCAGCAGGACCGCGTTCTCGGCCAGCAGGGCGACGATGGCGGCGTGGTCGCCGGCGGCGCTGGCGGCGCGGAACGCCTCGGCCACCCGCCGCGCCGCCGCGGCGTCGGCGGCGTAGCGGGGCGGGCCGGCCAGCGCCTCGCGGGCGCGGCGCATGATCTGCCGGCAGGCGGCGGCGCTGTGGTCGAGCGCGGCCGCCACATCCGTGTAGCTCAGCTCCATCGCCTCGCGCAGGACGTAGACGGCGCGCTGCACCGGGGTCAGACGCTCGAGCAGCAGGAGCAGCGCCATCGGCACGGTGCCGGCGGGCTCCTCCGCGGTGTCGGCCGGGGCGACCACCGGCTCCGGCAGCCAGGTTCCCACATAGGCGTCGCGGGCGGCGCGGGCCGCCCGCAAGCGGTCCAGCGCCAGCCGGGCGGTCACCGTGGTGAGGAAGCCGCCCGGCGCGGCGACGGTGGCGGGGTCGACGGCGGTCCAGCGCAGCCAGGCGTCCTGCACGACGTCGTCGGCGTCGCTCAGCGAGCCCAGCATGCGGTAGGCGAGCGCCCGCAGGCGGGGGCGCTCGGCCACGAAGAGGGCCAGCCGCGAGTCCGCCGTTCCGGTCATGCCGCCGCCGCCTCGGCGTGGCGATGGCGGGCCAGGCCGACGCGGTTCCAGGCGTTGATGGCGGCGACCGCCATCGTCACCGCGGCGGCCCCGGCCGCGTCGAAGCGCCGTGCCAACTCGGCGTGGAGCGCGTCCAGGTTGTCCGTCTCGCCGCCGGTGAGCGCCTCGGCCCAGGCCAAGGCGGCGCGGTCGGCGGCGTCGAACAGCGGCGACTCCCGCCAGCCGGCCAGCGCCTCCAGCCGCTCCGGCCGCTCGCCGCCCTTGAGCGCCCAGTCCGTGTGCAGGCCGATGCAGTACGCGCAGCCGTTGATCTGCGACACCCGCAGGTCGATCAGGTGTTTCAGGGCGTGGGGCAGCGCCGTTTTGCCGATCGCCACGGTGACGCCGATCAGGGCCTGGTAGAGCGCGGGAGCGTCGGCTTCGACGTCGATGCGCAGGCTCATGGTGTGGGTCCTTTCCCGTTGTGGTGCCCCCAGGACGGAGGCGCCGCGCCGGGTGTGACGCATGGCAGCCATGAGCCCGGCGCCGGTCAGCCGGCGTTCGCGCCGGAGTGGATGCCGGTCCCCGCGGCGCCCAGCGGCGGCGCGCCGCGCTTCAGGCCGCGGTGGTTCATGACCTCCCAGGCCTCCTCGGCGGTGTCGACCATATCGAACAGCTCGACGTCCTCCGGGCTGACCATGCCGTGACGGACCAGGGCCTCGAAGTTCACGATCTCGCTCCAGTAGGCGCGGCCGACCAGGACGATGGGCAGGCGGGTCGCCTTGTTGGTGTTCTGCAGGTTCAGGATCTCGAATCCCTCGTCGAGCGTGCCGAAGCCGCCGGGGAACACCGCCAGGCCGTTGGCCCGCATCGCCAGGTGCATCTTGCGGATGGCGAAGTAGTGGAAGCGGAAGGTCAGGTCGGGCGTGCTGTAGGGGTTGGGGCGCTCCTCGCGCGGCAGGGTGATGTTGAAGCCGACGCTGGGCGCACCGGCCTCGGCGGCGCCACGGTTGGCGGCCTCCATCAGACCCGGGCCGCCGCCGGTGGCGATCACGTTGTCGCGCTGGCCGTCGCTGTCGGGGGCGAGCGCCCCGCCGCGCTCCGACACGATGCGGCCGAAGCGCCGCGCCTCCTCGTACCACGGCACCCGCGCGGCGCGCTGCTCCGCCCGCTCCCGCTCCTCGGGCGTGCGGGCGGCGGACAACTCGGCCTCGGACTGCTCGGGCGAGGGGACGCGGGCGCTGCCGAAGGCGACGATGGTGGTGCGCACCCCCCATGCCTGCAGGCGCTCCTCCGGCTTGGCGTATTCCAGCATGAACCGCAGGCCCCGCATGGAGGGGCTGGTCAGGAACTCGCGGTCCTCGAAGGCCAGGCGGAAGGCCGCGGACGTGTGGTTCGGGGGGGTCGGGTCGGCCATGCCGGTCTCCGGTCGGGTTGCGGGGGTGACGGACGGTGTGATGGGCCGCCGGGGTGTCGCCGCGCCGCCTTCAACAGGCGGCGGCGGCGTTTGGTCGCGGGGATCGGCCGTCAGTAGGACGCGACGGCACCGTCGCTGCGCGGGTCGGTGGCCCCTTCCAGCACCCCGTCGGGGCGCCGCACGATGGCGCCCGCATGGCCCATGGTGGCGGTGAAGGCGGGCAACACCTCGACGTCGTGGCCGGCGTCGCGCAGGGCCTGGAGCAGGGCGGGGTCGAAGCGGGATTCCAGCTTCAGGCTGACGCTCGGCTCGCCCCAGGTCCGGCCCAGCAGCCAGCGCGGCGCCGTCACCGCCCGCTGCAGCGGCTGGCCGAACATCCCGTAGCGGGAGAACACCGCGGCCTGGGTCTGCGGCTGGCCCTCGCCGCCCATGGTGCCGTAGACCATGGTCCGCCCGTCGTCGAAGCGCGCCGCCGCCGGGTTCAGGGTGTGGAACGGCTTGCGGCGCGGGCACAGGCGGTTCACCGCCCCCGCCTCTAGGGCGAAGCTGGAGCCGCGGTTCTGCCAGACGATGCCGGTCTCGGGCAGGACGACGCCCGAGCCGTACTCGAAGAAGATGCTCTGGATCATGCTGACCGAGCGGCCCTGGCCGTCGACCACCCCGAGCCACACCGTGTCGCCGCCGCTGGGCGGCGCCGGCCATGGCAGGGCACGGGTCGGCGCGATGCGGGCCGCCAGCCGGGCCAGCGACTCCTCGGTCAGCGCGGCGCGCGGGTCCTCGGTGCAGAACGCCGGGTCGATGGCCACGCGGTCGCGCACCAGGAAGGCCTGCTTGGTCGCCTCCACCATGCCGTGGAGATGGGCGAAGCCCTCGGCCTCGGTCACCCCGAGCCGGTCGAACAGCGCGAGGATGAGCAGCGAGGCGATGCCCTGGGTCGGCGGCGGGAAGTTGAAGAGGCGGGCCCCGCGCACCGCCACCGACAGCGGCTCGCGGATCTGCGCCGCGTGGGCGGCGAGGTCGGCGGCGGTCACCGGGGAGCCGGCCCGGGCGAGGTCGGCGGCGACCGACCGCCCGGTCGCGCCGGTGTAGAAGTCGTCGAGCCCGCGCTCCGCCAGCCGGCGCAAGGTGGCGCCCAGCGCCGGCAGGCGCATCGTGGCACCCGCCTCCGGTGCCCGGCCGTCCACCAGGAACTGGTCGGCGAAGCCGCTGACACCGGCCAGCTCCGCCAGCTTGGCAGCGGTCAGCTCGGCCTGGCTCTCGGTGACGGCGAAGCCGCCCTCGGCGTGCTGGATGGCGTCGTCGAGGACGCGGCCCAGCGGCAGCGCCGGGCCCCAGGCGGCGGCGACCTCCAGGGCGGCGCGCCAGCCGGAGACGGTGCCGGCCACGGTCATGGCGGCCAGCGGCCCGCGCGTCGGCAGGGAGGTCTGGCCGGGGTAGAGCGAGGGGTCCACCGCGGCGCCGGTGGCGCCGCAGGCGTCGACCGCCACCGGATCCCGGCCGGGCTCGGCGATCAGCCAGAACCCGTCGCCGCCGATCGAGGTCATGTGGGGGTAGACCACCGCCAGGGTCGCCGCCACGGCCACCGCGGCCTCCACCGCGTTGCCGCCGTCGCGCAGCACCCGCAGGCCGGCCTCGCTCGCCAGGTGGTGGGGCGAGGTGACCATTCCGCGCAGGGCGCGTGGCGTCTGGAGCATGTCTCGGGACCTCGGGGTGTGGACGCGAAGGGGTGGGCGGCGCTGGGCCGTTAAGGTTACGATAGGCTGGCCCGGGCGGGGACCGCAACCGCGAAGGCGAGCCGCCGTGCCGGCGCACCAACGGCGCTCCGGCGGCCGGACCGGCATGCGCCGGCTGCGCAACATTCCGTCGATTTCGGGGTGCTGAAGAAAATCATTGACCTTTGGTGCGCAGCAGCATTGCTATCGGGGCGCGGAAAAGGGGTGGCGGAGCCGTGGCCGGCCGGATCGCCCCGCAGAAAGCAAAAAGAAGGGACGACGCAGACATGAACGACTGGATCCAGATCGGCGGCCTCCAGGTCGCGGCCGAGCTGAAGCGCTTCGTCGAGGACGAGGCGCTGCCCGGCACCGGCGTTTCGGCGGACCGCCTGTGGGCTGAACTCGACGCCATCCTCCACGACCTGGCGCCCCGCAACCGCGCCCTGCTGGACCGGCGCGACGACCTGCAGGCGCGCATCGACGTGTGGCACCGGGAGCGCCGCGGCCGCGACCTCGACCGCGCCGCCTACAAGGGGTTCCTGCAGGAGATCGGCTATCTCCAGCCCGAAGGCGCGCCCTTCCAGGTGGGCACCGCCAACGTGGACCCGGAAATCTCCACCGTCGCCGGGCCGCAGCTCGTGGTGCCGGTGATGAACGCGCGCTACGCCCTGAACGCCGCCAACGCACGCTGGGGCAGCCTCTACGACGCGCTCTACGGCACCGACGCGATCCCCGCTTCGGCCGAGCCGGTGACCGGCGGCTACGACCCGGCGCGCGGCGCCAAGGTCATCGCCTTCGCCCGCCAGTTCCTCGACGAGACGGCGCCGCTGGCCGGGGCCTCCCACGCCGACGCCACGGGCTACGCGGTGGCCGGCGGCGCGCTCGCGGTGACGCTGGCCGATGGCCGCACCGTCGGGCTGACGAATCCGGCGCAATTCGCCGGCCACCAGGGCGACGCGTCGGCGCCGTCGGTGGTGCTGCTGGCCAACCACGGCCTGCACGTGGAGATCGTCGTCGACCGCGGCCATCCCATCGGCAAGGACGACCCCGCCGGCGTTGCCGACCTGGTGATGGAGGCGGCGCTGACCACCATCATGGACTGCGAGGATTCGGTGGCCGCGGTCGACGCCGCCGACAAGGTGCTGGCCTACCGCAACTGGCTGGGGCTGATGACGGGCACCCTGACCGCCAGCCTGGAGAAGGGCGGGCGCACGGTGGAGCGCCGCCTCAACCCCGACCGCACCTACACCGCCCCCGACGGCGGCACGCTCTCCCTGCACGGCCGCAGCCTGATGCTGGTGCGCAACGTCGGCCATCTGATGACCGTGGACGCGGTGACGCTGACGGACGGCAGCGCGGCGCCGGAGGGCATCCTCGACGCGGTCTTCACGTCGCTGATCGCCATGCACGACCTCAAGGCCACGGGGGGCCTGCGCAACAGCCGGGCGGGGTCGGTCTACATCGTCAAGCCGAAGATGCACGGGCCGGAGGAATCGGCCTTCACCGACGCGCTGTTCGCCCGCGTCGAGGACGCCCTGGGCCTGGCCCGCAACACCCTGAAGATCGGCATCATGGACGAGGAGCGCCGCACCACGGTGAACCTCATGGAGTGCATCCGCGCCGCCAAGGACCGGGTGGTGTTCATCAACACCGGATTCCTCGACCGCACCGGCGACGAGATCCACACGGCCATGGAGGCCGGGCCGATGATCCGCAAGGGCGACATGAAGGCCTCGGCCTGGATCAAGGCCTACGAGGACTGGAACGTCGACGTCGGCCTGGCCTGCGGCCTCAAGGGCCGGGCCCAGATCGGCAAGGGCATGTGGGCCATGCCCGACCGCATGGCGGAGATGCTGGCGACCAAGATCGGCCACCCCATGGCCGGCGCCAACACCGCCTGGGTGCCCTCCCCCACCGCCGCGACCCTGCACGCCCTGCACTACCACAAGGTCGACGTGGCGGCCCGCCAGGAGGAGCTGAAGGACCGGCCGCGGGCCAGCCTCGACGCCATCCTGACGATCCCGCTGGCCGACCGCCCGAACTGGTCGGCCGAGGAGATCCAGCAGGAGCTGGACAACAACGCCCAGGGCATCCTCGGCTACGTGGTGCGCTGGATCGACCAGGGGGTCGGCTGCTCCAAGGTGCCCGACATCAACAACGTCGGTTTGATGGAGGACCGCGCCACCCTGCGCATCTCCAGCCAGCACATCGCCAACTGGCTGCTGCACGGGGTGTGCAGCGAGGCGCAGGTGATGGAGACCATGAAACGCATGGCCGCGGTGGTCGACCGCCAGAACGCCGGTGACCCGGCCTACCGGCCGATGGCCCCGGGCTTCGACGACAGCGTCGCCTTCCAGGCCGCCTGCGACCTGGTGTTCAAGGGCCGCGAGCAGCCCAACGGCTACACCGAGCCGGTGCTGCACCGCCGCCGCATCGAGCGCAAGGCCCGCGACGCGGCGTGACGCGGTGATCCCCGCGGGCTCCGTCCCACCGGGCGGAGCCCGCCCCCGGCGCCCCCGGACGCGACGGCGAACGAAACCTGTTCGCGCCCAGGTTATCCCCGTATACTCGCCCCGGATGATCTGCGCGTGATCAGGGGGCGCCGCCGGCCGGGGGGCCCGCCGACGCGAACGGGGGACGGGGTGAGCGACATCGCCGAAAGGGACGCGGTGGCTCCCGGCGCGGCGCGTCAGGACGCGCGGCTCGAGACGCGTCAGGACGCGCGGTCCGAGGCGCGCCAGGACGCGCGGTCCGAGGCGCGCCAGGACGCGCGGCCCGCCGCGCGCCGGCCGCCGCTGACCATCGCGCGCTCCGCCATGCTGCTCGCCGCGGCGCTGGTGGTCTGCCTCGCCGTCATGTCGGTGGTCGGGCTGGAGCTGGCACGCGGCATGGGGGCGGTGGCTGAGGGCTGGCGCGACTACGACCTGCAGGCCGCCACCAAGTCGGACGCCCTGTCGGACCTGCGCGGCCATCTCGGCCTGGGCGGCGTCATCGACCGCTACCAGGAGCAGCGGGCGTCGGGCGATGGCGTCCACCGCGCGGCGCTGGACCGCGCGCTGATGCTGGCCCGGGCCAACCTCGCCATCTACCGCGACATCATCCCGCCCAGCGACGACGAGGCGCGCGCCATCGCCGCCATCGCCGCCTTCCTCGACGCCGTGCAGATGCAGGTGGAGGACCCGGCCGCGGCGATTTCCGATGAGGCGTTCGACGCCTGCCGGCGCGACGCGGTGGCCGGCCTGGCGGCGCTGAACACCCAGCTCACCATGCGGCGCGCCCGGCTGACCGCCGCCACCCTCACCGACATCGAGACCCTGCGCCGCCTGATGGCGGTCGGCGGCGCCGCCATCGGCGTCCTGGTCCTGGGCCTGGCCGGTGCCGCGGTGTGGTTCACCCGCGCCCGCATCGTCGGCCCGCTGGGACGGCTGGTGGCCGACGCCCAGCGCCTGGCCCGGCGCGACCTCGACCGGCCCTTCCGCTGGCGCGGCGGCGACGAGCTGGGCCTGCTCGGCCGCACCCTGGAGGACAGCCGCGCCGCGCTGCGCACCCTGTTCACCGCCATCGAGGAGAAGACGCAACGGCTGGGCGACAGCGAGCGGCGCTACGCCATGGCCGCGGCGGCGGCCAACGACGGGCTGTGGGACTGGGACCGCGCCGGCGGCGGGCTCTACCTGTCGCCCCGGCTGCGCCAGATGCTGGACCTTCCGGACGGCGGCGAGGAGGGCGCCGGGGCGCCGGCGCCGGCGCTGACCACGCTGCTGTCACGGGTCCACGCGGCCGACCGCGCCACCCTGGCCTCGGCCATCCGGGGCGGCGCCCGGGGCGCCGACGGCACGGCGTTCGAGGCGGAGTTCCGCGTCGCCGCCGACTGCCCGGAGGGTGGCCCGGAGGCAGGGGCCGACGGCGGCCTCGACGGGGGGGGCGTCGGCGACGGCGGCACCGCGTGGCTGCACCTGCGGGGCATCGTCGCCCGCGCGCCCGACGGGCGGGTCACCCGGCTGGCCGGCTCGGTCGCCGACGTCAGCGACCGCAAATCCTACGAGGCGCGCCTGGTCCACCAGGCCACCCACGATTTTCTCACCGGACTGCCCAACCGCGCCTTCCTGGTGGACTGGCTGCACGACCGCCCGACCGGTCGGGCCCCGGGCCGGACCGCCCGCCGCCCGACCGCCGCCGCCACGGACGGTCTGGCCCTGCTGTTCATCGACCTCGACGGCTTCAAGGTCATCAACGACAGCCTCGGCCATGCCGTGGGCGACCAGTTGCTGGTGGCGACGGCCCGGCGGATCGCCGGGCTGCTGGACGAGGGCGAGCTCGTGGCGCGCCTGGGCGGCGACGAGTTCGTGGTGGTGGTGCCGGCCGGCCAGGACGCGGCGGTGGCCCGCGCCGGCGCCGTGGAGCGGGCGTTCCAGAAGCCGCTCAAGGCCGGCGGGATGGACCTGCGGGTCGGGCTCAGCATCGGCCTGGCGGTCGACGACGGCACCGCCGGCGATCCCGACCGGCTGCTGCGCGACGCCGACATCGCCCTCTACCGTGCCAAGGAGAAGGGCAAGGGGCGCACCGTCCTGTTCGACGCCTCGCTGCGCGAGGCGATCCTCATCCGCAGCCGCCTCGAGCGCGACCTGGCCCCCTCCATCGCCGCCGGCGACGTGTTCCTGGTGTACCAGCCCATCGTCGCCCTGAGCGACGGCCGGGTCGCCGGCTTCGAGGCCCTGGTGCGCTGGCGCCACCCCGAGCTGGGGCTGGTCAGCCCCGGCCAGTTCATCCCCATCGCCGAGGAGACCGGCCAGATCCTGCCGCTGGGCCGCCATGTCCTGGAGCAGGCGGTGGCCCAGCTCGCCCGCTGGCGCGCGCTGCCGGACGCCGCCGGCGTCACCGTCAACGTCAACCTCTCGGCCCGGCAGATGTGGGACGAGCGCCACGTCGACGAACTGCTGGCCTTCCTCTCCGCCAGCGATCCGGCCGGGCTGAAGATCGAGGTGACGGAGAGCATGACGGTGGGCGACCACGACCAGGCGCGGCTCATCCTGGAGCGCTTCCGCGCGCTCGGCCTGCCCCTGTGCATGGACGATTTCGGCACCGGCTACTCGTCGCTCTCGCACCTCAGCCGGCTGCCCTTCGACGTGCTAAAGATCGACCGCAGCTTCGTCAGCGCGCTGGGCGCCGACCCGCGGCAGGAGGCGCTGCTGCGCGGCGTCGTCGACCTGGCCCACCGCATCGGCCTGGAGGTGGTGGCCGAGGGGGTGGAGACGGAGGCGGAGCGTGCCATCGTCACCGCCATCGGCTGCGATTACGGCCAGGGCTATCTGTTCGCCCGGCCCCTGCCCGCCGCCGACGCCGAGGCGCTGCTGCGGGCGGCGTGAGGCGGCGGCGCCCGTTCAGGCCACCGCCGAGTCAGGCCGCCGCCGCCTCGGTCCGGGGCACCCGGGCGGCCGCCTCGCGCAGCAGCTCCGGCCCGGCGCCCGGCCGGTGGGCGTTCTCGCTGAGATGGCGGCGCCAGGCGCGGGCGCCGGGCAGGCCCTGGAACAGGCCCAGCATGTGCCGGGTGATGCAGGCCAGCGGCACGCCGCGGCCGCGCTGCGCCTCCACGTAGGGCAGCATGGCCTCCACCACCGCGTGGCGCTCCGGCCCGGGGCCGCCGGCGAAGACGCGGCGGTCGGCGTCGGCCAGGAGGTACGGCGTCTCGTAGGCGGCGCGGCCGATCATCACGCCGTCCACCGCCTCGAGCTGCCCGGCCGCCTCGTCGAGGGTGCGGATGCCGCCGTTGATGGCGATGTTGAGGTGCGGGTGCTCGCGCTTGAGCCGGTGCACGAGGTCGTAGCGCAACGGCGGCACGTCCCGGTTCTCCTTCGGGCTCAGGCCCTTCAGCCAGGCCTTGCGGGCGTGCACCACGAAGTGGCCGCAGCCGGCGCCGGCCACGGTCCGCACGAAGCCGTCCAGGGTCGGCCACTCGTCCATCGCGTCGATGGCGATGCGCGACTTGACGGTGACCGGGATCGCCACGGCGTCCAGCATGGCGCCGACGCAGCGCGCGACCAGGTCGGGGTCCGCCATCAGGCAGGCGCCGAAGCGGCCGGACTGCACGCGGTCGCTGGGGCAGCCGACGTTGAGGTTGACCGCGTCGTAGCCCCAGTCCTCGGCGACCCGGGCGGCGGCGGCCAGCTCCGCCGGGTCCGACCCGCCGAGCTGCAGCACCACCGGGTGCTCGGCCGGGCCGAATCCCAGCAGCCGTTCGCGGTCGCCGTGCAGCACGGCGCCGGCGGTCACCATCTCGGTGTAGAGCAGCGTGCCCCGGCTGAGCTGGCGGTGGAAGTGCCGGCAGTGCCGGTCCGTCCACTCCATCATCGGCGCCACGGAGAGGCGAGGCCATTGATAGGTCATGTTCGTCCCTGCGGTGTCCGGTGGTTGGATGGCGCGGTGTGCCTGCGAACGTGCGGTGTGATACGACGTTTCTCGTCCTGTTTCGATGGCTGAGTGCACGGGGAGTGCGCACGAAAATGGCCACCTTCACGAAGCTTCCTTCCGCGTTCTGGCGTGTCCAGATCCGACGCAAAGGGCGCTACGTGAGCGATACCTACCGCGGCGAAGCTCCCACGGGATCGCGCATCGTGCGTCTGAAAACGTTCGGCGAACGGATTGATCTTCACATCAAGGACACGTGCGCGGTCGGCAAGACACCCCTTCGCTCCAAAACGGCGACGCTTGACATGCTGAAGAAACAACTCGGCAATTGTACCATAGCCTCTCTCGACCGCGAGCGACTGATCGGGTTCGCACGCGATCGGGCGGTGCAAGGAGCCGGCCATGTAACGGTTGGCATCGACATCGACATGGTCAAGCTCGTCCTGGCCCCTGCTGCGGCTGTTCAAGGATTACCTGTCAGAGTGGAACCGGTCGATCTCGCCTGCATCGCGCTGAAGCGACTTGGTCTTGTCGGCAAGGGTGAAGCAATCCAAAAGAAAAATGGGGCAACGTGGACCCGTCCTGCCCAAAGTCGCCATCGGCGGATACCACCACGGTAAAAATTCAGCGAGCCGTGACTTTTCGGCCCGAATGATCATATATTTCTTGGCGCGCTCCGACAAAAAGCTGATAGCCGCCGGCTCGACGGACTTTACGCGGATTGCAAATCTAACTATCGTATTTATCCCTTCGGACAGCATCGTGATTGCGTGCCCGCGCGCCTCCGGGCGCGAGTGGGATTGAGCAACGACTTTGGGCAACGCGTTCGCCGCCGCTGACGCGCGCTCGGCGATTGAACCGCATCGCCGGGGTACTGACGTTACGCCCATCGCTCGCATGTCGCTGCCGGCGAGCCATTGTATCGTGCAGGCGGTTTTCCGGAATGCAGCCCGCACGAAGGGGTGGTTCGCCGGGTTTGGCCAGGCTGCGCGCGTTTTGAAAGGACTGGTCATGATCCATCCCTCGGCCGGTGGCGCCTCCGAGACCGCTTCTTGTTTGTCCTCTGCCACAGCGCCGCGGGACGGGAGTTCCGCCGAGCCGCCCGTTGCGGTGATCGGAATTGGAGCGTCGGCCGGCGGATTGAAGGCGATCACCGCCTTTCTGGCCGCTTTGCCCCATGCGAGCGGACTGGCCATCGTCATCATCCAGCACCGTACGCCGAACAATGAGGGTTTGATGGTCGAACTGCTGGCAAGAGCGGCGACGGTACCCGTCCTCACCGCCACGAACGGCGGCGTGATCGCGGCAAACCACGCCTATGTCGTTCCGGCGGGAAGCACGCCCGGTGTCACGGACGGGCATTTTACCATCGTCGATCCCGACGTCGGCGGCACGGCGCTACCCATCGACATATTTTTCCGCTCGCTCGCCGCGGACCGGCAGCAGGGGGCCATCTGCATCGTATTGTCCGGTTCCGGTGCCGACGGAACGATCGGACTGAAAGCGGTCAAGGAAAGCGGGGGACTGGTGGTCGTCCAGGATCCGACCACCGCGGCGTATGACGGCATGCCACGCAGTGCCATCGCAACCGGCCTTGTCGACTATGTCCTGGCCCCCGAGCAGATGCCGGCCGCAATCATCCGGTTCGTACACCAACCGTATGTGCACAACGCGGCGGCGGAGGACAACCCGCTTGCCGACGACGAGGACCTGGAACGCATCCTGACGCTGATGCAGGCGCGCACGCGTCATGACTATCGCGCCTACAAGACGCGGGCGCTGACGCGTCGCGTCGAGCGCCGGATGGGCGTTCACCAGATCGCCGACCTGCGTGCCTACCTCGAATTCCTGGGAACCCACCCCGGCGAGGTGGAGCAACTGGCCCGGGACATCCTGATCAGCGTGACACGCTTCTTTCGCGACCCCGAAGCGTTCGGGGCGTTGGCCGAGCGGGCCATCGCGCCGATGGTTCGGGACCGCCCGGCCGAACGGCCGATCCGCGTCTGGGTGGCCGGCTGTGCAACGGGCGAGGAGGTCTATTCCATCGCCATGCTGCTGAGGGAGGCCTGCGAACAATCGGGCAAGACTCTCGAGATCAAAGTGTTCGGCACGGATCTCGACGCTCATGCGTTGGATGTCGCCCGCACCGGCATCTATCCGGACACCATCGCCGTCGACGTGTCGCCCGTGCGTCTAGCCCGGTTCTTCGCCAAGGTCGACTCCGGCTACAAGGTGACGCGGCAATTAAGGGAATCGGTGTCCTTCGCCGTCCAGAACGTGATCAGCGACCCGCCATTCTCGAACCTGGACCTGATCAGCTGCCGGAACATGCTGATCTATATCGAACCGACGTTTCAGCGATCGATCCTCGACCTTTTCCATTTCGGTCTCGGCGATGCCGGCTGCCTGCTGTTGGGCTCCGCCGAGACCATCGGCTCGCAGACGGATCTGTTCGAACCGCTGTCCAAGAAGTGGCGCCTCTATCGCAAGCTCGGAACGGGAAGACGGAAAGGCGTCGCGCTGCCCGCATCCGGGCCCGGCCCACACGGTGCGTCACCGGTGCCGCCGGTCTACAGCCGCATCGGCCCGGCCGAGATCACCCGGCAAGCGCTTCTTTTCGCCTACGCCCCAGCGGCGGTGCTGATCGATCATCGGCTCCGTATCCTGTATCTGCATGGCCCCACCGGCGACTTCCTGGACTTGCCCACGGGGGAGCTTCCGCAGGAGCTGCTGGCGATGATGCGCGGCGACCTCCGCCTGAAGGTCCGCGGCGCGGTGGAGCAGGCCATAGCCTCGGATCAGCCCGTCACCGTCGGAGCGGTCCGTCTTTCCCGTCCCGGCGGCAGGGCGACGGTTTCAATATCGATCATGCCGGTGCGCACGCCGAGGTCGGCGGGCGAACTCCTTCTGGTGACGTTCATCACCGAGGCCGCGCAGGCGCAAGCCCGGCTCCCGGAGACCGGCGCGGAATCCACCGGGATCGCTGATAAAACCGATACGGCCGTCCTTGAGCAACTGGAGAACGAGCTTCGCATCACCCGCGAGGACCTGAACGCAACGATCCAGGAATTGGAAGGATCCAACGAAGCCCTTCGCGCCGCCAACGAGGAAATTTTGTCGGTCAACGAAGAACTTCAGTCATCAAACGAAGAACTAGAGACTTCGAAGGAGGAATTGCAGTCCCTAAACGAGGAG
Organism: Azospirillum sp. NS33; assembly: GCF_059703765.1. Classification (NCBI taxonomy): domain Bacteria; kingdom Pseudomonadati; phylum Pseudomonadota; class Alphaproteobacteria; order Rhodospirillales; family Azospirillaceae; genus Azospirillum; species Azospirillum sp. NS33. Next base: position 2,723 of record NZ_BAAKJB010000044.1, on the reverse strand, counting down.
CTTGGAACCGTAAATGCGCAGCTTCATGAAAAAGTCGACGAACTGGAATCGGCGACCGACGATCTGACAAACCTGTTGTCGAGCACGGACATTTCGACCTTGTTTCTGTCGCCGGACCTGCACATCAAGGGATTCACGCCGGCGGCGACCCGTCTCTTTTCCCTTATTCCAACGGACATCGGTCGCCCCCTCGCCGACATTTCACGAAAGTTCACCGACCCCGATCTGGTCGCCGACATCCGGCAGGTCAATGCCAATCTGGCGCCGCTGGAGCGGGAGGTCCAAACGGACCAGGGTTTGACCTTGCTGCGCCGCGTCCAACCCTACCGGACCCAGGATCAGCGAATCGAAGGCACGGTGATCACGTTCAACGATGTCACCGCACTCAAAAGGACAGCGGCGATTCTCGCCGCCAGGGCGCGCCAGCAAAGGCTGGTGGCCGATCTCGGCCGCAAGGCCCTTGCGGCCGAGGCTCCCGGCATCCTGTTTGAAACAGCCTGCCGCCTGACCGGGGAGATGCTGGATGCGGAGAGCGTCGGCATCTTTGTTCCCTCATTTTCCGGTGGAGGACTGGTGCTGCTGGACGGCTTCGGCTGCCACCACGCCGAGGACAGGAACACCGTTGCGGCGGTCGATCCTTCGACGCTCGTTGGTCGCGTTTTTCGTTCGCGGCAGCCGGTGCTCGTCGCCGACTTCGCCGCAGAAGGGCTGCGGCCGGGCGGCCCGCCGATCGCACCGCCGGGGACGGTGAGCGGCATCGCTGTCGCTTTCGGCGACACGGCCAAGCCGCCGTCGATCCTCGCGCTGTTCAGTTGCCGGTCACGCTCTTTCGACCGCGATGATCTTGAGTTCGTTCAGGCCGTCGGCAACGTTCTCGGCCTTGCCAGGGAACGGGCCGCCACCCTGGAGGCCATGGAGACCGCCCGCAACTTCGCCGAGGCGATCGTCGACACCGTGAGAGAACCGCTGCTGGTCCTGGACCAGACCATGCACGTGGTCGGTGCGAGCCGGGCCTATCACCGGATGTTCGGCAGTACGTCGGAGGAAACCCTCGGAAAGCCGCTGTGGGTGCTGGCCGAAGGGATCTTCCGGCATGGCGGGGTCCTGGACATGGTCAGGACGGTTGTCGATACCGGCACCCCGATGGAGGAATGGGAAATCCTCTTCGGCGAGGACAGCCTCGGCCCGCGCACCCTCCGGCTGAACGCCCGGCGGTTGAACCACTCCGACCAGCAGGTGCTCCTCGGCATTGAGGACGTCACAGTCGAAAAACGGGCAAGCGAAACCTTGGCCATAGCAAAGGTCGCAGCCGAGCAGGCGAGTGCTGGCAAGACGCGGTTCCTCGCCGCAGCCAGCCACGACCTTCGCCAGCCGGTCCAGGCGGCAATTCTGTTCCACCATCTCCTGAGCGAGGAGGACCCTGGAGGAAAGGTGGCGCCGCTCCTGCAAAGCATGGGGAGCACCCTGGAATCGCTGCGTTCCATGCTGGACGAAATCCTCCATGTGTCCCGTCTCGACGCCGGTGTGGTCGAGGTGAAACCGCAGGCGTTCGCGCTGCAACCGATGCTCGACCACCTGGCGAACGATTTCACCCCCATCGCCCGGTCAGTGGGCGTCGACCTGCGATCGGCGCGAACCGCTCTCGCGGTCCAAAGCGACCCGGCGCTGCTGAGCCGCATTCTGCAAAATTTCGTCGCCAATGCGATCAAGTACACCGACCATGGCCGCGTCCTGATCGGATGCCGCCGACGCGGCGACACGGTCCACATTCAGGTCTGGGACACCGGACGCGGCATACCCGCAAGCCAGATCTCGGCGATCTTCGAAGAGTTCCATCAGGTCGACAACCCCGGTCGGGACCGCAGCCGCGGACTGGGGCTCGGGCTGGCCATCGTGGAACGCCTGGCCAAATTGCTCGGGCACTCCATCGCCGTCCGGTCGGCCGTTGGCAAGGGGTCCGTGTTCGAGATCGTCGTCCCCGCCAGCGCCAATGCCGAGGCGCCGGAGCCGTCCTCCGCCGAACCACAGGCGGATGGTACCGGCCACCACGTCCTGGTGATCGAGGACGACCCCATTCTCCTCAACGCCATCCAGCTGTTCATTGCCGGGCGGGGCTTTACGGTGTCCGCGGCGGCGGATTTCGCCTCGGCCGTCGCTCAGGTCTCCAATCAGCGGGTTCCGGACCTCATCGTCGCTGACTACAGGCTTCAGGGGGACGATACCGGAGCCGCGGTTATCAGGCGTCTGTCCGCCTCGCTGGGAACCGCGCTGCCTGGAATCATCCTGACCGGCGACACCTCGCCGGAGCGCATCCGCGAGGTCCGGACCAGCGGCTTCACTCTGCTGCACAAGCCGGTCGCGCCCGATGAACTTCTTGCGGCCATCGCCTCCGTGCTGGGGCATGGACGCGACGGATGAGCCGTCCCTGCGCCGTTGCCGGTGCCGCTGCCCGTAGTGAAGCAAAGGACTGGAGAGTGGAACGCGACATGCACCCGTCCGCACAGCACGCAATCCCGGCCGCGTGCCGGCAGCCCAGCCTGTGGCGCAGTTCATGGCAGGTCACCGACTCGTTTGCGCCGTTCCTTGCGCTGTGCGGTGCCATGTACGCCAGCCTAGAGCATTTTCTTCTCAATCGCAGTCATATCCGGCGGCGGCGAAGAAGTTGACGCACTCCGCCGACGTGATTGCGTCGATGCCCTGTCGAATGGCCTCCCAGAGAGCGT
>NZ_BAAKJB010000043.1:0-51854 GCF_059703765.1 Azospirillum sp. NS33 | reverse complement strand
GGGCATCCTCGGCTGCTACGACGAGCCGCTGGTCTCCAGCGACTTCAACCACGACGACCACTCCTCGATCTTCGCGCTCAAGGAGGTCAAGGTCATCGAGGGCACCTTCGTCCGCATCATGACTTGGTACGACAACGAATGGGGCTTCTCCTGCCGCATGAGCGACACCGCCGTCGCCATGACCAACGCGAAGTAGGCACCCCACCACGGCACCGGTGATGCCCCGGGGCCCCATGGTGGGGGCGCCGGGGTCCGGGAGGGCGCCCCCACCAGGGGGGCGCCCTCTTTCTGTTTCACCGGATGGCGGCGGGGGACACGAAAGTGGGAAGAGGCTTAACACAGGTTAGTGCGCGGAATTATATTGCTCGGTATGATTCTCTTTTCCGCCAAGGCCCCCGGAGAATGACGGAGCCCATGGACATCGAGGCCCTACCGGAGGCCGACGCGGATCCGTCCACGTCCGGCTGCCCGCACCTGATCGAGGCGGCCCGCTCGTCACTCCTCCCGATGGCGCTGTGCACCCTCGACCGGCCCGGCTATCCCATCCTGTTCGCCAACGACCCGTTCGCCGCGTTGTGCGGGTGCACGGCGGCGGCGATGATCGGACAGGACTGGTCCTGCCGCGATGCGGCCGGCGCGCCGCCGCTGTCGCTGGCGCTGGCCGAGGCGGTCCGCGCCGGTGCACCGGCCGCCTTCGACACCCTGCTCCGCCGCGCCGGCGGCGACACGGTGCCCTGCCGCCTGTACGCATCGACGATGCCGGGGCGCCCGCTCCTGCTGGTGCAGGCGGTGGATGCCGGCCCCGCCGCCGCGACCGCGCTGGCCACCGCGGAAACGCTGCTGCGCGATCTCCGACACCGGGTGATGAACCACCTCCAGTTCATCCAGAGCGTGCTGCACATGCAATCCCAGCGCGTCGATTCCGAGCCGACCCGCGAGGCGCTGCGGGACATCGGCGCGCGCATCGACACCCTCGCCGTCGTCTACCGCCAACTCTACGCCAATCGGACCGACAGCCGGATCGAGCTGGCCGGCTATCTCGGCCAACTCGTCTCCAACCTGTCGGCCTTCTACGACCGGGAGGGCCGCATCGCCTTGCTCATCGACTCCCCGGACGAGGAGCTGCTGTTGCCGGTGGAGCGGGCGTTCCCCCTTGGCCTGATCGTGACCGAACTGGTGGTCAACAGCTTCAAGCACGCCTTTCACGGGCGCGGCGCCGGGACCATCGCCATCGCCATCGCCCAGCCCGGCGCCGCCCTGGCGGTGGTCGAGGTGTCCGACGACGGTCCGGGCATGCCGGACGCCGACGACCCTGCCACCGGCAAGCGCCTCGGCCTCACCCTCATCCGCTCGCTGGCCGCCCAGATCGGCGGCACGGTGACCATCGGCCGCGGCGTCTCCCCGCAGGCGCCGGGCGCACGCATTGCCCTGGCCATCCCGCTGGTGGATTGACCATCAGACGGCCGGTCGCGCCGCCGCGACGTCGGCGGAACGGCGGAGGTACAGGTAGACGTCGTCGAAATCGGCCGCGGCCGTCAGCTCCGACACCCGCAGCACGTGGACGACCGGCCCGTCGATCTCGATCAGTCCCTCGCTGCGCAGGCGCGCCAGCGTCCGGTTGACGTGGACGGCGCTCAGCCCGAGGGTGTCGGCGATCACCTCCTGGGTCACCGGAAACTGGAACCGGTTCCCCTCGGCCATCTCCACCGACCGCAGGCGATGAAGGACCTCCAGGATCAGGTGGGCGAGACGCTCATGGGCACGCCGCCGCCCCAGGCAGGCGATCTTTTCCGCCAGCACCGCCTCGTCGCGTGCCGCCGTCCACGCGAAGGCCGTCGCCAGCCGGGGATGGTGGTGGACCATGCCGGTTATCCACTCCGGCGGGCATTCCGCCACCTCGATCTCCGTAAGCGCGGACGCGGAGTGGTCGGAGACGACCAGAAGATCGGCGTAGAGACCGATGATGTCGCCGGGCAGAACGAAGTTGGTGATCTGCCGGCGGCCATCGGACAATGTTTTGAAACGGATCGCCCACCCTTTGCGCAAGATAGTGACCGTGCTGAACGGCTCCCCCTGCACAACGAGGTCCATTCCCGCAGGCATTCGCCGGGTCACCGATTCAATGCGGTCGACATACGAACGCTCATCCGGCCCAAGGATTTGAAAACCTTCAAGCTTACGAACCAGCGCACTCTTCGCAGATGTCTTCGTCATCTCTCCGTCGCCACTTATCCAGCGTGCGAGAGGCGAACACGTGATCTGCGCGTTTATTCATGTCTCATTGGGATTACGCAGGACGACGGGGGATGCTCCCACCGACGGCGCTGCGGGCGGGGCGGCGGCGCGCCGATCCCGGTCAACCGGCCTTTCCGGCGACGCCCGCCGCCTCGCAAAGGCGTTCGGCCACCCACGCCGACACGCTCTTGCCCTCCCGCCGGGCACAGACGGCGATGGCACGGTGCAGGGCGGGATTGACGCGCACCGCGATGGTCCCCGAATACGGGCGCTCGGCCGGGGTCGCCTGGTCGCTGGACAGCGCGATGTAGTCGTCGACCGCCCGGTGGAAGGCGCCGCGCAACTCGTCGACCGAACGACCGGAAAAGGCGATGCGGTCGCGGGTGTTGATCACCTCGCCGATGAACACGCCGGCTTCGTCGTCGTAGTCGATCTGGGCCCTGTGGCCCTTGTAGTCCATCATCGGCGCGCCCCCCTTGCGGATGCGGTCGCACCGACCATAGCGGAGGCACGGCATCGGGCGGGTTGACCTGCCTCAATCCCCCTCCGCGACGGGGCGCAATGCGGCATTATGCGCGGCCCGGCGGCGGCGCCAGCCGGCCGTCGACCAGGTGGAGCCGGCGGTCCGCCTGCCCCGCCAGGTGCTCGTCGTGGGTCACCGCGACCACCGCGGTTCCGGTGCGTGCCAGCTCCTGGAAGATGTCGAAGACGCGCTGGGCGTTCCGGGTGTCGAGATTGCCCGTGGGCTCGTCGGCCAGCAGCAGGCGCGGCCGGTTGGCCAGCGCGCGGGCGATCGCCGCACGCTGGCGCTGCCCGCCCGACAGCTGATCCGGCCGCTTGTCGGCCTGGTCCGCCAGGTCCAGCCGGTCCAGCAGGTCGCCGGCGCGCCGGGTCATCGCCTCGTCCGGTTCCGCCGCCAAGCGGCGCATCGGGATCAGCACGTTGCCCAGCACCGTGAACTCCGGCAGCAGGAAGTGGAACTGGAAGACGAAGCCGAGCCGGGTCAGCCGCAGCCGCGCGCGCTCGGCCTCGGGCAGGTCGGCGGTGTCGCGCCCCTCGATCCGCACGCTGCCCTCGCTGGGGCGGTCCAGCAGGCCCAGGAGATAGAGGAGGGACGACTTGCCCGACCCCGAGGGTCCGGTGACGGCGACGAACTCTCCGGCGGCGACGGCGAGGTCGACGTCCCGCACCAGCGTCACCGGGACCGGCCCGTCGAGCCGGCGCCCCACCCCCCGCGCCTCCACTACGGGCGCCTCCACATCGGGCGCCTCCACATCGGGCGCCTCCACATCGGGCGCCTCCACACCGGGCGCTGCCCCGGCGGGTGCTGCCTTGGCGGGCGTGGTCACGCCGCCCCCCGCACGATCTCCACAGGGTTCAGGGAGGCCGCCCGGCGGGCGGGCAGGTAGGCGGCCAGGGTTGCCGCGGTGACCGAGAAGGCGCCGCCCACGGCGTAGTGGACCAGCGAATAGGCGAGATGGAAGCGGTCGTTCTGGATGGTGCTTCCGCCGAAATCGAGGCGGATGCTGGCCAACAGCGACACCAGGCCGAAGCCGACCGCCCAGCCGAGCAGGGCGCCGACGACCCCGACCATCAGCCCCTCCAGCACGAAGATGCGGCGGATGTCGGCCTCGGTGAAGCCCAGGGATTTGAGGATGGCGATGTCCCGGCTCTTCTCGAACACCACCGTGGAGATGATGTTGAAGATGCCGAACGCGGCGACGATCATGATCGCCCCGACGGTGGAGTACATGATCACGTTCTGGACCCGGAACACGCCGAAGATGCCCTGGTTGGCCTCCTGCCAGCTTTCCGCCTTGTAGGCATGGCGCGTCTCGATGCGGGCGGCGACGGTGCGGGCGGACTCCACGTCGGCGAGGCGGACGCGGATGCGGTTCACGACGTTGGGCCGGTCCAGCAGGATCTGGGCCTCCTTCAGCAGCATCAGGGCCTGGCCGTCGTCGAAGCTGGTGACCCCGGTCCGGTAGACGCCGACGACGCTGACCCGCCGCTCGACGCCGGCCGCCGACACCGCCGTCAGGCGGTCGCCCAGGGCGGCGCCGAGCCGCTTGGCGAGACCGGACCCGATCACCACCCCGTCGGGGCGGGTGGTCAGGTCGTGCAGGCTGCCCACCTGCATGTCCTTCTCCAGCCGGGTGATCCGCATCTCCTGATCCGGGTCGATCCCGCTCAAGGTCGCGTTCCGCTCGGCCGCGCCATAGCGCAGGAACACCTGGCCGGCCAGGGACGCCGCAACCGCGGCCCCGGGCAGGCGGCGCAGGTCCGCCACGATGGCCGGGGCGCCCTTGATGCCGCGGACCGCGTCGCGCGGCTTCACCCCATGCACCGCCACCGCCGCGGCCGTCCCGGCGAGGGCGGTGACCGCGGGCTGGCGCGCCGGCTCCCGGAACTCGTCGCTGATCGTGATGTGCGGCGCCACGTCCACCACCGTGGCGATGAAAAACCCCTGGAAGCCCTGCATCATCGCCGCCATGCCGATGAAGAACCCGACGCCCAGCGCCACCCCGATCACCGACACCAGGGTCTGCCGCTTGCGGCCGAGCAGATGGGTCGACGCGATGTGGAGGGAGAGCGGCGGCGCCATGTCACGCCCCCGCGCCGTCGATCCGGACCGCGGCACCGTCGGCCAGGCCGGGCGGCGGCGCCACCACCACCCGCTCGTCCGGGGCGACGCCCGTGCGGATCTCGGCCATACCGTTGCCGACCGCCCCGGTCTCCACCGCACGCAGCCGAACGACGCCGCCGCTCACCACGAACACCTGGCCGTGCCGGACCGCGTCCTCGGGAACGAGAAGCGCGGTCTCGGTGCGGCGGACCACGATGTTGGCCTCCACCGTCATGCCGATGAGCAACGGCGTGTCCCCGGGCAGCGCGATGCGCACGCGGTAGCTCTTGTTCACGGGATCGCCCATCGGCGTCACCGCGTCGACGCGCCCGTCGAGCGCCTGATCCGGAAAGGCATCGGCGGCGATCAGGGCGCGCTGGCCCCGGGCGACCCGGGGCATGTCCTCCTCGTCCACCTCCACCACGGCCCACAACGGACTCGGCCGGCCGATCGTGAACAGCACCCGTGCGCCGGTCGTGCGCACCACGTCGCCGACCTCGGCGTCCCGCCGCAGGACCACACCATCGATGGGCGCAACCAGAACGTGCCTCGCCACGACGCCCCGCTGCGCGCCCGCGGCGGCGCGCGCCTGGGCGAGGTCGCTGACCGCCCGCTCCAGGGTCGCCGGGCTGGCGACCCCGCGCCGCGACAGCTCCTCCTGGCGCTCGAGTTCGGAGCGGTGGAAGCGCACCCGGGCTTCCAGCTCGGCCAGATGGGCCGCCGCCTCGTCGTCGTCGAGACGGGCCAGCACCTGGCCGCGGCGAACCGGCTCGCCGTCGCGCACCAGCACCTCGTCGATGCGGGCGGCGACCAGGGATTCCACGCGGGCCCAGTGCACCGGCTCCACGGTTCCGGTGGCGTAGACCGCCTCGACCGCGGGACCCCGGATCACCGTGACCACGGCGACCAGCGGCGGCAGACGGCTCCACCACGCCGCGCCGGCCGCCGCGGCGAGGGCCAGCAGCAGCACGGGGATGAAGACGATGGCGGGACGGGTCATGCGGGGCCGTCGTGATGGCTGGGTCCGGCAACGGAGATACGCTACCATGGCCGCCACGACCATGACGGACATCAAGCCATCCCGGAAGCGGCGCCCGATCCCCCGGCGCCCGATCCCACCCCGCCCTATCCTCTGGCGCCCGATCCGGGTGCACGGGATCGACGACGCGCGGTGCGGACTCGCCGTGGCGGCGGCGCTCGGCGTTCCCGTGGTGCTGGTCAGCGCGCCCGCCGGTGCGGCCCATGGCGGCGCCCTGTGGTTCCGCCACCTGGTCGATGCGGCGCGGGCGGAGCACCCGGCGGTGGCGGTGACCGCCGTGCTCGACTGCGGCGACCGGGCCGGTGACGCCCAGGGCGCGCTGCACGCGGGCGTGCGGGACCTGCTGTTCCACGGCCCCGCCGACGTCGCGGCGCGCCTGGCTGCCATCGCCGCCGCCCGGGGAGCGCGCATCCACACGGACCTGGCCCAGCCGCTCGACCTCCGCGGCGTCCCGAACCCGGCGGCGGCATGCCGCGGCTGGCTCGCCGGCGCCACGGCCGGTACGCCCCCGGTCGAGGACCGGTGATCCCCGGCTCCGCCAATTCCTTTATTGTACGCGCCGCCATGCTTGTCTATGGTAGCCATGCGACATACCGCGATCCGCCCGTTCGTGCCGTGACTCCTCCGCCAACATGGAGGCGACCCGGTGCCGGGGCGGCGTCGGGCAGGGAATGGGGCCGGCCGCACAGACGCCTCCGGCAGCGTTTCATGTCTGGCGCTTACGGGTTTGCCGGTGGAAGAGGAGAAACCTTGAAGCTGGCCTCGGTCGAACACGCCGAGGTCCGGTGCTCGCACCCTGTGACGTCCTGGCAGCTCTCGACAGCGCCGTTCGACGTTGCGATGCCGGCGCTGAACGCTTCGCCAAAGCGATGATGCTTCGCCTCGTCCGTAGGTCGCGCGGGCGGGCCGGGGGCGTCATGGGGATCTTGAATGACAAAGCGCATGCTGATCGACGCGACGCACCCGGAAGAAACCCGGGTCGCCGTGCTCAGTGGAAACAAGCTCGAAGACCTCGACTTCGAAATCGCCTCCCGAAAGCAGCTCAAGGGCAACGTCTACCTGGCGAAGGTGACCAGGGTCGAGCCCTCGCTGCAGGCGGCCTTCGTCGAGTACGGCGGCAACCGCCACGGCTTCCTGGCCTTCTCCGAAGTCCATCCGGACTACTACCGCATCCCGACGGCCGACCGGCAGGCCCTCCTCGAGGAGGAGCGGCGCCTGAACGCCCAGGCCGAAGCCCGCGCCGAGCGCGAGGCCGACGCCGAGGGCGAGGGCGAGGACGAGGGGTCCCGCCGCCGCCGCCGCCGCCGCGCCACCGAAGGCGAGGGTGACGGCGACTTCGCCGGCACCCCCGACGACGACGGCTCCGACGACAGCAATGGCGGCGACGTCGGCGGTGGCGGGGCCGCCATCGCCGAAGCCATGCGGCGCGACGAGACCGGCGAAGACATCTCGCCGATGCCCTCGCCGCTCTCCGACGACGGCGACGCCGACGATGGTGACGACGACGCGGTGGCGGCCGGCGACGCCGGTCCGGTGCCGCCCGGCGCCCCCGACACGGTCGAGGACGACGAGGCCGACGAGGTCGAGGAGACCCGGCGCCGCCGGACCCGCCCCTTGCGCTCCTACAAGATCCAGGAGGTGATCAAGCGCCGGCAGATCATGCTGGTCCAGGTCACCAAGGAGGAGCGGGGCAACAAGGGTGCGGCGCTGACCACCTATCTGTCGCTGCCCGGGCGCTTCTGCGTCCTGATGCCCAACACCGGGCGCGGTGGCGGGATCAGCCGCAAGATCACCAATCCGGCCGACCGCAAGCGCCTGAAGGAGATCCTCTCCGACCTCGACGTTCCCGATGGCATGGCGGTCATCCTCCGCACCGCCGGCCTGGAGCGCTCGCGCCCGGAGATCAAGCGCGACCTGGAGTACCTGCTGCGCCTGTGGGACGACATCCGCGAGCAGACGATGAAGTCGAGCGCCCCCTGCCTCATCTATGAGGAGGCGAACCTGATCAAGCGCTCGATCCGCGACCTCTACGCCGACGACCTGGACGAGGTGTGGGTCGAGGGCGAGAGCGGCTTCAACGCGGCACGCGACTTCATGCGCATGCTGATGCCCACCCACACGAAGCGGGTTCAGCGCTATCAGGACGACCAGATCCCGCTGTTCCACCGCTACCAGGTGGAAGGGCAGATCGATGCCATCCACAGCCCGGTCGTGCACCTGAAATCGGGCGGGTACATCGTCATCAACCCGACCGAGGCGCTGGTCGCCATCGACGTCAACTCCGGCAAGTCGACGCGCGAGCGCAACATCGAGGAGACGGCGTTCAAGACCAACCTGGAGGCGGCGGACGAGGTGGCCCGCCAGCTCCGTCTGCGCGACCTGGCCGGCCTGGTGGTCATCGACTTCATCGACATGGAGGAGTCGCGCAACAACGCGGCCGTGGAACGCCGCCTCAAGGAGGCGATGAAGAGCGACCGGGCGCGCATCCAGCTCGGCCGGATCTCCCCCTTCGGCCTGATGGAGCTGTCGCGCCAGCGGCTGCGCCCGTCGCTGCTCGAGATCAACTTCGAGCGCTGCCCGCACTGCGCCGGCACCGGCGTCGTCCGCTCGGTCGAATCGGCCTCGCTGCACGTGCTCCGGGCGATCGAGGAGGAGGGCATCCGCAAGCGCTCCGCCGAGATCACCGTGTACGTTCCGTCGGCGATCGCCCTCTACATCCTCAACCAGAAGCGCACCGACCTGACCCGGATCGAGGCGAAGTACGGCTTCCGCGTGCAGGTGCAGGCGGACGACGTGCTGATCGCCCCGGATTTCCGGCTGGACCGGGTGAAGGCACGCCAGCCCGGTGACGAGGGCCAGGCGCTGGTGAGCGCCGACCGTGTCATGGCGGAAACCGACCGCCAGCTCGCCACCGCGGCCAGCGCCGCCGACGTGGTCGAAGAGACGGTGGTCGAGGAGAGGGAGGACGCCGAAGCGGCGGAGGAGACGGCGGACGCATCCGAGGCGGGTGATTCCGGCGACCGCCGGGGCCGCCGCCGCCGCCGCCGCCGCCGTGGCCGTGGCGACGCCCGCGACGGCATGGAGGCACGTCCCGCCGAGCCGGGCGAGGAGGACGCCGCCGACGCGGAGGCCGACTCGGACATCGAGGTGTACGCGGACCGCACCACCGAGACCGTCGCCGACGACGAGCCCGACGCCGAGACCGAGGCCGAGATCGAGGCCGACGCGGAGTCGGAAACGGACGGCGACGGCGAAAGCGATGGTGACAGCGACGAGGCCGGTCGCAAGAAGCGCCGTCGCGGCAAGCGCGGCGGTCGCCGCCGCACCCGCCGCGAGGACGGCGTGACCGGCGAGGCCGAGGCCGGCACCGAGGGTGAGCCCGCCGCCGTTCCGCCGCCGGCCGGCCCCGTGCCCGTCGCCGCCGAACCGCTGGAGCCCATCGACTTCGATTGGATCCTCACCGGGGAGGCTCCGCCCGCCGAGGCCCCCCCTGCCGAGGCCCCCCCTGCCGAGGCCGGTGTGGAGCCGGAGCCCCAGCCGACGGCCGACGCGGACCCCGTGACCCCGCCGGAGCCGGCGATCGAGCCGACGGCGTCCCCGGCGCCCCGCTCCCGGGCCGGCACCCGCGCCAAGGCGGAGGCCAAGGCGCCGGCGGAGCCGAAGGCCAAGGCCGCACCGAAAGCCAAGGCCGAGCCCAAGGGCAAGGCGAAGGCCACTCCCAAGGCCAAGGCGGCGCCGGCCGAGGCCGCCGTGGAGGAAGCCGCGGCCCCGGCCAAGCGAGCCCCGCGCTCGCGCAAGAAGGTGGTGGAAGCGGCGGACGCCCCGCAGGCCGGGTTGCCGCCGGCCGAGGCCCCCGCCGAGGCCCCGGCCCCCGCCAAGCGGGCCGCGCGCTCGCGCAAGAAGGCGGTGGAGCCGGTGGCGGCACCGCAGGCCGAACTGCCCCCGGCCGAGGCCGAGGCACCGGCGCCGCGTTCCACCCGGTCGCGCAAGAAGGTGGCGGCGCCGGCAACCGCGCCCCAGGCCGAGCTGCCGACGGTGTCCGAACCGGCGCCCGTTCAGCCCTCCGCCACCGAGGCCGCCCCGGCCGACGAGTCGGAGACGGCGCAGGAGCGGCCGCGCCGCGGCTGGTGGGCGCGCTGATCGCCACGGGCCCATCCCTCGCCTGACGCCCGGCCCATGGCCACCGCTGCGGCGGCGGCCTGGGACGGGCCCCCGCGAGCCCGTGTGACAGCGGGACCCCGACGCCTTATCGTGGACGATGCCCGCAGCGCGCGCTGCGGGCATCGTCGTGTCGGGCCGTGCCGGCGGTGCGGCGCGCCATCCCGTGGCGCCGGATCTGGCGCCATCCGGCGTCGCCGCGGCCGCGCCGTGGCGCCAGCCGCTCGCCCGAATTGACGTTCGCCCGAATTGAAAAACCCCAGCCCGGCCGGGCTGGGGTGTCCACGCAGGCCGTCACCGCGCCTCGTCGTGACGCGCCGCCGGCGGCGTCACAACAGACCCAGCCCCGCGAGGTCGCGGCGCAGCGTCTCCGCGCCGCGGAAGTGAATCGCATGCATGCCGGCCTCGCGGGCCGCCTCGACGTTGGCGGGGGAGTCGTCGATGAAGACCGCCCGTCCCGGCTCCAGCCGGTGCCGGTCGAGGAGAAGGCGGTAGATCGCCGGGTCGGGCTTGACCAGGCCGACCTCCCCCGACACCACCACGCCGTCGAACAGGTTGAGAAAATCGAAGCGCCGGCGCGCCAGCACCAGCTTGTCGACGGAGAAGTTGGTGATGGAGTAGAGCGGCACGCCCCGCGCCTTCAGCGCGCGCAGGATGTCGGGCGTGCCGGGGATCTCGCCCGGCACCATGTCGTTCCAGCGCTCGTCGTAGGCGCGGATCAGTTCGCCGCACTCCGGGTGCTCGGCGGTCAGCAGGCGCACCGCTTCGTCCCACGGCCGCCCGCGGTCCTGCTCCAGATTCCAGGCGGGGGTGCAGACGGTGTCGAGGAAATGCTCCATCAGGTCCTCGTCCCCCTCGAACAGCTCGCGGTAGAGGTGCCGCGGATCCCATTCGATGAGGACGTTGCCGATGTCGAAGACGACGGTGTCGGGGGTCATGGCCGGGTCAGCCCTCCTCGCGGGCCTTGGCGACGAGCGCCTTCATCTGCTCCAGCTTGATGGCGCCCGGCACCAGCTCGTCGCCAACCACGAACGCCGGCGTGCCGCGGATGCCCAGGGATTCCGCGAGCTCGTGGTTCGCGGCCACGGTGGCGGCCACCTCCGGCGAGTCCATGTCGGCCTTCAGCTTGCCGGTGTCGAGCCCGACCGACGACGCCAGACGCAGGATCGTCCCCTCGTCCAGCTTGCCGCGATGGCCCATCAGCGCGTTGTGGAGGTCCAGGTACTTGCCCTGGGCCCGCGCCGCCAGCGCCGCCCGCGACGCCACCACCGACTCCGGGCCGAGGATCGGAAACTCCTTGAACACGAAGCGCAGCTTGCCGTCGTCGGCGATCAGCCGCTCCACGTCGCCCTGTACCGCCTTGCAGTAGCCGCACTGGTAGTCGAAGAACTCCACCACCGTCACATCCCCCCGCGGGTTGCCGGCCACCGGGTCGGCCGGGTTCTCCAGCAGCTTGGCGCGGTTCTCGGCCAGGGCCTGGCGGGCCTGCTCCTGCTCGGCGGCCTGCTCGCGGCGCTGCAGCTCGCCCATGGCCTCCACCAGGACCTCGGGGTTCGCGACCAGGTAGTCCCGGACGATCTGCTCGATGGCCCGGCGCTGGCCCTCGTCGAAGGCCTGGGCGCCGGCCTGGACGGCGGGGCCGACGAGCGCCAGCGTGGTGGCCGCGGCGAGGAGAAGGGTGCGGAAGCGGGGCATGGGACGGGGGTCTCCGGAAGGGGCGGTGGCGGCTACCATGGCGCGGCGCCGCTCGCCGGGCAAGCGTCGCACCGCCGCGTTGACGGGCTTGTGACGGGTCACTCCTTGCGGCCGGCCTGGCCGCGGATGTCCTGGGCCCTCAACCACGCCGGCGAGCCGGCGGCCAGCATCCGCTCGGCCCGTTCGGCCAGGGCCAGCGCCATCGGCTTGTCGCCGCGGGCCAGCGCCTCCTCGGCCGACGCGTAGGCGACCATCGCCTCGTCGCCCTTGAGGTTCCAGGCCTGGGCCATCAGCCGCCACAGGAACGCCGAACGGTGCTGGGAGCGCGCCGCCTCCTGGAGATTGCGGATCGCCTCGTCGGCCAACCTTGGATTGTTCTGCTCCAGCAGGGCGTGGGCGAGCGACACCCGGATCGGCGCGGCGTCCGGGGCGTGCTGCACCGCCTCGCGGTAGGGGGCGACGGCCTCGGACGCCCGGCCCGTCTGCAGCAGAAGGTCGCCCTTGGTCTCGTGGAAGAAGGCGTTGCGCGGCTCCTGGGCGATCAGCCCGTCGACCAGCGGCATCGCCCGGTCCACCTCGCCGCGGCGCAGATAGGCGTACGCGCGCCCGTAGCGCGCGCTGACCGCGCGGTCGCCCTCGCGGTAGCGGCGCAGCGCCCCGGCCGGATCGAGATACGCGTACAGCTTGGCCTTGATGCGGTCGTAGCGCTCGACCTCCGACGCCGGAAGGGTGCGGTCGGACACCGGCGAGCGTTCGACATGGGCGCGCACCGCGTCCATGCGTTCGCGGCTCAGCGGGTGGGTCAGCCGGTAGGGCGCGTCGGAGTCGGTCTGGGTCAGCAACGGTTCGCCGGCCCCCAGCGTGTCCAGGAACGCGTAGAGGCCGCGGGCGGACACGCCGGCGCGGTCCATGTAGTTCAGCGCCGCCTGGTCGGCCGAGGCCTCCTGGCCACGGGAGAAGGACAGGTAGTTCCGCTCCGCCAGGTGCTGGCCCAGCATCACCCCGGCGACGCCGGCCCCGGCGTTGCCCGACGCGACGCCGCCGACGATCCCCAGCCCCATGCCGATCAGCGAGGACAGGAAGGCGTTGTCCATGGCCTCGCTGCCGCGCACCAGGTGGCCACCGGCGATGTGGCCGGTTTCGTGCGCGATCACGCCGATCAGCTGCTCGGCGTCGGTGTTCAGGATCAGGCCGGTGTGCAGGAAGATGTTCTGCCCGCCGGCGACGAACGCGTTCAGCGAGGAATCGTTGACCAGCACGATGTGCACCGCGTCCGGGCTGACACCGGCCGCGCTGAAGATTGGCCGCGCCATCTCCCGGATGGTATGTTCCGTTTCGGCGTCGCTGAGGAGCTGCATCCCGCGCCGCTGCGCGCCGACCGGCGCCGTTCCCGACACCAGAAGCATGGCGACCATGGCGACGACCAAAACGAGCCTGTTGGGCTTGAGCACCTGTCCGACCTCCGTCTTCCGCAACGGTGGGGCATCCCCTACCCGGCAAATCTGGCGAGGGTTGGGCGCGATTGCGATAGCCATCGGTCTGCTGCCGGGCTGCGTCAACAACAATGTCAACAAGCGTCCGCCCGCCCACGCCCTGCTGGCCGCCGACGAGCCGACCGCCGCCGTGGTCGGCCGCGACGTCCTGCTGGAGGGCGGCACCGCCGCCGACGCCGCCGCGGCGATGGCGCTGACCATGGCGGTGACCCTGCCGTCGCGGGTCGGGCTGGGCGGCGGCGGCGTCTGCCTGGTCCACGACGCCGCGGCCCGGGACACCCGCACCCTCGACTTCCGCCCCCTGCCGGCCGGCGGCGGCGTCGCGGCGCCGGCGCTGCTGCGCGGCGTCTATGCCCTGCAGGCCGCCGACGGCGCCATGCGGTGGGAGCAGCTGGCGGTGCGCGCGGAAACCCTGGCCCGCACCGGGGTCCCGGTCAGCCGCGCCCTGGCGCAGGACGTCGCCGACGCGGCCCACCGCCTCACCGGACCGGAGACCCTGCGCCTGTTCGTGCCCGGGGGCGTCCCGCTGGCCGCCGGCAGCCGGCTGGTCCAGCCGGATCTGGCGGCGACCCTGTCGCAGGTGCGGCGCTACGGGTTGACCCCCGTCTACGTGGGAACCGGGGCGGAGGCGTTCGCCGCCGGGCTGGGCATCGAGGCCCAGGCGGTGCGCGGCGTGCTGCCGGCCTGGGGCGGCACCGCGGCGCTGGAGCTCGGCGGCGGCGCGTCGCTGCACGTCGCCGACTTCCCCTCCCCCGCCGCCGGGACGGCGCTGGCCGACCTCTTCGCCGCGGGCGCCACCCTGCCCTACGGACCGGGGGCGGCCCACGCTGCCGGCTTCGCGGTGGTCGACGGCCGCGACAACGCGGTGGCCTGCTCCTTCACCATGGGCAGCCCGTTCGGCACCGGCCGCATGGTGCCGGGCACCGGCGTGCTCGGCGCCTACGCCGTCGAGGCGCCCGATTTCGGCACCCCGGCGCTGGTCACCACCCGCATCGGCCGCACCCTGTTCGCCGCCTCCGGCAACTCCGACGGGCGGGCCTCGGCCACCGGGCCGGCGGCGCTGCTCGACGTCGCCGGCCCGGTCCTGCGCGAGGAGCGGCGGCCGGCCGAGGTGCTCGCCGCCCGCTCCGAGGAGGCGCCCGGCCACGTTCCGGTGGTGGCCTGCCGGGTGATCCGCGAGAGCGGCGCCAAGGACTGCCAGGCCGCCGCCGACCCGCGGGCCCATGGCCTGGCCTTCGACGTCGAGGTGGCGCCGCCGTCGTGAGACGGCGGCGGCACGGCGCACCGGGGGGCGCATCACCGGGGGACGCATCACCGGGGGACGAGGGGCGGGGCGGACCGCCGGTGCCGGGGGGTGGTGCCGCGGCGGGCAAACCGCTATGACTGCGGCCACGTCCATCCCGGAAGGCGAACGACCATGAAGGCATCAACGCGCGGCAACGTCCCCCCGTTCTTCGTGATGGAGGTCATGCGCGCCGCCTTCGCGCGGGAGCGGGCCGGGCTGGAGGTCCTCCACCTGGAGGTCGGGCAGCCGTCGACCGGCGCCCCCGCGGCGGTGCGCGACGCCGCGAAGGCGGCGCTGGACGCCGACAAGCTGGGCTACACCGACGCGCTGGGCATCCCGCCCCTGCGCGCGGCCATCGCGGACTGGTACCGCGACCGCTACGGCGTGGGCGTGCCGGCCGGACGCGTGGCGGTCACCACCGGCTCGTCCGGGGCGTTCCAGCTGGGCTTCCTGGCCGCCTTCGATCCCGGCGACCGCGTCGCCATGGCGTCGCCGTCCTACCCCGCCTACCGCCACACCCTGACCGCCATCGGCGTGGAGCCGGTGGAGCTGGACACCGGCCCCGACCAGCGTTTCCAGCCCACCATCGCGCTTCTGGAGGCGCTCGACCGGCCGATCCAGGGCCTGATCGTGGCCAGCCCCGCCAACCCCACCGGCACCATGCTGAGCCGGCAGGAGCTGACCGATCTCGCCCGCTGGTGCGACGCCAACGGCGTGCGCCTGGTGTCGGACGAAATCTACCACGGCCTGACCTACGGCCAGGAGGCGGTCACCGCCGCGGAGGTCTCCGACAGCGCGCTGGTGATCAACAGCTTCTCCAAGTACTTCTCGATGACGGGGTGGCGGCTGGGCTGGATGGTGGTGCCCGACGATCTGCTGCGCTCCGTCGAATGCCTGGGGCAGAACCTGTTCATCTCGGCGCCGACCCTGTCGCAGATGGCCGCGGTGGCGACCTTCGCCTGCACCGAGGAGCTGGACGCCCACGTCGCCCGCTACGCCCGCAACCGCGCGTTGCTGCTGCGCGAGCTGCCCAAGGCCGGGTTCGACACGCTGGCCCCGGCCGACGGTGCGTTCTACGTCTACGCCGACGTGTCCGCCATGACCGACGACAGCGAGGCGTTCTGCCGGCGCCTGCTGGCCGACACCGGCATCGCCGCGACCCCCGGCGTCGACTTCGACCCGGCGCGCGGCCGCCGCTTCGTCCGCTTCTCCTTCGCCGGGGCGGAGGACACCATCGCCGAGGCGGCCCGCCGCCTGATCGCGTGGCGCGCCGCGCACGGCTGAGGGGTCAGATCCGCTTGGCGATGGTCCGGCCGACGGTCGGGGTGGCGGCGGGGGCGGACTCGGCAAGGGTGAAGGCCGCCCGCACCGCCACGGCGGCGCGCTGGGCGTCGGCGTCGCTGCGGGCGTGCACCACGGCCAGCGGCCGGTCGTGGCGCCCCACCGCCTCGCCCGGTCCGGCGACCGCGTCGAGCCCGACCGCCGGGTCGACGGCATCGCTCACCCGGACCCGGCCCCCGCCAAGGCCGATCACGGCAACCCCCAGCGCCCGGGTGTCCACCGCGGTGACGAATCCGTCGCAGGGCGCGGCCACCGCCAGCCGCACCGGCGCGGCGGCGAGGTGGCGGTCCGGGGCCTCCAGCAGGTCGGCAGGGCCGCCCAGCGCCACGACCATGCGGGCGAAGCGCTCCGCCGCCGCTCCCGACGCCACGGCGGCGTCGAAGCGCCGGCGCCCCTCGGCGGCGTCGCCCGCCAGCTCGGCCAGCGCCAGCAGTTCCCCGGTCAGCGCCGCCGTCACCTCGTAGAGCCGCGGGTCGGCCGGCTCGCCGCGCAGCACCGCCATCGCCTCGCGCATCTCCAGCGCGTTGCCGGCGGAGCGGCCCAGCACCTGGTTCATGTCGGTCAGCAGGGCCACCGCCGGAAGCTCGGCCCCAGCGGCGACGGTGACGATGCTCTCGGCCAGCGCCTCGGCGTCCGCGGCATCGACCATGAAGGCGCCGGACCCGAACTTCACGTCCATCACCAGGGCGTCGAGGCCGGCGGCCAGCTTCTTGGCGAGGATCGAGGCGGTGATGAGGTCCAGCGACTCCACCGTCGCGGTGACGTCGCGGATCGCGTAGAGCCGGCGGTCGGCCGGGGCGAGGTCGGACGTCGCGCCGATCACCGCGCATCCCACCTCCCGCACCACCCGCTGCAGGGTCGCCAGGTCGGGCTGCGAGCGGTAGCCGGGAATGCTGTCGAACTTGTCCAGCGTGCCGCCGGTGTGGCCGAGGCCCCGGCCCGACACCATGGGCACGAAGCCGCCACAGGCGGCGACCGCCGGGGCGAGGACCAGACTGACCTTGTCCCCGACTCCGCCGGTGGAATGCTTGTCGACCACGGGCCCGGGCAGGCCCAGCGGGCGCCAGTCGAGCACCGTGCCGGAACGGGTCATGGCGCGGGTGAGCGCCACCCGCTCGTCCAGCCGCAGCCCCCGGAAGAACACGGCCATGGCGAAGGCGGCGGCCTGCCCTTCGCCGACGGACCCGTCGACGATCCCGGCGACGAACGCGTCCAGCTCCGCCGCGGAGAGGAGGTGGCCATCGCGCTTCCGGCGGATGACCTCCTGGGGCAGGATCACCGGCCGGCCCTCAATACGCTTCGGCCGGGTCCTTGCCGACCGTTCCGCCCTCCCCCAGCACCGCCAGCAGGTCGTCGAGCAGCGCGGAGGCGCCGAAGCGGAAGGTTGCCGGCGCCGCCCAGTCCTTGCCCATGATGACGTCGGCGAGGTGCAGGAAGCCCGCCGCCGCCGCCGCGTCGCGGATGCCGCCCGAGGCCTTGAAGCCGACCGGCCGGCCCGAGTGGCCGATGGCGTGCAGGATCAGTGCCGCGTTCTCCAGGGTGGCGGCGGGCTGAACCCGCCCGGTGGAGGTCTTCAGGAAGTCGGCGCCGGCGTTGATGGCGTCGCGCGCCGCCCAGTCCAGCAGGTCGGCGTCGGGGAACGCGCCGGCCTCGAGGATCACCTTCATCACCGTCTGCTCGCCGCACGCCTCGCGGCAGGCCCGCACCAGGTTGAGCGGCTGGGTGCGCGCGCCCTCGATGAAGCTGCGGTACGGCAGAACCACGTCCACCTCGTGGCAGCCGGCGGCGATCGCCGCGGTCGTCTCCGCGACCACCGCGGCGGTGTCGGCATCGCCGTCGGGGAAGTTGACGACGGTGGCGACCCGCACCGGCGTGCCGTTCAGGGCGGTGCGCGCCTGCGTCACGAAGCGCGGCCAGACGCATACGGCGGCGACCGGGCCGGCCGGCGTGACGGCGCGTCGGCACAGCGCCGCGACCCGCTCCTCGGTGTCGTCGTCGTTCAGGCTGGTCAGGTCGAGAAGCGACAAGGCACGGCGGGCCGACGAGTCGGTCGGCGCCATGGAGGCAGCGTCGTCGACGACGAGCTGCAGGTCGGCGGAGAGCTTCATCGCGGGTTCACGTCCTCTTCCGTCAGTCCTTCCAGGAAGCCGACCAGCAGCCGTTCCAGATCGGCGGTGGCGGCCGCTGCGGTGCGCAGCGTGTGATGGTGGTCGACCGGCCCGGTGCCGATCCCGACCCCCAGGTTGGTGATCACCGCGCACCCGACCACCCGCAGCCCGCAATGGCGCGCCACGATGCACTCGGGAACGGTCGACATGCCGACGGCGTCGGCCCCCAGCCCCCTCAACATCCGGACCTCCGCCGGCGTCTCGAAGCTGGGGCCGAGCCACGCCGCGTACACCCCCTCGGCCAGAGGAACGCCCGCGGCGGCGGCGGCGGCGTGCAACCCGGCGCGCAGCCGCGGGTCCCAGGCGTCGACCAGGCTGGGGAAGCGCGGCCCCACGGACTCGTCGTTGGGGCCGACCAGCGGGTTGGTGCCCAGCAGGTTGATGTGGTCGGCGATCGCCATCAGTCGGCCCGGCCCGACCTCCGGTCGCAGCGACCCCGCCGCGCAGGTCACCACCAGGACGCCGCAGCCCGCCAGCTTCAGAGCGCGGACGGCGGTGCGCAGGGGGGCGAAGTCGCCGCCCTCGTAGGCGTGCACCCGGCCCTGCATGCAGGCCACCGCCTGGCCGCCGAGGCGCCCCAGGACCAGCCGGCCGGCGTGCCCCTCGACAAGCGGCCGGGGAAAGCCCGCCAGCTCGTCGTAAGGGATCGCAACGGCGCCCTCGATCCGGTCGGCGATGGCGCCGAGACCGGAGCCCAGCACCAGCCCGACCCGCGGGTGCAGGTCGGGCGCGCGCACCAGGATGTCGGCGGCGGCGCGTGCGGCGGTCATCGGCGCTCCCCTTCCCCAGCCGGCCCGCCCAACTGGTCGGGTCCGAACGATTGCGGCAGCAGTTCGCCCAAGGTGAACGTCCGGCGCAAGCCTTCCGGTCCACAGACATGGATGGGAAGGTCGGGCGCCGCGAACTCGCGCAGCCGCTGGCGGCACCCGCCGCAGGGCGTGCACAGCCGGCCGTCGCCCGGTTTTCCGCCGATCACCACGAGCTCGGCGATGCACCGCTCGCCGGCCGCGACCATGGCGCCGATCGCCGAGGCCTCGGCGCACTGCCCCTGGGGATAGGCGGCGTTCTCGACGTTGGCGCCGGCGAACACCGCCCCCGATTCGCCGCGCAGGGCGGCACCGACGGCGAATCCGGAATAGGGCGCATAGGCGTTCGCCCGCACCGCGCCGGCGGCGGCGATCAGGTCGGCCGGCCCGGCCATGGGGCTCTCCGTCATCAGCCTCAGCGCTCCTTCACATAGGGCGTTCCGCTGGCTTTGGGAGCCACCGCCCGGCCGACGAATCCGGCGAGCAGAAGGACCGTCAGCACATAGGGCAGCATCTGGATGAACTGCACGGGAATGGTCCCGATCAGCGGCAGCGCGACGCCCTGGAGGCGCACCTGCACCGCATCGGCGAGGGCGAACAGCAGGCAGGCGCCCAGGGTCGGCCACGGCCGCCACTTGCCGAAGATGAGCGCCGCCAGCGCCAGATAGCCCTTGCCCGCGGTCATGTCGCGCACGAAGCCGGCGCCGTGGGCGATCGAGAGGTAGGCGCCGGCCGTCCCGGTCAGCGCGCCGGTCAGCAGCAGCGCCCGGTAGCGCAGCCCGGCCACCGAGACGCCGGCGGTGTCGACCGCCGCCGGATTCTCGCCGACCGCCCGCAGGCGCAGCCCGAACCGGGTGCGCTCCAGCACCAGGCTGGTCGCCACCACCACCGCCAGGGCCACCCACACCAGCACGTTGTTGGCGTCGATCAGCACGTCGTAGACGATGCCCAGCACCGGCACGGAGTCGGCCAGCGGCCCCGGCAGGTCGACCTCGGGAAGTCGCTGGGCCGACGGCAGAATCGGCGTCTGGCCGCCCTGGCGGAACCAGGCGAAGGCCAGGGTCGGCGCCAGGCCGGCAACCAGGATGTTGATGGCCATCCCCGACACCACCTGGTTGCCGCCGTAGGTGACGCAGGCGAAGCCGTGAACCAGCGCCAGCGCCATGCCCGCGGCGATGCCGGCGAGCAGCCCCAGCCAGGGGTCGCCGGCGAGCGACGCGACCGCCGCGGCGAAGAAGGCGCCGGCCAGCATCTTGCCCTCCAGGCCGATGTCGACGACCCCGGCCCGCTCGCTGTAGAGCCCGGCGAAGGCGGCGAGCACCAGCGGGGTCGCGACCCGCACCGTGGCGTCGGCGATCAGCAAAAGCATCATGAGGGTGTCGGCCATGGTCTAGCCGGCCTCGGCCGCGGCGGCGCGGCGGCCGCGGACGATCGCCTCGATGCGCGGCCGAAACAGATTCTCCAGCGCCCCGGCCATGAGGATGACCAGCCCCTGGATGACCATCACCAGCTCCCGGTTGATGGTCGGGTAGTCGAAGGAGATGTTGGCGCCGCCCTGGGCCAGCACGCCGAACAGCAGCGCCGCCGGAACGATCCCCAGCGGATGGTTGCGCCCCATCAGGGCGACGGCGATGCCGACGAAGCCGGCGCCGTTGACGAAGTTCAGGATGATCCGGTGCTGGACGCCGAGGATGTCGTTGACCCCGACCAGCCCGGCCAGCGCGCCCGACAGCACCATCGCCAGGATCACCGCCCGGTCCGGCCGGATGCCGGCGTAGACCGCGGCCCGCTCGTTGCGGCCGACGGTGCGCAGCGCGTAGCCCCAGCGGGTGTGCCAGACGAACACCCAGACGAAGGCGCACGCGGCCAGCGCCACCAGGAAGGACAGGTTGAGGGGGGAGCGCGCGACCTCCACCCCCACCCAGCCGAACACCCGGTCCACCGTGGGCAGCCAGGACTCCGCCGGGAACGCCCGGGTTTCCGGCGCCTGCTGTCCCGGCTTGATCAGCACGTCCACCAGCAGCCAGGTCATGACCGCCGCGGCGATGAAGTTGAACATGATCGTGGTGATGACCACGTGGCTGCCGCGCCGCGCCTGCAGCCAGCCCGGCAGGAACGCCCAGGCCGCGCCGAACAGGGCCGCCAGGAACACGCCGGCCGCCGCGACCGCCGGCCAGGCCCACCCCGACAGCGCCAGGCCGGCCAGCCCGGCGCCGAGGCCGCCGATGTAGGCCTGCCCCTCGCCGCCGATGTTGAACAGGCCAGCGTGGAAGGCGACCGCCACCGCCAGCCCGGTGAAGATGTAGTTGGTGGTGAAGTAGAGCGTGTAGCCGATGGCCTCGGGGTAGCCCAGCGCCTCGCTCACCATCAGGCGCAGCACCGCCACCGGGTTCTCGCCGATCACCAGGATGACCAGCGACGACAGGGCGAGCGCGGCCACCAGGTTGACCAGCGGAATCACGCCCCAATCGACCCAGCGCGGCACCGTGCCCCCACCGCCCGCCATCGCCCCCCCGTCCGCGACGCCCCGTCGACAGCGACAGTGCCGCGCCGCACGCGCCAGCGCAAGCGCAAGCGCGCAGCGGGAAAGCGCCGGCCCCCGATCAGCCCGCCGGCGCCGCCATCAGCCGGCGGTAGGCCATCTGGTCGTCGTGCAGGCGGCGAAACACCTGGTACTTCCGGTCCTGGTAGGCCGCGCCGCCACCGCCGGCCGGGCCGACCACCGCGCCGGCGCGGCTCATCGCCGCCATGGCGGCGGTCGGGCCGGGGTACGCGCCGGCCGCCACCGCCCCCAGCACGGCGCCGCCCAGCAGCACCGCCTCCGGCTCCTCGGGCAGCACCACCGGGCACCCCAGCGCGTCGGCGTGGGCCTGCACGAACACCGGGTTCTTGGTGCCGCCGCCGCAGGCGAGAACCGTGTCGATGGCGTAGCCGCCGGCGTTCATGGCCTCGACGATGTGCCGTGTGCCGTAGGCCACGGCCTGCACCGTGGCGAGGTAGAGCAACGCCAGATCGTCGACGCTGTCGGACAGGCGCAGGCCGCTGATCATGCCGCGCAGGCTGGCGTCGGCCCGCGGCGACCGGTTGCCGTGGAAGTCCGGCAGCACGTGGAGGTCGCGCGTCAGCTCCGCCGCCGGCACCCCGTCGCGCACCGCCAGGACGGCGAGGCGGTCGTTGAGCGCCCGATAGACGGTCTCCCCCCGCCGCTCCGCCGCCGCGGCGAGTTCGGCGTGGCGCGGATGGCCCTGCACCACGTGGTCGATCAGGGCGCCGGTCGCCGACTGCCCGCCCTCGTTCAGCCACAGGCCGGGGATCATCGCCGCGTGGTACGGTCCCCAGACCCCGGGGATGAAGCGCGGCGCGCCGGGGCTGACCGCCATGTGGCAGCTCGACGTGCCGCCGATCAGCGCCAGCCGCCGGTCGAAATCCACCGCCCCGCCGCCCGGCACGGCCGCCCCGATGACGCCGAGGCCGCCGGCATGGGCATCGATCAGCGAGGTCGCCACGGGAATGCCGGGCGCCAGGCCGAGTTCGGCCGCGGCGGCGGCGGCCAGGCCGCCGGGAATGGCACCGCCCACCGCGCCGACCTCCGCGCCGATGCGGGCGTGGCCGTCATCGGCCAGGTCGCCGAGGCCGACGGCGCGCAGGAACCCGTCGTCCCAGCGCCCCTCGTGCCCGAGATAGGTCCATTTGCAGACCAGCGAGCACAGCGACCGCCGCCGCGACCCCGTGGCCCGCCAGGTCAGGAAGTCGGGCAGGTCGAAGACATGCGCCGCCCGCCGCCAGGTGTCGGGCAGGGTCTCCTTCAGCCACAGCAGCTTGGGGATCTGCATCTCCAGCGACAGGCGGCCGCCGACGTAGCGCAGCACGGCGTGCCCGCCGGCGTTGATCCGCGCCGTCTGGTCGCCGGCGCGGTGGTCCATCCACACGATGACGTTGCGGGCGTCGTCGCCCCCGGGATCGACGGTGACCGGCCGCCCCGCCGCGTCCAGCACCACCAGCGAGCAGGTGGCGTCGAAGCCGACGCCGACCACCTCGGGCCGCTCCGCACAGCCTTCCAGCGCCTCGCGGACGGCGGCGCACACGGCCTGCCAGATGTCGTCGGAGGACTGCTCCGCCCACTCCGGCTCCGGCCGCCACAGCCGGATCGGCCGGGCCGCCGTGGCGAGCCGCCGGCCGTGCAGGTCGAACACCCCGGCGCGGGCGCTGCCGGTGCCGACGTCCACCCCGATGACCGCGCGTGCCATGTCCCCCTCCCGTGTCCGTGTCCGTGCCGGTGCCCGTGTGGATGTCCGTGTCAGTCGAGGCCGGCGCAGAACGCCTCGAACGCCGCGCGGGTGGCGTAGGATTTCTGCGTCCCCGGCCGGGTGATGCTGTCGGCGGCGTAGCGTACGGCCATGGCCAGCGCGGCGTCGAGGTCGCGCCCCGCCACGTAGTAGCGGGCGAAGCTGCCGATGAAGGCGTCTCCGGCCCCGGTGGTGTCCACCGGGCGCACCGGCACCGGGGCGATGGCGCGGCTCGCCTCGCCCGCCGTGACCAGCAGCGCGCCGTGCGCCCCCAGGGTGACGATCACCGTGCGGATGCCGCGCCCGATCAACGACCGCGCCGCCGCCTCGGCCTCGGCCTCGGAGGTCACCGGCAGGCCGGAGATGGTGGCCAGCTCGGTCTGGTTGGGGACCAGGAAGGTGACCCGCTCGATCCGCCGGGGATCCAGCTCCGCCGGCGCCGGGGCCGGGTTGAGCAGCGTCTCGATGCCGTGGCGGGCACCGAAGGCGATGGTGTGGTAGACCGTCTCCAGCGGCACCTCGAGTTGCATGACGATGAGATCGCACGCCTTCAGCGCCTCGGCGGCGCGGTCGACGTCGGCCGGTGCCAGCAGGGCGTTGGCGCCCTTGACGATGAGGATGCGGTTCTCCCCCGACGGGTCGACGAAGATCGGGGCGACGCCGCTGGAGGTGCCGGGCACCCGTTCCACGAAGCGGGTGTCGATGCCGCAGGCGCCGAGGTTGCGGATCGTGTTGTCGGCGAAGATGTCGTCGCCGACCTTGGTGACCATCATGACCTCGGCGCCCAGCCGGGCCGCCGCGACGGCCTGGTTGGCGCCCTTGCCGCCGCACCCCATCTCGAAGCGCGGCGCCTCGATGGTCTCGCCCGGTGCCGGCATGCGGTCGGTGTAGGTGATGAGGTCGACCATGTTGCTGCCGACCACGGCGATCTTTCCCGGCATGGCGTTCTCTCCTCTCACTGGGCGCCGGTTCACAGCGCCGCGATGGCGCGCTGCGCCGCGTCGGCCTCGTCCGGCCGCAGGTGGCCCAGGCGCACGCTGAAGCGCCGGGTCTCGCCACCGGCCAGGGACTGCACGTTGCCCTTGGCCCGTTCCGCGCCGTAGCCCTCGGGCTCGCAGGTCGACGGCAGGGCGAAGGCGCACACCGCCTGGTCACCGTTCACCAGCACCCAGCGCACCGTCTTCGGGAACGCGGTGACGTCGTAGGCGATGTGGAACGCGTCGCCCGCGGGCCGCCGCAGCATCAGCGCGGTGCGCCCGTCGGCGCCGGCGCGCAGGCCGCGGACATAGAACACCTGCTCCGGGTCGTAGCGGCCGGGCTGGTCCAGCACCTCCATGGCGGCGGGGTCGCGGGACAGCTCCTCCAGGAAGGCATCGTAGCCGGGGCTGCGCGGCACGTGGGCCGGCACCGTGGTGCGCACCACCGTGCGGTCGGGCGTGAAGGGAGCGGGCTGGACGATGCGCCCCCCCTCGGCGAAGGCGAAGTTGACGTGGCACATGTACATCAGGTCCATCGCCGCCGCCGATCGGTTCTCCACCGCCATGGCGATGTCGAACAGCGCGCTGTCCGGGCGCAGCACCACCCGCGGATGCGCCGCGTAGTGGGCGCCGAAGCCCATGACGTACTCGCGCAGGCCCGTCACCGCCAGATACGGCCCCTCCGCGTCCTCGCCGACCTCCAGCCCGGCCGCGTCCAGCGGCGCGCACGGCATCTCGCCGTGCAGGGGATGGCTGTCCGCCGGCCCCGGGCAGCCGTTGCGCAGCAGGCCGGAATGGAAGGCGAAGCAGCCGTACGTGCCGACGATGACCTCGGCCGGGCGCGGCGTGGCGAACATGTTCGCCATGGTCAGGTCGACGCCATCGAACACGGCGTCCCACACCATCTGCCCGAAGAAGGGCAGCACCACCAGGTGGCCGCGGCGGTTGGCCAGGCGCACCGCCTCGATGCCGCTGTCGTAGCGGAACAGGCTGGCGGTGATGCCGGCGGCCTCGACCACCGGGCGTTCGGCCTCGGTGAAGAACCCCTTGCGGAGATGGATGGCGGAATGGACGGTCATGGCTCCCCTCCGGCGCCCGGTCAGCGGGTGCGTGTCTGATAGGCGTTGATGGCGATCACCAGCAGCAGGAATCCGCCCCAGATGAAGTCGATGAGGTGGTTGGAGAAACGCAGGATCTGGAAGCCGCTGGACAGCAGCATGAGGGCCAGCACGGCGATCGCCACGCCCAGCACCGTGCCCCGCCCGCCCGCCGGGTTGGTGCCGCCCAGCACGGCGATCAGCACCGCCTGCAGCAGGTACGAGGTGCCGTAGTCGGACTTGGCGGCGTTGGTGCGCCCGGACAGGATGATGCCGGCGATGGAGGCCAGCGTGCCGGTCAGCACATAGCTCCAGAACACCATGCGCGCGCTCTTCAGCCCGGCGAACAGCGCGGCCTTCGGGTTGGTGCCGATCAGCATCAGGTTGACGCCGAAGGTGGTGCGCGAGAGCAGGAAGGCGATGGCGGCGGCCACCACCACGAACAGCACGAACGGGGTGGCCAGGCCGGCGATCTTGCCGTTGCCGAGGAACGCCCAGGCGGTGGGAAAGCCGACGATGGCCGGCCCCCCGGTCAGCACGATGGCCAGCCCGGTGAACACCTGGCCGCTGCCCAGGGTGGCCAGGATCGGGGTGATCCCCAGGCGGGTCACCAGCAGCCCGTTCAGGGCCCCCGCCGCCATCCCGGTGGCCAGCGCCACCACGGCGCCCAGCACCACCACCGGCACCCCGGTGTCGGCGACGCCGCCGGCCCCGGCGAGGCGGTGGAACACCACCCCGGCGAGGATGCCCGACAGGTTGGCGATGCCGACCACCGACAGGTCGATGCCCCCGGTCAGCATCGCGATCATCATCGCGATCGACAGCAGGCCCAGTTCCGGGAAGATGTAGGTGATCGATTCGAAGTTGTAGTAGCGCAGGAACTTGTCGGGGCTCAGCGCCGTCATGACCGCGAAGATCAGCACCGTCATCGCCAGCAGCTGGACGATGTTGTTGTCGCGGTTGACCAGGGCGCGGAGGTCGAAGCGGGTGGTGGGCTGTGGCTGTGTCATGGTGCGGACCCTCACGCCTGGCGCCGGCGGTCGCGCCACGCGGTGACGGCGGTGGCGGCGACGATGATGACGCCGACCACCACCCTCTGCCAGGTGGTGTCGACCTTCATGATGATGAGGCTGTTCTTGACCATCACGAGCATGAAGACGCCCAGCATGGTCCCCAGCACGGTGCCCCGCCCGCCGAAGATGGAGGCCCCGCCCAGCACCACCGCGGCGATGACGTCGAGCTCCAGCCCGACAAAGTCGCGCGGGTTGGCGAGCCAGATCATGCCGGCGTGCAGCAGGCCGGCGAAGCCCGCCAGCGCCCCGGCGGTGCAGTAGATGAAGAAGATGGTCCGGCGCAGGTCGAAGCCGGCGCGCCGCGCCGCCTCCGCGTCGCCGCCCAGCGCGTACGCGCTGCGCCCGATCATGGTGTGCCGCAGCACCAGGTGCACCGCCACCGCCAGACCCAGATAGACCAGAACCATGGCGGTGAGGCCGTAGGTGGCACCGCCCGCCTTGGTCAGGCTGACCACCTCGGTCTTGGCGAAGTCCATCAGCGCGTCGGGCATCTTGTTGATGTTGATCATGCTGGTGCCGACGACGCCGAGCAGGAACCCGCGCACCATGCTGCCGGTGCCCAGCGTCACGATCAGCGGGATCATCCGGAATTTGTAGACGAAGAAGGCGTTGAGGCAGCCGAACAGCAGGCCGATCACCGCCGCCATCAGGAAGGGCAGCGCCACCCCGTCGTAGCCGACGTAGAGCATCGCCTTGACGGTCAGGTACATGGCGGCGACGGCGAAGGCCGGGAACGACACGTCGATGCCGCCGGAGATCATCACCAGCAGCACGCCCAGCGCCATGATGCCGATGATCACGTTGCTGCGCAGCAGGCTGAACAGGTTGTCGAGCTGCCAGAAGGCCGGATTGACCAAACCGATGAGGATCATGGCGAGCAGCAGGATGCCCGCGATGACCGTTTCCGAACGCCGGAGCCAGGCCATCACCGTCTCCTCACGTGAACGTCTTCAGGCGCTCGCTGACCTGCTCTTCCGAGGTCGCGGCGCTGTCCAGGGTGTCGACAAACCGGCCGCGGTGCATCAGCACGATGCGATTGCAGTTCTGCACCAGTTCGAGGACATCGTCTGAAATCATCAGGACCGCGAGCTGGTGGTGGACCGCCAGTTCACGGATCTTGCGGTGGATCTCGGCCTTGGAGCCGACGTCGACGCCGACCGTCGGTCCGTTGAGGACCAGGACGCGGGCGTCGGTCAGCAACCAGCGCGCCAGCACGACCCGCTGCTGGTTGCCCCCCGACAGCGTGTTGACCGCGGCCGCCCCCGACGGCGCGGCGATCGCCATGGTGCGCATCATGCCGGCCGTCAGCTCCGCCGCGCGGGCGCGGTCGATCACCAGATGCGGGGCCAGCCGGTCGTAGGACGTCGCCAGCATGTTGCGGTCGATGCTCTGGGTCAGGAACAGGCCCTCGGTCAGCCGGTCCTCGGGGACGTAGGCGATGCCCGCGGCGATCGCGTCGGCGGTCGAGGCGAGGCGGACCGGCGCCCCGTCGATGCGGATCTCGCCGCGGTGACCGGGCAGCATGCCGAAGAGGGCCAGCGCCACCTCGGTGCGGCCGGACCCGAGCAGGCCGGACAGGCCGACGATCTCGCCCGGGCGCAGCGCGAGGTCCAGCCCCTCGAAATGGCCGGGGGCGGTCAGGCCGCGGATCTCCAGCCGCGGCGGCGGGTTGCCGGGCGGCGGCCTCCAGACATAGGGTTCGGTCAGAATGTCGGAGCCGGTCATGTGGCGCACGATGGCCGCCTCGTCGAACCCGCCGGTCGCCCCCTCGGCGACCTTGCGGCCGTTGCGGATGACGGTGATCCGCTCGCTGATCTCCAGCATCTCGCGCATCTTGTGGCTGACGAACAGCACGGCGATGCCACGGGCCTGGATGTCCCGGACGATGCGGAACAGGGTCTCGACCTCCTTGCGGGTCAGGGCCGTGGTCGGCTCGTCCATGATGATGAGGCGGGCGTCGGACATCAGCGCCCGGGCGATGGCGACCAGCTGCTTGCCGGCGGTCGGCAGGGCGCCGACCGTGGCCTCGAGGTCGAGCGCCACGCCCAGGCGGGCCACCGCGTCCCGGGCGATGGCCCGGGTGCGCCGCCAGTCCATGCGCCGGCGCTTCTCGCGCAGGTGCACGTTCATCGCCAGGTTCTCGGCGACCGTGAGGTTCCCGAACAGGGAGAAGTCCTGGTAGATCACCTGGATGCCGCGGTCGATGGCGGCGATCGGCGTCAGCGGCCCGATCGCCTTCCCGTCCATGCGGAGCTCCCCGGCGTCGGGGCGGTAGACGCCCGACATGATCTTGATGACGGTGGATTTGCCGGAGCCGTTCTCGCCGGCCAGGCAGTGGATCTCGCCGGCCCGGATGACGAGCGACATGGCGTCCAGGGCAACCACCCCGGAAAACTCCTTGCGGATGCCGCGGAGTTCGATGAGTGCGTCGGTCATGGCGAGCCCGCCCGTTCGAGGACCACGAGAAGGGTGGCCCGCGGGGGGCGCCGCGGCTGCGCCGCGCCCCCCGCGGGAGTGCGGGCTCAGAAGTCGTACTTGTCCATGTTCGTCTTGGTCACGCCGACCCAGCCCTGGCCGTACAGCAGGTTGCCGCCGGCGCCCTCGGGCGTGGTCAGGGCGGTGTAGCCCGGCAGACCGAGGTCGAGGCCGGCCTTGATCTGGTCCTTCTTGCCGTCCAGCGCCATCACCGCCAGCATGTTCATGGCGTAGCCGGCGACCGCCGGGTCCCAGAACTGGATGTACTGGATGTCGCCGTTGCCCAGATACTCGCCGGCCACCGACACCAGGCCGGTGCCGGAGAAGAACAGCTTGTCCTTCAGTCCCCGCTCGTTGATCAGCCGGCCGGCCCCCGCCGAGGTCGGCATCGGGCCGCCGACGATGCCCTTGATGTCGGGGTAGGTGGTGAGGACTTCCTTCAGCTTGTTGTAGTCGGTGTTGGCGTCGTCGTAGGTCTCCAGCCGGTTGGTGGCCAGCTCCATCTTCGGGAAATGCTCCTTCTGGTAGGCGATGGCGCCGTCGATCCACTCGTTCTGGGACTTCGACGTCAGGCTGCCGACGGTGGCGACGTACTTGCCCTCCCCGCCCATGTAGCCGCCCAGCACCTCCATCAGCTTGGCGCCGTAGGCGTGGTTGTCGAACGCCTCCAGCACGAAGTCGGCGTTCTGGATGTTCGAGGCCTCGTGGGCGATCACCACGATGCCGCGGTCGCGCGCCTTCTTCAGGACCGGCTCCACCGCCTCCACCGAGAACGGCACGATGGTGATGGCGTCGACGCCCTGGGCGATCAGGTTCTCAACGAGCTGCACCTGGGCCGCGGCGTCGGCCTGGCTGGGCCCGACCATCCAGGTGTCGTGGCCGGTGTCGGCGTCGAACTGCCGGACGCCCTCGCGCATGCGGTCGAACCAGGCGATGCCGTCGACCTTGACCACGGTGGCGATGGCGTACTCCTTGCCCGTGGCGCTCGACGTCAGCTTCTGGACGAGGTCGGGCGTCTCCACGGGATCGGCGCCCAGCGCCGGCCCGGCGACCATGGCACCGGCGACCAGGAGGGATGAGAGAAGCTTCTTCATTGGTGCGGACTCCCTATGGATGATTCTTGTCGTTCGCGATGGCCGCTCGTGGACGGCGGGGCCGCCGTCACCCGGCGACCCTTTCGACATCGCCGTCACCCGGCGACCTCTTCGACATCGCCGTCACCCGGCGACGATGGCAACACTGGCGCTGGCGCCGATGCGCGACGCTCCGGCGTCGATCATCCGCCACGCGTCCTCGGTGGTGCGCACCCCGCCCGAGGCCTTGACGCCCATGGACGGGCCGACGGTGCGGCGCATCAGGGCGACGTCGGCGACGGTGGCGCCGCCGCCGGCGAAGCCGGTCGAGGTCTTCACGAAATCCGCCCCGCCCTCCTGGGCCAGCCGGCAGGCCAGCACCTTCTCGTCGTCGGTGAGAAGGCTGGTCTCGATGATGACCTTCAACAGGGCGTCGCCGCAGGCCCGCTTGACCGCCGCGACGTCGTCGCGCACGGCCGCCGCGTCGCCCGCCTTCAGCAGGCCGAGGGGAATCACCATGTCGACCTCGCGCGCGCCGTGGCGCACCACCCATTCCGCGGAGGACACCTTGATGGCCGTGGGGTCGGCCCCGAAGGGAAAGCAGATCACCGCGCAGGTCGCGACCGCAGACCCGGACAGCCGGTCCGCCACCAGCGGCACGTACAGGGGGTTGACGCACACCGCCTTGAACGAATGCGCCAACGCCTCGTCGCACAGCCGGCCGACCTCGGCCGGCTGGGCGTCGGGGCGCAGCAGGGTGTGGTCGATGACGCGCGCCAGTGCGCCTGGCGCCGCGTGGACGGGCGTGGTCGGCATTGTGGACGCTCCCCCGGAGGCGCCTCGATGACGCCTCTCTTGTTATGATTATAACATTTTCTGCAATGATGGTTTCACATTGACGGTTTGTATGTCAAGGTGAAAACATCATCGCGGGGCCGCTCCGGCGGCTCCCCAGCGTCGGGGGCTGCCATGTCGAAACGAGCGGCGCGTCTGGACCGCCTGCACAGCGCCTTGCAATCCGGCGGATACATCCGCCTCAAGGACGCCGCCCGCCTGCTCGACGTGTCGGAGATGACGGTGCGCCGCGACATCGCCGCCGCCGCCGGCCGTTTCTCCTACCTCGGCGGGTACATCGCCGGGGCGCCGGACGACCCCGGCGGTCTCGGCTACATGCTGGACCGCGAGCGCGACGCCCATGTCGACCTGAAGCGCGCCGCCTGCGCGGCCGCGGCGGCTCTGGTGGCGCCGCGCGAGACCATCTTCCTGGACTGCGGCACCACCATCCCGCACCTCGCCGGGGCGATCCCCGCCAACAGCGGCATCACCGTCGTGTGCTACGCCATGAACGTGGCGGAGATCGTCTGCAAGAAGCCGGGGGTGCGGGTGCTGCTGCTGGGCGGGCTCTACCACCCGTCGTCCGCGTCGTTCTTCAGCCAGGAGGCCCTGGAGACGCTGCGCGGCATCGGCATCAACAAGGCCTTCGTGTCGGCCGGCGGGGTCCACCCGACCTTCGGCGTGAGCTGCTCCAACTTCCACGAGGTGGAGGTCAAGCAGGCCGCCATGGCCAACGCCGTGAACAAGATCCTGGTCCTCGACTCCACCAAGTTCCCGGTCGTCAAACCGGCGGTGTTCGCCAGGCTGGACGCGTTCGACACGGTGTGCTGCGACGGCGCGATCCCCGATCAGGCGCGCGCCACGGTCGAGCGGGCCGGGGCCCGCGTGCTGACCGCCTAGCCGGCGGGTCGGGTGGACGGGGTGGCCCCGCCTACCCCGCCACCCCGGCCATCATGAGGCCGAGGCGCCGCTCATCGACGCCGCCCCCGGCGCCCTCCCCCCGGCCCCCGGCCGCGATCTCGCCGACGATGCGGCCGTCGAACATCACCAGGATGCGGTCGGCCAGCGCCAGGATCTCCTCCAGCTCCACCGACACCAGCAGGATCGCCTTGCCGGCGTCGCGCAGGGTCACCAGCCGCTTGTGGATGAACTCGATGGCGCCGATGTCGACGCCCCGGGTCGGCTGGCCCACCAGCAGCAGGTCGGGGTTGCGCTCGATCTCGCGGGCCAGCACCAGCTTCTGCTGGTTGCCGCCGGAAAAGCCCGCGGTCGCCAGGCCGGGCTGGGGCGGACGCACGTCGTAGGCGGCCATGGTGCGGGCGCAGGCGCGCCACACCGCGCCGCCGTCCATCAGAACCCGCCCGTTGTAGGCCGCCTCGTCGTGGTAGCCGAGAATGGCGTTCTCCGCCGCGGCGAAGCCGGTGACCAGGCCGACCCGCTGGCGGTCCTCCGGCACATGGGCGACGCCGAGGCGCCGCCGCTCGCGCGGGTCGCCGGCCGCCGGCAGCGGCCGCCCCTTCAGGCGCAGCGTCCCGCCCGACGTGTCGCGCATGCCGGCAAGGGCCTCCAGAAGCTCGGCCTGGCCGTTGCCGGACACCCCGGCGATGCCGACGATCTCGCCGGCCCGCACCGTCAGATCGACGCCCTTCACACGCTCCACCCCGGAATCGTCGGCGACGCGCAGGCCGGCGGCCTCCAGCACCGCCGCCCCCGGCGCCGCCGGCGCCTTCTCGACGCGCAGCAGCACCTTGCGGCCGACCATGAGCTGCGCCAGCTCCTCGCGGGTCGTGGCGGCGGTCGCCCGCTCGGCCACCACCCGGCCGCGGCGCATGACCGTGACGGCGTCCGTCAGCTCCATGATCTCGCGCAGCTTGTGGGTGATGACGATCACCGTCCGGCCCCGGCCGGTCAGCGCCCGCAGCACGCGGAAGAGATGGTCGGTCTCCTGGGGCGTCAGCACGCCGGTCGGCTCGTCCAGGATCAGCAGGTCGGCCCCGCGGTAGAGCGCCTTCAGGATCTCCACCCGCTGCTGGGCGCCGACCGCGAGGTCGCCCACCGGCCGGTCCAGGTCGACCTCCAACCCGAACTCCCGCTCCAGCCGCGCCAGCTCGGCCCGTGCGCGCGCCTTGCCGGGGCCCAGGGTCGGTCCGCCCTCGGTGCCCAGCAGGACGTTTTCCAGGGCGGTGAACGGGTCCACCAGCATGAAGTGCTGGTGGACCATGCCGATGCCATGGCGCATGGCGTCGCGCGGGCTGGCGATGGCGACGGGCCGCCCGCCGACGCGGATCTCCCCGGACTCGGCGCGCAGATAGCCGTAGACGATGCTCATGATCGTCGACTTGCCCGCACCGTTCTCGCCGACGATGCCGTGGATCGTCCCCCGCTCGACCCGCAGCGACACCGCCCGGTTGGCGTGGTTGTCGCCAAACCACTTGTCGATTCCGACGACCTCGAGGGCGGGCTCCGCCGCCATGGCCCGACGCCCCCTTACGGCGCGTACGGCGCCACCGCGAGCTCCCCGGCGACGATCTTCGCGCGCGCCGCCTGCAGCGCCGCCTCCATCTCCGGGGTGACCAGGGCGCGGTTGTGCTCGTCGACCGCGTAGCCCACGCCCTCCTCCGCCAGGCCGAGACGCTGGTGGCCGGCGGTCCAGTCGCCCGACCTGGCGTCCATGAAGCAGTCGTAGATGGCCACGTCGACGCGCTTGAGCATGGAGGTCAGCACCCGGCCGGGATGCAGCCAGTTCTGGTTGCTGTCGACGCCGATGCCCAGCTTGCCGGCGTCGGCCGCCGCCTGCAGCACGCCCAGGCCGGTGGCACCCGCCGCGGCGTAGACCACGTCGGCGCCGCGGTCGAACTGGCTGCGCGCCAGCTCGGCCCCGCGCATCGGGTCGTTCCACGCGGCGGGCGTGGTGCCGGTCATGTTGGCGAAGATCTCCGCGTCGGCGTCGACGTGCCTGACCCCCTGCACGTAGCCGGTCTGGAAGTTGCGGATCAGCGGCACGTCCATGCCGCCGACGAAGCCGACCTTGCCGGTCTTGGAGGCCATCGCCGCGAGCATGCCGACGAGGAACGAGCCCTCGTGCTCCTGGAAGGTGACGGAGCGGACGTTGGGCAGGTCCACCGTCTCGTCGATCAGGCAGAACTTGGTCTCGGGAAACTCCTTGGCGACGGTTTCGATGGCCGCCGCCTGGGTGAACCCCACCGCCGCCACCACGTCGGCGCCGCGCCGCGCCATGGTGCGCACCGCCTGGTCGCGCTGCGCCTCGTTGGTCAGCTCGACGTCGCGGTAGGCGATCCCGGTCTCGTCCTTGAAGCGTTCGGCGCCGGCGTAGGCGGCCTCGTTGAACGACTTGTCGAACTTGCCGCCCATGTCGTAGACCAGCCCGGGCTGGAAATCGGCCGCCACGGCCGGTCGCGCGGCCGGACCCGCCGTCGCCGCCATGATCACCGCCGCCGCCGCCGCCACACCCGTCCGTGTCCGCGCCATCGCCACCCCCTGATCCGTCGGCCGGTCCGCCGTCGGCCGGCCACCGAGGATAGCCGCACGCCGCGGCGCGGGACAGGACAAATCCGGCCCGCCGCAGCGGCTCCGGCGGCGGGGTCGTGCGCGCGCCGGTGCGTTACACCGCACCCGCAACATTAGCCTTTCATTCGTGAAATTTTTGAAACACAATGCAAAGTGTCGTCCGGTGCCGGCCCATGCCCGCTTTGCGGGGGCTGAGCCGAGGTAGGCGGCGGTGTCCATTGAGTGTCGAAGATGCTGTTTCCCCAAGCGTTGAACACCGTGCCGGAACGACCGCAGGAACCGCCGACCATGACCCGAGAGACCGAGGAGCAGTACCGCAGCATCTTCGAGAACGCGGTCGAGGGGATCTATCAGACGACGGTCGACGGTCGCTACCTCAGGGTGAACCCGTCCCTGGCCCGGATCTACGGCTACGACGGGCCGGAAGAGCTGATGGTCAACCTCACCGACATCGCCGGCCAGCTCTACGTCGACCCCGGGCGGCGCGAGGCGTTCGCCGACCTGATGCTGCGCCAGGGCCTGGTGAAGAACTTCGAGGCGCGGGTGTTCCGGCGCGACGGGTCGATCATCTGGATCTCGGAAAACGCCCGCTGCGTGCGCGGCGTCGACGGCGGGGTGCGATTCTACGAGGGCACCGTCCAGGACATCACCGAACGCAAGGAGAGCGAGGAGAAGATCCGTCTGCTGGCGACGGTGTTCCTCAACGTCGCCGACGGCATCCTGATCGTCGATCCGCAGCTGATGGTCCAGGCGGTGAACCCGGCGTACACCGGGATGACCGGGTTCGAGGTGGACGAACTGGTGGGCCAGCCGCTGGTGCTGTTCCACCATGGCAGCCACGAGCGCGCCTTCATCGACACGATCTGGCGGACGGCGCAGCAGACCGGCCGCTGGCAGGGCGAGATCGCCACCTTCCGGCGCTCGGGCGAGGAGTTCGCCGCGGACGTGACGGTGTCCGCCGTGCGCTCGCCCGGCGGCACGCTGGAGCACTACGTGCTGACCCTGGCCGACATCAGCCAGCGCAAGTACCAGGAGCACCAGATCCGCTACCAGGCGAGCTTCGACCGCCTGACCGACCTGCCCAACCGCTGGCTGGTGTGCGAGCGCCTGGAGGAGGCGCTGCTGCGCGCCCAGCGCAGCCGCACCAAGGTCGCGGTGGCCTTTCTCGACCTCAACCGCTTCAAGCAGGTCAACGACACCCTGGGCCACCAGGCCGGTGACGAGCTGTTGAAGATGGTCGGGCGCCGCCTGCGCAACGGCACCCGGGTGGCCGACACCGTCGGCCGTCTCGGGGCCGACGAGTTCCTGGTGGTGGCCCCCGACGCCGCCGACCGCGCCGCCGGATCCCGGCTCGCCGACAAGGTCGCCTATTCGATCAACGAGCCCTTCGCCATCTTCGGCCAGGAGATCTATTGCGGCGCCTCGATCGGCGTCGCCTTCTTCCCCGAAGACGGCGAGACGGCCGACCAGCTGCTGCGCAACGCCGAGCTGGCGATGCACCACGCCAAACGCAATCCCGAGCAGCGCTACGCCCTCTATGACCAGGGCATGCGCATGCAGAACGGGTATCACCTGACGCTGGAAAGCGACCTGCGCCGCGCCGTGGCGACCGGCGAGTTCGAGCTGTTCTTCCAGCCCAAGGTCGACCTGGAACCGCGCCGCCTGATCGGCGCCGAGGCGCTGATCCGCTGGCGCCACCCGGTGCGCGGCCTGGTCTCCCCGGCGGAGTTCATCCCGCTGGCCGAGGACACCGGGCTGATCTGGGACATCGGCTGCTGGACGCTGTACAGCGCGACGCGGTCACTGGCGTCGTGGATCAGCCGCGGCCTGGACGTCGGGGTCGTCTCGGTCAACCTCTCCCCCCGCCAGTTCCAGGATGTCCGGCTGGTCGGCTTCGTGCAGTCGGTCATCGAATCGTCGGGGGTGCCGCCGGACCGGCTGGAGCTGGAGCTGACCGAGGGCGCGATGATCGGCGACATCGAGAAGGCGGTCGGCGTGCTGAACGGCCTCAAGAGCATCGGCGTGAAGCTGTCGATCGACGATTTCGGCACCGGCTACTCCTCGCTCGCCTACCTCAAGCGGTTTCCCATCGACACCTTGAAGATCGACCGCAGCTTCGTGCGCGACATCGTCAAGTCCTCGACCGACCCGGCGATCGTCGGCACCATCGTCAACCTCGCCGACAGCCTGGGCTTCGCCACCATCGCCGAAGGGGTGGAAACCCAGGAGCAGGCCGACGTGCTGCTCCAGCAGCGGTGCAACAGCATCCAGGGGTACCTGATCAGCCGCCCGCTGGAGCAGGCGGCGTTCGAGCGCTTCGTCGGCACACTCAAGGGCGTCACGCTCAACGGCGGCACCCCGGGCGGCGCCGGCTGAATCCGACGGCGATCACGCCACCACCAGCCAGTCCGCGGCGTTCTCCGGCGTGGTGTAGCCGGTCAGCGTCACCCGCTCGATCCCGTCGATGGACAGCACCACAAAGCCCACCTCGTTGGTCGAGACGGTGACCGTCCACTCCGCCGAGACGACGATGTGGTCGCCCTCCGCCGGTCGGAACAGGGCCACCACCTCGGTGTCGCCGCTGAGCACGAAGCGGTCGGCGCCGCTGCCCCCGGACAGGGTGTCGTCGCCGCGGTTGCCGAACAGCACGTCGTCGCCGGCGCCGCCGAACAGCAGGTCGTTGCCCTGGCCCCCGAACAGCGTGTCGGCGCCGTCCCCGCCGGACAGGGTGTCGGCGCCGAGCTGCCCGTACAGCAGGTCACCGGCCGCGCCGCCGTCGAGGACGTCGTTCCCCTGCCCGCCGAACAGGCTGTCGGAGTCGGCGGCGCCGTAGAGCCGGTCCGCGTCGAGATTGCCATAGAGCGCGTCGGCTCCGTCGCCGCCGGACAGGGTGTCGGCCCCGCCCAGGCCGGACAGGGTGTCGGCACCGGCCAACCCGTCCAGCCGGTCGGCCGCCCCGGTGCCGCTGAGCGCATCGTCGCCCGCGGTCGCCACCGCCGTCGCCGGCGGGGTGGTCGAGGTCGGAGTGGTCGGGGTGGTCGCAGTGCCCGGCACCAGAGTCCAGGCGTGGCCGTCGAACCATCGGGCGGTGTTCGCCATGCCGGTGACCACATCGTCGAGAACGACCCGCGCGTCGGGCGCCAGCTGGCTGCTGGAGATGTTCCCGACATACCCCGGCGCCGCGGTGATCGCCGCCTCGAACTGGGCATGGGTGTAGGTGCGGCCCCCGATCTCCCAGAACTCGATCCGGTTTGCCGGCTGCTTCCAGTCGACGAACAGGATGGCGTTGCTGCCGGTGGCGTTGGTGAGGATGAGATGGCGGTCGTCGATGGTGCCGGCGAGGGTCGGGGGGGAATACACCGTCACGTCGACGAAGCGGTCGCCGGGGCTGTTGCCGTTCTCCAGCACGAAGGCGCTGACCCGGCCGAACGACCCGGTGTAGGTGTCGTTGCCGCCGCCGCCGGCCAGGACGTTGTCGTTGTAGATGGAGGCCCGGAGGTAGTCGTTGCCCGGGCCGCCCATCAGAACCTCGTTGGCCCGGGTGGCGAGCATGCGGTCCGCACCGACGGTGCCGAAGGTGTACATGAAGGCAGCCATGGCACCCATCGCGATCGGGACTGGAGTTGATCAACCTCTAGGCGCAGGTCCCGCGCGTCGCAAGCGAATTGTGGTCGCACCCGCCACCTTGGCGCAGCATCACCCGAGAAACAGGTCGGGAAGCAGCGGCGCCCCCGGCCGCACCGCGTACCGGTCGAGGTCGGTGACCCCCTCCTCTGCCAGCACGGCGTCGTCGATGAAGAAATTCCCGGTGCAGGTGGCGGCGGAGCGGGTCAGCACGGCATGCGCGGCGTCGGCGACGATCTCCGGCCGGCGGCAGTTCTCCGGCTTGACCGCATCGCCAAGCATGGCCAGGGCCGCGGTGGCGATCACCGTGCGCGGCCACAACGCGTTGACGCCGATGCGGCCGCGGAACTCCGCCGCGAGGCCGAGGGTGCACAGGCTCATGGCGTATTTCGCGATGGTGTAGGGGGTGTGCCCGGCGAACCACTTGGGGTCCAGGTTGGGGGGCGGCGCCAGGGTCAGGATGTGCGGGTTGTCCGATGAGAGGAGGTGCGGCACCGCCGCCTGGGAGCAGACGAAGGTGCCGCGCCCGTTGACCGCCATCATCAGGTCCCAGCGCCGCGGCGCGGTGTCCAGCGTTCCGGTCAGGCTGATCGCGCTGGCGTTGTTGACCAGGATGTCGATGCCGCCGAAGCGCTCGACCGTGCGCGCGACGGCGGCGGCGACCTGCGTCTCGTCGCGGATGTCGCAGGCGATGGCCAGCGCTTGGCCGCCGGCCGCCTCGATCTCGGCGGCGGCGCTGTGGATGGTGCCGGGCAGCGTGGGGTGCGGCTCGGCGCTCTTCGCCACGACGGCCACGTTGGCCCCGTCGCGGGCCGCCCGCAGGGCGATGGCCTTGCCGATGCCCCGGCTCGCACCGGTGATCAGCAGCGTCTTCCCCGTCAATCCCCCGGCCGTGCCCATGCGCTCCCCCCGCCCGTTTCCGGCCCGGCGCGGGCCGTCGCGGCCGATGCTAGGCCACGCCGCGGTCCCGGTCCAGCGGCCCGCGGGTCGCATGCCGCCGGGGGGTGGCGGCGATTCCTGTGGTGCACGCGCATCCCGGTGAACTAGGATCGTGCCAACAACCGGCCGGCCCGCCGGCCGCCTCGGGGAGGAACCGGAGGACGTTGGATGGGGCGCATGCCGCTCGTTCTGTGGATGGTGATCGCCGCGGTGCTGGCCCTGCCGGCCGCGGCCGCGCCGCCGGCGCAGACGGTGTTCTACGAGGCGGTGCCGGGCACCCCCGACGCCGACGCCGAGCGCATCGGCGCCGCCCCCTTCGCCGAGCGCGCGTCGCTGACGGCGGCGGTCGCGGCGGAGATCGTGCCCGGTGTGGTTGCCGCGCTCGGCCTCGCCTCCGGGGACGTGGACACGCGCCCGACCTTTGGCGGCTGGCAGCTCCGCACCAACCCGACCCTGACCAGCACCCTGGCCGCCAGCGACGACGACGCCGACCGGCTCGCCGCCGCGCTGGGCTGGGTGCT
Source organism: Azospirillum sp. NS33 (assembly GCF_059703765.1). NCBI lineage: Bacteria > Pseudomonadati > Pseudomonadota > Alphaproteobacteria > Rhodospirillales > Azospirillaceae > Azospirillum > Azospirillum sp. NS33. The sequence continues at coordinate 12,581 of NZ_BAAKJB010000043.1, read as the reverse complement.
GCGCCAGGACAGCGTGATGGTGGCCCAGATCCCGGACACGGCGGAAGGCACGGCGAGCTACGTGCTGCTGCGCCTGCCCGACGACACGCTGACCCCCGACCTCGGCCAGGCCTTCTTCGAAATGGCCGCGGCCATCCACAGCGGCCTCGGCGTCGGCTACACCGCGCTCGGCGATACCCTGCTCTTCCTCAACGTGCGCGACGCGGCGGGGACACCCTACAGCGGGATGGGCGACACCGACTTTGCCGCCGCGCTCGGCACGGCGACCAAGTATTTCCCGCTGACCAAGCCGAAGATGTACGACATCGGCACGGCCGAAGCCCGCTTCATCGCCAACGACTGGGACGCGCAGCGGGACGGAGAGGGCTATGCCGCCCGGCTCGCCCCCAGCGTGGTCGAGGCGCTGCGCCCGCTGCGCGCGCGCTTCGAAACGCTGCTCCCCGCCGCGCCCCACCCCTGACGGACACCGACCGATGCCGATCCCCATCACCCGCCGCGCCGCAGGCACCCTGTTCGCCGCCGGCCTCGCCGTCACGGGGCTGGCCGTCACCGGCCCGGGCGTGACCGGCCCGGGCGCCGCGACGCCTGCGGCGGCGGCCGAAGGCGGGGCGGCGGCGTTCACGCCGGCGCTGATCTACGCGGTCGGCCAGAAATTCGACAAGAGCTTCAACGAAGGGGCCTTTCGCGGCGCCGAGGCGTTCACCGCGGACACCGGCGTGCGCGTCATGGAAGCGCAGCCGGCGGCGGTGGCCCAGTTCGAGCAGTCGGTCAACGCGGTCGTGCGCCGTGGCGCCACCGACGTCGTGGTGATCGGATTCTACTACGCCACCCCGCTGGCGGAGATCGCCGCCCGCCATCCCGGCACCCGCTTCACCATCGTCGACGCGGTGGTCGACGCGCCCAACGTCCAGTCCATCGTCTTCAAGGAGCAGGAAGGCGCCTTCCTGGTCGGCGTGCTGGCGGCGCTGGCCTCGCGAACCGGCACCATCGGCTTCGTCGCCGCGCTGGACATCCCGCTGCTGCGCAAGTTCATCGCGGGATACGGCCAGGGCGCCGGCCATGCCCGCGACGGCACCGAGGTGCTGGTGAACTTCGTCGGGACGACTCCGGCCGCCTTCAACGACCCGACCACCGGCGCCGAGGTGGCGCGCAGCCAGTTCCAGCGCGGCGCCGACGTGGTGTTCGCGGGCGCCGGAAGCTCCAACTTCGGAATCTTCAGCGCCGCCGCGGACGCCGGGCGCATGGCCATCGGCGTCGACAGCAACCAGAACCCGCTCTATCCCGGCACCATCCTCACCTCCATGCTCAAGCGCACGGACCAGGCGGTGGTGCGCGCCCTGCGCAGCGGTCGCGACGGCGGCTGGCGCCCCGGCGTGCGCGCCCTGGGGCTGGCCGAGGGGGCGATGGATTACGCCGTCGACGACAACAACCGCCCTCTCCTCACCCCCGCCATGCTGGACGCCGTCGAGCGGGCGCGCGCCGACATCGTGGCGGGCCGCCTGGCCGTCTCCCCGGCCGCGGACCGCGGCCAGGGGGAGCCGTGACACCACCGTCCTGGTCCGACCGGCTGGTCGCGGGGATGGACGACATCCTGCTCGTCGTCGACGCGGACGGGCGCGTCGTCCATGCCAACCCGGCGGCCGGGCGGATGCTCGGTCACCCGCCCGGCAAGGCGGTCGGTGGCATCCTGTGGGACCGGGTGCCGGCGCTGACCGGCCAGCTCCGGCCTGCCCTCGACCGGGCGCGCGCCACCGCCGGGCGCGAGCCGGTCGCCGACGTCCAGGCGCCCGATGCCCGGTGGTACCGCGGCGCCGCCTTCGCGGTGGACGGCGGCACGGCGCTCCACCTGCGCGACGTCACCGGCGAGCGCCGGCAGACCGACGCCCTGCGCGCCTGCGCCGAGCGCCACAAGGCGATGCTGGAGTCGACGGTCGACGCGGTGGTGACCATCGACGAGCGTGGCATCGTCCAGGAGGCCAACCCGGCCGCCCTTCGCCTGTTCGACTACGCCGCGGCCGACCTCGTCGGCCACAACGTGGACCGGCTGCTGCCCGACCACCACGTCCAGCACCACGACGCGCTGATGCGCGACAGCCTGCGGTCGGGCGTGCCCCACATCGTCGGCCGGCGGCGCGAGGCGGTGGCGCGCCGCCGCGACGGCGGCGACGTGCTGATCGAGATGGACGTCAGCGAGGCCCGGGTGGGCGAGCGCCGGTTCTACACCGCGGTGATCCACGACATCACCCGCCGCAAGCACGCCCAGCAGGAGCTGGTGGACGCCAATGTCTACCTGGAGCAGCGGGTGAGCGAGCGCACGGCCGAGCTCGACACCGCGCGCCAGCGGGCCGAGGTGGCGGCGCAGGCCAAGAGCGATTTCCTGGCGATGATGAGCCATGAGATCCGTACGCCGATGAACGGCATCCTCGGGATGGTCCGCCTGCTGTTGGAGACGCGGCTCGACGCCGACCAGCGCGACTGGGCCGACACCGTCCTCTGTTCCGGCGAGGCCCTGCTGGCCATCCTCGACGACGCGCTCGACATGTCGAAGCTGGACGCCGGCCGGATGACCCTGGAGACCGTCGACTTCGACCTGCGCCGGCTGGTCGACGGGGTCGTGTCGCTGATGTCGTCGCGCGCCATCGAAAAGAACCTGCCGCTGACGGCCCACGTCGACCCGGGGGTCCCCCGGGCGGTCCGCGGCGACCCGACGCGGGTGCGCCAGGTGCTGCTGAACCTGGTGTCCAACGCGGTGAAGTTCACCGAGCGCGGGCGGGTGACGATCGACGTCCGGCCGGCCGCCGGGGGCGGCGTCGCGCTGGTCGTCGCCGACACCGGCATCGGCATCGACCCCGCGCTGCGGGCGCTGCTGTTCACCGAGTTCTTCCAGGCCGACTCCTCGATCGCCCGGCGGTTCGGCGGGACCGGGCTCGGGCTGGCCATCTGCAAACGCATCCTCGACCTGATGGGGGGCCGGATCTCGGTGGTCAGCGCCCCCGGGACCGGCAGCACCTTCCACGTCGTCCTGCCGCTGTCCGCCGCCGTCGAGGCGGCGCCCGCACCGCCGCCACCGGGCCCGCTGCGACCGCTCGCCATCCTGCTGGTGGAGGACAACGCGGTGAACCAGCGCGTCGCCGCGGCGTTGCTGAACCGCCAGGGCCACAGCGTCACCGTGGCCGGCAACGGGGCGGCGGCGCTGGAGCGGGTCCGCGGCGAGCGCTTCGACGCCGTGCTCATGGACATGCAGATGCCGGTCATGGACGGGTTGGAGGCGGCGCGGCGCATCCGTCGCCTGCCCGGCCCGGCCGGCCGCGTGCCCATCATCGCGCTGACCGCCAACGCCCTGGCCAGCGACGCGGAGCGCTGCACCGCCGCCGGGATGGACGACCATCTGGTCAAGCCCTTCACCGCGGACGCCCTGAACGCCGTGCTGGCGCGCTGGTGCGCCGACCACGCCGCGGCCGGCGCCGGCGATGGCGCGGAGGGTGCGGAGGGCGTCGCCGAGGGCCCGCTGATCGAGCCGGCGGCCCTGGCCGCCCTCGCCGCCTCTCTCGACGGCGAGGCGCTGCAGGGCGTGCTGTCCGACTACCGGGCCGACGCCCGGACCAAGGCCGCGGTGATCCACGGCGCGAGCGACCTGGCCGCCGTCCGCTTCGCCGCCCACGACCTGAAGGCGACCGCCTCCACCCTCGGCCTCGCCAGCCTGCGCCGCCTCGCCGAAGCCATCGAGCGGGCCTGCCTGGACGGCCGCCCCGGCGAGGTGCGCCGCCTGGCCGCCGCCCTGCCGGAGCGCCTCGAGCGCTCCCTGACCGCCCTCGACGAGCGCATCCCCCGATCGCTGCCGCCGCCGGCGGCCTGAACCGCCGCGCCGCCGGCGGGCGGATGGCCGCACGCTACGCCGTCACCACCTCGGCGGGATCGGCCGGCGGCCGCCCGCCCGCGGGGCGCCCCGTCCCGATCAGCAGGGTGGCGGCGTTGCGCCGGATGGTGCTGAGGTCGACGCCCTTCAGGATGGCCCGGCTGAGATCGGTGTCGCGCAGGTCGGAGCCGGTCAGGGTCGCCCCGCCCAGGTTGGTCGGCCACAGGCGGGTGCCGTCGCCGGAGAGGTCGACCGGCCGCATGCGGGCGCGCCACAGCTTGGCGCCGGCCAGGTTGGCGCCGTGCAGGTTGCAGCCGGACAGGTCGGCGCTGGTAAAGTCGGCCTCCCGCAGGTCGCAGTGGGAGAGATCGGCCATGGCCAGCCGGGCCCCCGAGAAATCGGCGCCCCGCAGGCCGCAGCAGCGCAGCGAGGCGCCGGACAGCAACTGATTGGCAAAGGAGAGGCCGCGCAGGTCGGCACGCTCGATCTCCAGGCGGGCGCCGGCCATGCCGGCCCGCTCGATCCACAGCTGATGGGCGTCGATCCGGCTGGCCAGCCCGTCGGTCGGCCCGGTCATCCCGGCGGCGTCCACGTCGACGCCGCGCTGCGCCAGGCGGCGGCGCACACTCTCGTCCAGTTCCGCGCCGCACAGCAGGGCCCCGCCCAGCTCCGCCTTGTCGAGCACCGCGTCGAGCAGGTTGGCGGAGATCAGCACGGCGCCCGTCAGGTCGGCGTCGGTGAGGTCGGCGCCGGACAGGTCGCACCCGGACAGGTCGCATTGGTTCATGCGGCACCCGGCGAGGCGTGCGCCGGACAGGCTGGCGCCGACGAAGGTCGTGCCGCCGTCGGCGTTCCCCGCCGGACGTCCGCCGCCGGCGTTGGCGATGCGGCCGCGGCGCAGATCGGCACCGCGCAGGTCGGCGCCCGCCAGACAGGCCCCGTCGGCGCGAACGCCGCGCAGATCGGCGCCGCCCAGCCGCGCCTGGGTCAGGGTCGCCCGGGTCAGGTCGGCACCGAACAGGTCCACCTCCTGAAGGTCGGCGCGGATCAGCCGGGCGCCGGAGAGGCAGGCCCCGGTCAGCTTGGCACCGCGCAGCCCGATGCGGTCGAGCCCGAGATCGGAGAGGTCGTGGAAACTGAGGTCGGCGCGGCGCCCGGCCGGGTCGCGAATCAGCCATTTCTGGTGCCGGACCAACGCGTCGCGGACCGCGCGCAGATAGCCCGACTCATGCCCCGCCATCCCTTGCCCCGCCGCAGCCGCGCCCCGCCGTTCACCGGTCGACGCCGCATGCTATCCCAAGCGGTCCGGCAAGGAAACCGTCCGTGCCGGCACGCTCCGTTCCGGTCCGCCTCATTCGCCGTCACAAGGCCGTGACCCGCCCTGTCGCGCCGCCGGTCCACGCCGATATTGGTGCAAGGGCCCGCCATGGGCATGGAAGGAAAGGACGAACCATGATGCGACGCACGGTCATCGGCGCCGGACTGGCGCTGCTCGGCGGCGGCGTCCTGGCCCGCCAGGGCATCGGCCTGCCGGCCCACGCCGGGGGCGCGCCGTTCCCGGTCACCCGCACCGACCAGGAGTGGAAGCAGCGGCTGACGCCGGCCCAGTACCGCGTGCTGCGCGACCACGACACGGAGCCGCCGGGCTCCAGCCCGCTCAACGCCGAAAAGCGCCCGGGCGTCTTCCACTGCGCCGGCTGCGACCATCCGCTGTTCGACGCCGCGACCAAGTACGAGAGCGGCACGGGCTGGCCCAGCTTCTGGCAGCCGCTCGGCGGCGCGGTCGGAACGGCGACGGACTACCGTCTGATCTTCCCCCGCACCGAGGTTCATTGCGCCAACTGCGGCGGCCATCTCGGCCATGTGTTCGACGACGGGCCGCCACCGACCGGCAAGCGCTACTGCCTGAACGGTGTCGCGTTGCGATTCGCCCCCGCCGATGGTTCGGGACATTCATAAGTGTAGACCACGTATGAGTGAAATCGAACTGCAACATACACCTTTTCAGTTGCATCTCGGTTGCCGCCGATGATAGTGATCGGACCAGTGGTAGTGGTCTGAGCGTTGTGGATGCTGTTCTCGGGGGAGTTCCTGGGTCTGGTGTTGCTGGTGGCGAGCGCCGCGGCGCTGGGCTTGTCGATCGTCTTTGACGTCGGCCGCTTGGCGAAGGAGCGGGCGCGCCAGGCGTCGTTGCAGCGCGCCATCGACAAGAAGCGTGTCGCGGTGCGGGAATGGACCGGCCGCTCGGCGAAGCTCACGGCCGAGATGGAGGGTATGCGCGCCCGCTACCAGTCGGCGATGGCCCGGCGGCGGCGTGCCCTGGCGGAGATCCGCACCGTGGAGTTCGGCCGCTACGAGATGGTCCACGAGATCGAGGGCGACCAGCCGCTGAGCGGGTTCTCGATGCTTCTGGTGGTCCGCCCGGAGTTCGCGGACGTCGACCGCCAGGATGTGATCTTCGCACGCCAGATCTGGGAGTTCCGCAACGTGGCCCATATCTGGGCGTCCTCCCCGGCGACGGCCACCCTGCTGGCGCGCGGCGCCTTTTCACCACGCAGCGGCATCCAGACCACCGAACCGGTCCCGCTGGCACTGACGGGGACGGCGGGATGACCGTGATCGGCATGCTGCTCTATTCGTCGCTGTGCCTGATGGTGCTGACGGTCCTGTCCAACCGCTATTGGCGGCGCCCGATCGCCCGCGTGCGCAAGGCGATCGAGCGCCTGGACGGGGAGTCCAACGACCTCACCAGGGATCTGCGCGACGCCGCCCGGGACTGCGTCGACATGCGCGAGCAGGTCGCCCACGCCGAGCGCCGCGCCGTCCGGATGGAGCAGGAGGCCGAGCGGTCGGAGACCGAACTCGCCGTCATGCAGGACGCGGCGGTCGAACGCTATTACATCTTCGACCGGGTCGAGCCCCATTCGACCCGGTTCTGGGAGGCGGCGGTCCGCCGCGCCTCCGATGCCCGTCCGTCGGCCGGAGGCTCGCCGAGTCAGACCTGGACCGGGGTGCGCCGGTACCTCCTGGTCGCGGACACCGAACGCAACGCGCGGGAGCGGGTCGGCGCCCGCTTTTCCGCCAGGGCCGGGTACGACGTGGTGGAGGTGGTGCCATGCCGCCTCGGCGCCCTGGCGACGCCCGGGCCCGGGGGGCGCGGCCAGGACGGCGCGCGCAGCCGGGAGCGCGCGGACACGGAGGGCCTGGAGACGACCGACCGCAGCGCCGCCGGCCGGACCTCCACGCCCGGCGGCGCCTGAACGCGGCGCGGCCGGACCGGACCGGCGCGCCCTCCGCCTTACCCCTGCCCCTACGCCTCCAGGCCGCAATGGCGCAGCACGAAGCGCGCCATCCCCGCGACATCCTCCAGCGGCAGCACCGGCACCGGAGACTCCGGCACCGGTCCGTCGCTGGCGACGGCGACGATGGAGCGGTCGTCGCGGGCGATCAGCGGCTTGCCGACGCTGGACCGCCACACCTCGATCTTCGGGTGCCGGTCGCGCTTGAACCCTTCGACGATGAGCAGGTCGACCGGTGCCATGCGGGCGATCAGCGCGTCCAGCGCCGGTTCGGGTTCGTCGCGCAGCTCATGCATCAGCGCCCACCGCCGCGGCGACCCGATCATCACCTCGGTGGCGCCGGCGACGCGGTGCTCGTGGCTGTCCTTGCCGGGGTGGTCGATGTCGAAGCCCTTGTGGGCGTGCTTGACCGTGGAGACGCGGACGCCATGGCCGACCAGGACCGGGATCAGCTTGACGATGAGGGTCGTCTTGCCGCTGCCGCTCCACCCGGTGAAGCCGAAGACGGTGCGCGGGCCGCTGCCCGGAAGAGGGCCGGTCATGTGGAACGGACGGGCTTCGCAGCCGGCGCGCGGCCGGCGCTGTCGGCCATCATGTGGCGGATGCCGACCCGGGTGTAGTCCCACCCCGTCACCAGGGTGAGAATGGCGGCGGCCCACAGGCCCAGCGTCCCGATCACCGCGACCGGGATCCATGCCGGGCCGTAGTCGCCGACGATCAGGAAGCCCAGCGCCACCATCTGGATCGTCGTCTTCCATTTGGCGAGCCGGGTCACCGGCACCCCGACGTTGAGCCCGGCCAGGTACTCCCGCAGCCCCGACACCAGGACCTCGCGCAACAGGATCACCACGGCGGCCAGGACGGAGATGCCGTCGACCCGGTGGACGGCGACGAGCATGAACAGCACCGCGGCCACCAGCAGCTTGTCCGCGATGGGATCGAGGAACCTGCCGATCACCGACTCCTGCTCCCACGCACGGGCGAGATAGCCGTCGATGTAGTCGGTGATGCAGGCGGCGCCGAACAGGAAGCAGCCGGTCCATGCGGCCCAGGCTTCCGGCACATAGAACAGCCCGATCACCGGCGGGATGATCGCGATACGCGACAGGGTCAGCAGGTTGGGCAGACTGGTCAGCATGGGCCTTGGGCTCGGACGCTCGGGCACGACGTCGCCGCCCCGTCGGGGGCGGCGCGGATCGCCGCCATACTAACCATCGGGGTGGAAATGATCGTAGATCTTTTTCGCCACCGTCCGGCTTATTCCATCCACCGCTTCCAGGTCCGACAGCCCGGCCCCGGCGACGGCGCGGGCGCTGCCGAAATGGTGCAGCAGCGCCTTCTTGCGGGCGGGGCCGATGCCCGCCACCTCGTCGAGCGGCGACGCCCCGATCGCCTTGGTGCGGCGCGCCCGATGGGTGCCGATGGCGAAGCGGTGGGCTTCGTCGCGCAGGCGCTGCAGGAAATAGAGCACGGGGTCGCGGGGCTCGAGCTGGAAGGGCGTGCGGCCGGCCATGAAGAAGCGCTCGCGCCCGGCGTCGCGGTCCGGCCCCTTGGCGATCGCGACCAGGGCCACGTCGTCGATGCCGAGCTCCGCGAACACCTCGCGCACCACGGTGAGCTGGCCCAGCCCGCCGTCGATCAGCACCAGGTCGGGCCAGGTGCCGCGGGCGCGGTCCGGATCCTCGCGCAGCGCCCGCCCGAAGCGCCGCGACAGCACCTCGCGCATCATGGCGTAGTCGTCGCCGGCGGCGTCCGCCTCGCGGATGTTGAACTTCCGGTAGGCGTTCTTGATGAACCCCTCCGGACCCGCCACGATCATGGCGCCGATGGAAAAGGCGCCCTGGACGTGGCTGTTGTCGTAGACCTCGACGCGCTGCGGCGGCCCGTCCAGGCCGAAGGAGTCGGCCAGCCCCTCCAGCAGGCGCGCCTGGGAGGCGCTCTCCGCCATCCGCCGCCCCAGCGCCTCGCGGGCGTTGGTGAGGGCGTGCTCGAGGATGCGGTGCTTGTCACCGCGCCGCGGCACCGCGAGCTCCACCCGGTGGCCGGCGCGCACCGCCAGCGCCTCGGACAGCAGCGCGACCTCGGCCACGCCATGGCTCAGCAACACCAGGTCCGGCGCCGCCTTGTTCTCGTAGAACTGGGCGACGAAGGACGCCATCACCTCGGCCAGTTCCGCGGCCTTGTCATGGCTCGGGAAATAGGCGCGGTTTCCGTAGTTGCGGCCACCGCGGAAGAAGAACACCTGGACGCAGGTGGCGCCGCCATCGCTGTGGGCGGCGATCACGTCGGCGTCCTCCAGCACCCCCTCCAGGTTGATGTCCTGATGCGCCTGGATCGCCGTCAGCGCGCGGATGCGGTCGCGGTACTGGGCCGCCGTCTCGTAGTTCAGGGCCTCGGCCGCCGCGGCCATGGCACGCGCCATCTCGCCCTGGATGTCGCGGCTGCGCCCGGACAGGAAGGCGCGCGCCTGCTCCACCTGCCCCTGGTAGTCGGCCGGGCTGACCCGGCCGACGCAGGGGGCGGTGCAGCGCTTGATCTGGTACTGCAGGCACGGCCGGGTGCGGCTGTCGAACACCGTGTCGGCGCAGTTGCGCAGCATGAAGGCGCGCTGCAGCGCCGTGATGGTCCGCGTCACCGCCGCCCCGGAGGCGAAGGGGCCGAAATACCAGGCGTCCTGGGTGCGGCTGCCGCGGTGCTTGAGGAGCTGGGGGTAGTCGCCCCCCTTGGTGATCATGATGTAGGGGAACGACTTGTCGTCGCGCAGCAGCACGTTGTAGCGCGGCATGAGCCGCTTGATCAGGTTCGATTCCAGGAGAAGCGCCTCGACCTCGGTGTGGGTCGTGACGAACTCCATGGTTTCCGTCTCGGCCACCATGCGCTGCAGGCGCACGGGCAGCCGGTTCACCTGCGTGTAGTTGAACACCCGCCGCTTGAGGTTCCGTGCCTTGCCGACGTAGAGCACGGCCCCGTCGCCGGCCTGCATGCGGTAGACGCCGGGGGTCGCCGGCAGGGTGCGGAGGTGCCCCCGGATGATCTCGACGCCACGGGCCAGGTCGGCCACCCGCCGGCGCGGCCGCGGCCCCGGACCGGACACCCCCTCCGGCGCCTCCGGGGGTCCGGCTTCGGGCGCATCCGCACGCGCGGCTTCCGGCGCGTCGGCGGCTGCGCCGTCCGGCGCGTCGGCGGCCGGCGTGTCGGGCGGTGCGATCGTCATGGCACGGGTGGTCTCTGGCATCGCCGCAATGTCGGCGACCACCCCGCCCGGGTCAACCTCCCCCTCTCCCATAGCGTTAACACGTCCGACTCCGTGCACGCCGGACTATCCACCGTTTCTGTGGATAAGTCTGTCCATAAGGGCCACGGCATAAGCTTTCGGCCTAGGAGCCCCAACGGGTTGGTGAGTGTCGCACATTTTTTGGGCAAAACAGCTAACTCATTGTTTTTTATAACGAAAGCCCCTGTCAAGCGGCTACCGGAGGGGTGCGACACGATTCTGTCACGGCGTCCAATTCGCCACTTGCGCATCACTGCCGGCCTGTGTAAAAGGCGTCGGCGTCCGAATCGGCGCGCGCTCAACTTCGTTAAAATCCGTTACGATTTTCGGCGTTGCGGTATCACCGCCGCGGTGGCGGCCCCCGGGCCGGGCCGGGCCGGCCTACTCCACCGGGACGAAGCCGCGGCCGGGCTGGGCCCATCCCAGATGCTCGCCGCCGTCCAGGGCCAGCATCTGCCCGGTCACCGCCGGCGCGTCGACCAGGAAGCGGACGGCGGCGCAGATCTCCTGGGGGGTGGTCGCCCGGCGCAGCGGCACGCTCTCCCACTGGGCGCGGAAGTGGTCCTCCGACTGGCGGTCATTGCGCAGGGTCGGTCCGGGCCCGATGGCGTTCACCCGAACCCGCGGCGCCAGCGCCATGGCCAGCGTCTGCGTCAGCGTCCACAGCCCGACGCGCGACAGGGTGTAGGTCACGAAGTGCGGTGTCAGGTTCCAGACGCGCTGGTCCAACATGTTCACCACCAGGCCGCTGGCGTGATCGGGGAGCTGGCGAACGAAGGCCTGCGTCAGCACGAACGGTGCCCGCAGGTTGGTCTCCATGTGCATGTCCCAGGACGCCCGGGTGACCGTGCCGGCCTCGTCGCGCTCGAAGCACGAGGCGTTGTTGATGAGCAGGGTCAGCGGACCCAGCCGCTCGACCGCTTCGGGCACCAGGTCGTCGGTGCTCTCCTCGTGCGCCAGGTTGGCCTGCAGCGCCACGGCCCGGCCGCCGTTGCGCACGATCTCGTGGACGACCGCGTCGGCGGGCTCGCTCGACCGGAAGAAGTGCACGCCCACCGCCCAACCCTGCGCCGCCAGGTCGAGCGCCAGCGCCCGTCCGATGCGCTTGCCCGCGCCCGTGACGAGGGCGGCTTTTCGCTTGATCTCCACCATGGCGCCATAGGTACTGTCCGGCCGCCGCGGGTCAAGAGGAACCGGAGGGGAAGGCCGCCGCCGATGCTGCGCGAGCTGTGGGACTATCTGGCGACGCCGGCCGGCGCCGAGGCGCGGGCCATGGGATACCTGGCGGAGGCCGTGGCCCTGGCGGCGCGCCACCGGCGCCAGCGCCGGCGCTGGGCCCCCCACCTCGCGGCGGCGCGGCGCTTCGTGACCGACTCGGCGCGGGGCGCGCCGGTCGGCGGGCGGGCGCTGGTGGCCGGCTCGGGCCTGCTCGCAGAGGTTCCCCTGGCTGAGCTGGCCGGGCGCTTCGGGGAGGTGGTGCTGGCCGATCTGGTGCACCTGCGCACGGTGCGCTGGACGGTGCGGCGCTGGCCCAACGTGCGGCTGGCGGAGGTCGACGTGACCGGCACCCTGGCGGCGTTGCGCACCGCCCTGGCCACCGGCGCCCCGCTGCCCGCCCCCGGCGACGGCCCGTTCCTGGAGCACGGTTTCGACTACGCCGTGTCGTGCAACCTGCTGTCCCAGATCCCCCTGTTCCCGCGCGAGGCGGCGGCGGGCCGCAGCGACGGGGCCGCCTTCGCCCAGGCGCTGGCGGCCGCCCACGTGTCCTGGCTGCGCCGGGTCGCCCCGGTCGCCGGGCTGTTCACCGACACCGAGAGCCTGTGGCTGGACCAAGGCGCCGTGGTCGGGCGCGAGGAGTCCCTGCCGGGCGTGGCCTTGCCGCCACCGGACCGCACATGGACGTGGGACATCGCCCCGGCGCCGGAGGAGGACCGCAGGCTGGACCTGCGGCACACGGTGGCCGGCTGGCTGGACATCAACGCGCCGCGACCGGGCGCGGCCGGCGCCCGCCCCCCGGAGGGCGGGCGCCGGCCCGGGCGGCTCAGGCCTTGAGGATGCCCTTTCCGGCGAAGCGGGCGGCGGCGCCGAGCTGCTCCTCGATGCGGATGAGCTGGTTGTACTTGGCGAGGCGGTCGGAGCGGCTGAGGGAGCC
>NZ_BAAKJB010000042.1:0-52553 GCF_059703765.1 Azospirillum sp. NS33 | reverse complement strand
CTCACCGCCCCAGCCGCCGCCCTGGCCGCCGCCCTGGCCGCCGCCCTGGCCGGCCGCCCCGCCCCCGCCGTCGGGCTGGGTGCGCTCGCGCCCGACGCGGTCGACGGCGTGCTCCGGATACAGCTTGGCCAGCACCTCCGCCAGATAGGCGGCGCGCCCGCTTTCGACCCGGTAGACGTGGAGCTGGGCGTCGTTGTCGTCGGCCGGGCGGTCGAAGCGGGCGATCCACTCCCCGGCCTTGCGCACGGTGTCGGCCTGGCGGGCCACCGCCAGCACCGCGTTCAGCCGCTCCAGCGGGATGAAGCGCACGTCCTTCATGGCGGCGCGGGGATCGACGTGGAACAGCAGGTCCAGTTCGTCGACCACCGCCTCGGGCACCGCGCGCTGCAGCCGGAACAGCCCGACCGAGCGGCCGTCCATGCCGTCGACGTCGAACAGGGCGACGGCGTCCAGCAGGCTGGCGAGCTCGCCGCCGCTGCCGGCCAGGATCAGGGTGTTCGACCCCGGCTCGGCCCGCACCACCGTGCCCGGCGCCGCCAGCCCCTGCAGGGCGGTCTGCAGGCCGGCGGCGCTGGCGTGGCGCAGCGGCACCACCTGGGTGCGCCAGCCCGCCCCGCGGGCGGTGCCGGCGGCCGTCGCCCCGAGGCCGAGATGGGCGGATTCCGCCGGCACTGCCTGGATCAGCGGCCCGTCGTGCAGCAGGGCGACGCCGTGGCCGCGCAGCACGTCCTCCAGCACCGGCAGCACGGCGTCGCGGGCCAGGGGTGTCGCGGTCTGCAGGGTGATCCGCCCCTGGACGGCGGGGTCGACGGCGTACCCCAGCCCCAGGGTGGCGCCGATCACCGCGGCGATCACCGAGGGGATCTCGGCGTCGACGAAGTTGAGGCCGATGCCGTTGGGGTCGGTCCGCACCGCGCCACCGGGGCCGCCGCCGGGGCCGCCACCGCCCATGCTGCCGGCGGCAGCGGGCGCGGCGGTCACGACCAGCGGCGCCGGGCGCGGCGGCACGGTGGCGGCCGGCCGCGCCGGCGCCGGGCCGGCGACCAGGGAGGCCGGGCCGGGAAGCGGCGGCGGCACCAGGTCGTTGACGGTCGCCGCGGCACCGGGATGGGCACCCTGGTCGGCGCAGCCGGCCACGGCGAGCAGCGAGGCGATGACCGCGGCGGCGGCGGCGGGCGGGAAGCGGGTCATGGCATCCGGACGATGACGGGGCGGCGTCCCTTCTAAGGTGGAAGTGTTACAGCTCGACCGGCGGCGGCGGCGTTTTCGCGGGCGCCGCGGTCAATCGCGACCACCCGCGGCGTCGCCGTAGCGCACCGCACGGGGCCGGTCGCCGGGCGGCGGGCGCACCGCGGTGGCGGTGCCGAGCGCGGCGCCGCCGGAAGCCGGACGCGGCGGCGGCGCAGCCGGCGGCAGCGGCGCGGGGGACGCCGCCCGGGACGCCCCCGGGACCGCCAGGGCCAGCTCGTGGCGCGCCCCGCCAAGCTCCACCGTCACGCGGTCCGCCCCCACCGCCACCACCGTCCAGCCCTCACCGCCCTCGCCCGCGGCCGCGGTGACGGTCCGCCCCTCGGCGGTGCGGACCACCGCGGCGGCGCGGCCGTCGACGGCGACGATGCCGACCAGGCGCAGGGTTCCCGCCGTCGGCGCCGGCGCCGCGGCGGCGGGGGCGGGACGCCGTTCGGGCACGAACAGCGGGCGCTCGACCACCGCCGCGAAGGCGCCCAGGGGCGGGGCGGCGACGCGGGGTCCCGCACCCGCCGGTCCGGTGCCCGCCGGCGACGCGGCGGCCGCCGCCGGCCGGTCCCCGGGATCGCCGAGGCCGCGGTGCACGACCAGACCCAACACCGCCGCCAGCAGCAGGGACAGGGCGGCGAGGGCCGCGTCGGCGCGGCTCATGACTCCCTCCGGTGGCCGGCGACGCGCAGGCGCAGCGTGACCACCGGCTGGCCGCCGGCATCCATGCGCGTGCCGGTGGGCGACGGGTTGACGAGCTCCAGCTCCTCCACGAACAGCAACGGCCGCCGCGTCTCCAGCGCGTGCAGCAGCCGCTGCACGCCGTCGAGCGGCCCGCTGGCCCCCACCGCCAGGGCGACCCGGCCGGCCACGGCAGCGGGTGCCGCGGCCCCGATCACGGCTCCGGCTCCGGCAGCGGGTGCCGTGGCGGCGCCGTCCGCCACCGCGGTCACCGTGGTGATGGTGACGCCCACCTCCGCCGCGAGGCGGCCGACCAGGCCGTGCAGCGCCGCCGCGGCCAGGGCGTCCGTGGCGCCGGCGAGGTGGGGGTCGCCGGCGCCGGGGCGCTCCGCCGCGGCCTCCAGCGCCCGGGTCAGCTCGGGCACGGCGGCGGCGATCCGCTCCAGCCGCGCCAGGCGCTCACGCCGCTCCTCCAGCCCCGCCTCCTGGGCCGCCAGCAGGGCACGGTAGGGCTCGACCAGCAGCGCCCAGCCGGACAGCGCGAGCAGCCCGGCCACCGCCAGGGCGGCGGCCCGCGACGGCACCCGGCCGAGCCAGGCCGGCGGCGGCGCGGCGGGGGTCCGGCTCGCGCTCATGGTGCGCCTGCCCCGGCCAGCGCGGCGGCGATGCGGAACCGCTCACGCCCGCGCACCGGGTCCTGGACCACCGCCGTCTCGAACCGCACCGCCGCCAGCCGCGGCGAGGCGTCGAGCAGGGCGATCAGCTCCGCCGCCGCCGGGGCGTAGCCGGCGATGTGGATCGTGCCGTCGGCAAGCCGCAGGGAGTCGAGCCACACCCCGTCGGGCAGCCGCGCCGAGAGCTCCGCCACCACCCCCAGGGCCAGCGGCGCCGCCGCCTTGCGCGCGTCCAGCGCACCGGCCGCGCCGCTGCGCCGCTCCAGCTCCTGTTGCAGGCGCAGGGCCAGAGCGGCGCGGTCCTGGAGGGCGTCCAGGCGGGCCTCCAGGCGCTGCCCCCGCCAGTGGGCGAGCAGCGGCGGCGTCGCCAGCAGGGCGGCGCCCAGCGCGACGGGCAGCAGGACCAGCAGGCGCGGCCGGCGGCCGGCCGGCGCCGGGGCCGCCGCGTCCGCGGGATCGTTGAGGTCGACGGCCGCCCCGTCTGGGCCGGCGACGCTCACCCGCGCCACCGTCAGGCCGCGGGCGGCGGCGGCGGCGGCGGCGCGCGCGGCCATGGTTCGCGGCACCAGCACCAGCGCCACCCGGATCTGGCGCCCCGCCCGCCCCACCACCCGGGCGTGGAAATGAACCTCTTCGGCCCGGAACGGCGTTTCCCGGTCCATCTCGAAGGCCAGCACGGCGCGCAGGGTGCCCTCGGCCACCGCCGGGAGGGTCACCGTCCGGGCCAGCGCCCAGGCGGCGGGAAGCCGCAACTCCACCGCACCGCCGCCCGGCACCGCCCCCTCCAGCGCGCCGTCGGCCGACACCGCCACCACCGGCCGGCGGCGGCCGGCGGCCAGCGGCCCCAGCAGCGCCGCCATCTCGGCCAGCCACCAGCGCGCCGCTGCAGCGGCGGGGCGGCCGAGACGGGCGAAGGTCGGGAAATGGGCGGCGACGGCGATCGTGTGACGTCCACTCATGGCTCAATCCAGCAGGCTGTCGACGGTGATTTCGGGTGCCGCCACCAGGTCGGGCCAGGGCCGGCCGCCGTCGAGGCGCACGGACAGCCGCACCAGCGCCGGCAGGAACCCCGCCTCGGTCCAGCCGTCGCGCCAGCGCGGCGGCGCGGTGCGGGTGTCGCCGCCGAAATAGGCGAAGGACAGCGCCTCCACCCCGTCCAGCAGCACCCGGGAGCGGGCCGGCCGGTCGTCCTCCCCCAGCGCCTGCCACGCCAGGCGCAGAGTCGCGTCGTCGCCGCGGAACAGGGTGACGTCGGCCAGCCCGGCCTCGCCGAGGTGCGGCGGCGGGGTGGTGACCAGGCGCAGCCGCGCCGCCTCCCCCTCGAACACCACCACCGGCTCGCCACGGCGACGGGCGAGGGGGTAGGCACGCTCCACGAGGCGGCGCAGCAGGGCCTGCACGGCCGCCGGCCGCTCCATGGCGTCGGCCCGCGCCGCGCCGGCCCGCCAGGCGGCCAGCCCGAACCGCATGCCGCCGCCCAGCACCGCCATCAGCAAGCCGAGCACCGTCATGGCCACCAGGAGTTCGAGCAGGGTGAAGCCGCGCCGCGCCGCCCTCATGGCCGCCCCAGCACGACCGTGGACAGGCGGGCGAGCGGCCGCCCGTCGGGCGCCGCGACCACCACCGTGGCCACCAGCGGCCGCAGCGCCAGCGGCGCGTCGGCGGCCACCCCGGCGATCGCCATCGGGGTCAGCGTGGCGTGCCACACGCGGCCCTCTCCGGCGTCACCTTCCAGGATGGGGCTTTCCAGAACGGGACCCTCCAGCACCGGCCGGCCGCCGGCCGCCCCCAGCCCCGCCAGCACCGAGGCGGCGACCAGCTGCGCCGTGCGGCCGTCCGCCGCCGCAGCGCCCAGCCGCAGGGCTCCGCCGAACTGCGGCAGCACGGCGGCCGACGCCATGGCCAGCACCGCCAGCGCCACCACCACCTCGATCAGGGTGAAGCCGCCGGCCGGCCGCGCCCCGGCACCGTCAGCGGCCATGGCCGACCGTCCCGGTCAGCCAGTCGACGGCCACGCTGTGGCCGCCGGGCTGAACCACCAGGAGGACGGCGGTGGCGCCGCCCTCGGGAAAGAAGGTGACCCGCGGGCCGCCGTCGACGACCCGCACCGACACCCCGGCGCCGAGCCGCCACGCCGGCCAGCCGGGGGCGCTGAAACGGCCCGCCTCGGCGTCCAGGACGAAGGTCGCCGGGGCGCCCCCGCCCAGCGCCGCCGCCCGCGTGGCGCGCAGCGCGGTGGTCAGGTCGCGCGCCGTGACCGCCGCCGCGGCCGCCGGGCCGCGGCCCAGCGCCGGCACCAGCATGGCCGCCAGCAGCCCCAGCATCGCCAGAACGACCAGCAGTTCCAGCAGCGTGAACCCGGTGCGCGCCGGGCTACCAGCTCGTCTCATCGCGGTCCTCGCCGTCGCCTCCGGGCTGCCCGTCGGCACCCAGCGACGCGAGATCGTACGGCCCGTGCTGGCCGGGGCTGCGGTAGAGATACGGCACGCCCCAGGGGTCGAGCAGGGACTCCCGCGTCTTGATGTAGGGGCCGGCCCAGCGCGCCACGCCCGGCGGCGCCGACACCAGCGCCTGGAGCCCTTCGCCGGTGGTCGGATAGCGGCCGGTCTCGAACCGGTAGAGGTCCAGCGCGGTGCCCAGGTTCTGCACCTGCACCCGCGCGGTTTCGCGCTTGGCGGCGCCCAGGTATTTCAGCACCTGCGGCGTCGCCACCACCGCCAGCAGGCCCAGCACGGCGAGCACCACCAGCAGCTCCAGCAAAGTGAAGCCGGCGCGGGCCGGGGACGGCCGTCCCGGCCGCGCCGACCGCGCCGCCCGCCCCACGGACTCAGAACCGGTAGCGCAGGCCAATTTTCACCTCGTGCGCCCGCAGCTCGCCGTCGGTGGTCGCCACGGTGCCGACCGTGGACGACCCGCCGGTCTCGAACTCGCCGAGGTCGATGTAGCGGTAGCCGAGGTCGATGACGGCGCTGTCGGACATGGCGTAGGCCACGCCGGCCTGCAGCGACCAGGCGACGTTGGTCTTGCTGTCGCCCTCCTCGCGGATGCGGCCGGCGCCGTAGGCGTATTCGATGTCGTCGACGTCGTTGATGGCGACGCCCAGCCCGCCGCCGACGTAGGGGGTGAAGGCCGTGCCGGTGTCGATGTCGTAGTAGAGGTTGGCCATCAGCGCCCAGCTCGTGACGTCGGCGTCGGCCGTCAGCGCGGTGCCGCCGAAGGTCTCGTTGGAGTCGATGGCGAAGCCGGGCCGGTAGCCGAGCGTCAGGTCGGTGCGCAGGCTCCGGGTGATCTGGTACCCGACGCCCGCCTCGACCAGGAACGACTCGCCGGCGTCGCCCTCGAAGCCGGTGCCGCTGGCCACCGAGCCGTCGAGATCGCGGCCGAACGAGGCACCGACGTCGGCGCGCAGGTAGAGGCCCTGCGCCGCCGCACCCTCCGCCATGGCGACCAGGGCGCCGAGCGCCGCGAGGCCCAGCACGACCCGATCGGGAAATGTCTTCATGATCCATTCCTTCATTGATCGAATTTCCCGACGGGCGCCGGAACCACCCGTTCGGCGCCGTCGCTCCGGACGGCAAAATCCCTGAGCTTTTAGGACACTCCCACTTACAAATTTATGACGGACGGATGAAGTAATTCTAGAAGTTCCACCACGCCAGCAATTTAACAATGCTGTCATATTATTTACAAACCATTCAGGCACACCTGCATGGATTCAGACGATTCGCGACCGCAGGGCCGGTCCGCGCAAGGGAGGGTTGTTGCATGAAGCTCTACGACATCGAGCACAACGCGCGCGCCGATCTGGCCGCCCGCGGCATCCGTGAGGAGAACACCTTCGAGAACGTGATGCAGCGCCACCTGGCGCGCCGCGCGATTCTCCGGGGCGGGGCGCTGGCCGCCGCCGCCGCCGCGGTGCCGGGCCTGCTGCTGGGCGGTGCCGGCGAGGCCGAGGCGGCCGCGGCGCTGACGTTCCAGGCGCTGGCCAAGACCAAGGCCGACACCATCACCGTGCCGCCGGGCTACGCCGCGCACGTGGTGATCCGCTGGGGCGACGCGCTGTTTCCCGGCGTGGGCGGCTTCGACATCCACAACCAGACCGGCGCCGACCAGGCCAAGCGGTTCGGCTTCAACAACGACATGGTGGCGCTGTTCCCGCTGCCCTACGGCGCCCCGGCGACGCTGGGCGGCCGCTTCCCGCACACCAGCTACCTGATGTGCGTGAACCACGAGTACTCGGTGGGCGCCAACCAGTTCCCCGACTTCCCGATCCTCGGCGGCCGCGACGATTCCGTCGCCAACGGCCTGCCGACCCGCAACCAGGTCGAGGCGATGATGGAGGCGCTGGGCGTCTCCGTGGTCGAGATCAACATGGTCGACGGCCGCTGGGTGCCCAACGTCAACTCCGCCTACAACCGCCGCGTCACCGCGACGACCGCCATCGAGATCACCGGCCCGGCGCGCGGCGACACGCTGATGCAGACCCCCGGCGACCCCACCGGCACCGTCATCCTCGGCACCTTCGCCAACTGTTCGGGCGGCCTCACCCCGTGGGGCACCTATCTCAGCGCCGAGGAGAACTTCGACGGCTACTTCAACAACCTGGCCGGCCTGACCGACCCGACGCTGCTGGCGCTGCACAAGCCGTTCCCGTTCTTCAACAGCGCGGCGACGGTGGCCAACGCCACCGACTTCACCCTGTTCTGGGAGCTCTACGACCAGCGCTTCGACCTGTCGACCGCGGCCGGCGCCAAGGAGCCGTTCCGCTTCGGCTGGGTGGTCGAGGTCGACCCCTACGACCCGACCGCCACCCCGAAGAAGCGCACCGCGCTCGGCCGTTTCAAGCACGAGGCCGCGCAGTCCGTGCTCAACGCCGCCGACCGCGTCACCGTCTACAGCGGCGACGACGAGCGGTTCGAGTACGTCTACAAGTTCGTCTCCAACCAGGCGATGAACCGCGCCGACCGCACCGCCAACGGCTCGCTGCTGGACGACGGCGTGCTCTACGTCGCCAGGTTCAACGACGACGGCACCGGCCAGTGGATGGCGATGACCCACGCGGCGCTGGAGGCGGTGTCGCCGGGGACCTTCCGCAACCAGGCCGACGTGGTGATCCGGGCCCGCGAGGCGGCCGACCTGCTGGGCGCCACGGCGATGGACCGGCCCGAGGACATCGAGGCGCCGCGCGACGCCACCTTCCGCGGCGACGGGCGCGTCTATGTGGTGTGCACCAACAACACCCGCCGCACCGCCGCCGACGCCGACGCCGCCAACCCGCGCGCCAGCAACGCCGCCGGCCACATCATCGAGATCGTCGAGGGCGGCCGGGACCACGCGGCGACCACCTTCACCTGGTCGATCTTCCTGCTGGCCGGCGATCCCGACGCCCCGGCCGGCGCCAACATCAACGTCTCGCTGGCCGGCGTGCCGACCTTCCAGGGCGACGCCTTCGGCTCGCCCGACAACATCGCCTTCGACACCACCGGCAATCTGTTCATCGCCACCGACGGCACCAGCTCGGCCACCCCGGACTGCAACGACCAGGTCGTGGTGACGCCGACCACCGGGGCCTTCCCGCGCACGGTCAAGCGCTTCCTGGTCGGCCCGAAGGGCGCGGAGATCTGCGGTCCGCTGCTGTCGCCGGACGACAGCACCTTCTTCTGCGCCATTCAGCACCCGGGCGAGGACGGCACCATCGTCGACCGCACCGCCGAGGCCGTGCGCACCAGCACCTGGCCGACCGGCACCCACCCGGCCCCGGCCGTGGTCGCCGTGCGCCGCACCGACGGCGGCCGCATCGGCAGCTGACGCTGCGCCCGTCCGCCGGGCCGTCCGCAGGGACGCCCGCCGGCCGGACGAGAACGGCGCGCCACCCGGCCGGGTGGCGCGCCGCGTTCGTTCCGGGCCGCGGCCCGGCGGCTCAGGCGACGGTGGCGATCGTCTTGGCGCCGCGCGGCACCTCGACCACCCGGTCGAGGGTGACCGTGTAGGTCTCCGAGAACACGGTGCTCACCATGTACCACTCGTTGCGGATGCGCTCGTGGGTGACGTCGAGCACCATCCAGCCACGCTGGTGGGTGTTGGCGTAGACCATCTGGTCCAGGAGCTGGGTGGCGTCGGTGATCAGGCCGACCGCGGTGGCCGGCGCGATGACCGGGACCGTCTCCTCGTAGCCGGGCGAGCTGACCGCCGGGGTCGCCAGCTCCACGCCGACGTTGACGAAACCCGCGGCGGTGGGGGCGCGCAGGTTGACCGCCCAGGCGTTGTGGGTGTCGCCGCTCAGCACCACCGGGTTGGCCGAGGCGGCGAGGACCTGGAACAGGGCGTCGCGGGCGGTGGGGTAGCCGATCCACCAGTCCGAGGTGTCGGGCAGCGGAAGCCCGGCCGCGCCGAGCTGGACGATGGTCGACCCCTGGCCGGGGAACAGCTGGTCCAGCAGCCCGATGAGCTGGGTGCGCTGGGCCTCGGTGAGGCGCGGCGAGCCGGCGATGTCGACGGCGGCCTCGTAGTGCACCAGCACCTGGTTGCCCAGCAGCTGCCAGGTCTGGGGGGCGGAGGTCATCTGCTCGGCCATGAAGGCCTGCTGCTCCGCGCCCAGCAGGGTGCGCGTCTGGCCGTTCGCCAGGGTGTCGTAGGGGTAGCCGCCGCCCTGCAACGCCGCCGTCCAGTTGCCGATGTAGGGCTGGGCCGCGAGCTGCTGGTCGCGGGCGATCAGCCGGGTGTCGACCATCACCAGCCGGGCGAGGTCGCCGAAGTCGAAGGAGCGCCAGATCTTCAGCAGATTGCCGTCGACGCGGTCGCGGATCGGCAGCCACTCGTGGTAGGCCTGGACCGCCGCGGCGACCCGGTCGGCCCAGGCGCCCTCGCTGTCCGCGTCGTGGTTCTCGGCGCCGCTGTGCCAGGAATCATTGGCCGATTCGTGGTCGTCCCAGACGACGATCCAGGGATTCTTGCGGTGCAGCTCCTGCAGGGCGGGATCGCTGCGGTAGGTGGCGTAGCGCAGGCGGTAGTCGGCCAGCGTCGTACACTCCTTCTGCGGCAGCAGGGAGGCGCTGCGCACCGGCGCGACCAGGCCGAGCTGTTCCGCCGGGGTCGGGCCGTAGCCGCCGGGGCCGTACTCGTAGATGTAGTCGCCGAGATGGATCACCGCGGTCAGGTCGTCGCGCTTGGCCACCTCGGCGTAGACGTTGAAGTAGCCGCGCTCGTAGTTGGCGCAGGAGAACACCGCGAAGGTGGCGCCCGCGGTGGCACCGACCGGCAGGGTGCGGGTGACGCCGACCGGCGAGACGGCGTCGCGGAAGGCGAAGCGGTAGTGGTAGGTCCGGCCCGGGGTCAGGCCGGTGACGTCCACCTTGGCGGTGAAGTCGCGGCTGGCCCGCGCCTCGACCGCGCCGGTGCGCACGATGCTGGCCATGTCGGCGGTGGTCGAGACCGCCCATTCCACCGCCAGGTCCACGCCCGCCTCGTTGAGGACGCGGGTCCACAGGACGACGGAGGTCGCCGTCGGATCGCCGCTCGCCACCCCGTGGCTGAAGCGGACGGAGCGGATCACCCGGGCGTCCGCGTCGTTGGGGCCGACCACGCCCGCCAGGCCCACCGCGCCGGTCGCCAAGGCCGTCCGGATGACCGAGCGGCGGTCCACCCGGACCCCGCTCTGCGCGGCCGCCGTCACACTGTCAGAATCCTGCGCCATCATCGCACTCCAAGACGTTCCCGGGCACTCCCAGTCATTTCCGGACTCCCGATCGCGCCATGAACAGCACACCGCATGGCCGAAGGGAAATGAAGGTTTCTTGAATAAATTCGAGTGTTGCGCTCGGGCAATGCAATGAAAAAACACGGCAGTTCAATAAAAGGACATCGTATCATCAACAATTTGCAATGATTCGCCTCTATCCCAGGATGACGAATGCCGCAACGCCCGGTCCGACGCGGCCGCGCCTCGAGGAGCCAGCCATCGTGCCCATCGCCAGGATCGCCGCCGCCGGCGCCGTCTCGCTCCCCCCCCTCGCCGCCACCCTGGTCGCCACCCTGGTCGCCACCCTGGTCGCCACCCTGGTCGGTGCGGCCGCGGTGCTCACGCCGACCACCGCCCGCGCCGCCGACGCCGGCTTCTTCGTCCGCGCCGACCTCGGGGCCGCCCTGCCGGGCGGCCTCGACGGCGGCAACTGGCTCGACCCGGCGGCGGATGGGCTGGGTGGCGACCTCGACGGCGGCGCGCTGCTGGGCGCCGGCGTCGGCTACGCCTTCGCCAACGGGCTGCGGGTCGACGTCACCGTCGACCACCGCTTCGGCCTCGACTACCAGTCCACCGCCGCCGACTCGCTCGGCAACGCCGGCACGGCGTCGGCCGACGCCTCGGTGCTGACCGGGCTGGTGGGCGTCGCCTACGAGCTGCCGGTGGATTTTCCCGTGCGGCCCTATGTGGGCGCCGCCGCCGGTTTCGCCCGCGCCCGCCTGGACTCGGTGAGCTACACCCTGAACGGCGGCGCGCTCGACCGCGAATCGGCGCAGACGCGCACCTCCTTCGCGTGGGCGCTGATGGCCGGGGCCTCGGTCGCGCTCACGCCCGCGGTGACGGTGGATGTCGGCTACCGCTTCCTCGACGCCGGCGAGATCGAGACCTCGGGCCAGTTCGCCAGCGGCGCCACCGCGCCGGCGCTGTCCAGCGACCTGCATCTGCACGAGATCATGGCCAGCCTGCGCTACCGCTTCTGATCGCCGGGCGCCATCGCCGCGGCAACCGCCGCTGCGTCGGCGGCGCGCTCGCCACCCCGGGCGAAACCACGGTGCTGGGCATGGCCGGAGTCGCCATCCTGGCGCTGATCCGCCGGGCGCTGGAGCGCCACGCCCGCTGCTGCTGCGCACGGCGGCCCGCGGCGCCGCGGGCACCTGCCAGCGGGTCCGCCTGCAAAAGGACGAACCAGGACCCAATCCCCGAACAGACCGGTTTCGAGATCAACCGGCGCGACCTGATGATCGTCGGTGCCGCGGCGCCGGTCGATCCCGTCGGAAACAGTCATGTTCGCGATCGTTGACAATACAGCGTTGTCTGCGGTGGGCCGATTCACTCATGTATATTTATCATATCCGGCCAGTTCCACCGTGACAGGAGGGTTTCCCCATGGCACCACCCGTGTCGAACGTCGGCGCATCGACCAGCGAGTATGGCGCCTACGATCCGTCCTCCTCGGACAAGGAGGCGGTGAAGGCATGGGAACAGGCCAAGGACGAGGCGGAGGAGGCGGGCATCCGCTGGGAGCGGCCCAAGGGTGACACCCGCACCGCCCAGGAGATCATCGACGACACCCCGCTGCTCAAGAACCTCGGCAACCAGGAAGACGTCCGGGAGATGCTGGAGGACCGGGTCGGCGGCGACATCGAGACGGATGCCGACGCCGCCTACCGGGCGGCCCAGGTGCTGGAGCACATCGAGACGCTCGACGAGAACGGCAACCGGATCGCCAGCGGCGACATCGACAACGGCCGCGTCGACGGCTTCACCAAGGGCGGCGACGCCCGGCACGGCACCGAGGCCGGCCGCCTCAAGGATTTCGGCGAGAACGGATTCTCCTTCCTGCAGGGCGAGCTGCGGGACGTGTCGTCCGCCGGGGACGACGCGCAGGCGCGCTCGGAGGCCGAGGCGCTCGGCATCGCCTGGGAGCGCCCGGAGGGCGACGACCGCTCGGCCCAGGACATCATCGACGACACCCCGCTGCTGAAGAACCTCGGCGACCAGAGCGACGTCAGGGACATGCTGAAGGACCGGGTCGGCGACTTCGAGACCGACGCCGACGCCGCCTACCGCGCGGCCCAGGTGCTGGACCACATCGAGAACTACGACGAGGACGGCAACCGCATCGCCGGCCGCGACGTCGACAACGGCCGGGTCGACGGCTTCACCAAGGGCGGCGACGCCAAGCACGGCACCGAGGCGGGCCGCCTCCAGGACTTCGGCAAGTACGGCTTTTCCCACCTCAAGGGCAAGATGTCCAACCCCGACCTGG
The DNA here is from genome assembly GCF_059703765.1 of Azospirillum sp. NS33. NCBI lineage: Bacteria > Pseudomonadati > Pseudomonadota > Alphaproteobacteria > Rhodospirillales > Azospirillaceae > Azospirillum > Azospirillum sp. NS33. The sequence continues at coordinate 39,955 of NZ_BAAKJB010000042.1, read as the reverse complement.
TCGGCAACGACCGCCAGGCCCGCGAGGAGGCCGAGAAGGCGGGCATCAAGTGGGAGCTGCCGGAAGACGACGACCGCAGCGCCCAGGACATCATCGACCAGAGCCCGCTGCTGAAGAACCTGGGCAACCAGAGCGGCGTCAAGGACATGCTGAAGGAGCGCGTGGGCGACTTCGAGAAGGACGCCGACGCCGCCTACCGGGCCAGCCAGGTGCTGGACCGCATCGCCATGTACGACGAGAACGGCGAGATGCAGCTCGGCGACGGTGTGGCCAACACCAGCGTCGACGGCTTCACCAAGAGCGGCGAGGCCAAGCACGGCACGGAGGCCGGCCGCCTGCAGGATTTCGGCAAGTACGGCTTCGACTCGCTGGGCGAGCCGCAGAAGGCGGAGGACATCGCCGCCTACAAGGATTTCCTCAAGGCCAACCCCGACGCCGACCCGACGTCCCAGACCTTCGCCAAGTACGCCGCCGTCCTCGCCGAGAACTTCGACGCCATCCGCGGCAAAATGGAATCCGGGGACTACGTGTCGGCCGAGGACCTGAAGACGTACATGAAGGAGAACCCGCAGATCAGCGACGACCTCAAGGAGGCGCTGAACTTCTGGTCGCAGCCCGGCGCCTTCGACGTGCTGGAGACGGCGCAGGACCCCCTGAAGCTCCAGCCCGACGGCAAGCTCGGCAAGAAGGACATCAACTCCTGGCTGGCCAACCAGGCCCCGACCGACGCCACCTCGGCCATCACCTTCCTGTCGGCCACCGCCGACGCCAGCGCCGTCTCGGGAACCGACACCGGCGAGCTGGACAAGGACCTGTTCGAGCACCCCGAGAACCACTCCACCGAGGAGAAGGCGGCGGCGCTCAAGGAACTGCTGGAAGCCCGGGAACTGATCGGCATGGGCATCGAAGCGGGGATGTGGGGCGACGACTACTCCAAGGTCAGCATCTCCAACCGCGTGCGCAGCCATCCCGACCCGGAAAAGCTGCTGGCCGACCTCAACGACCACATCGACATCCTGCAAGGCGACCCGGCGGTGGTCGAGCACCTGAACACCGAGAGCGCGTCCCGGATGAGCGACCTCTTGAGCGAGAACAAGGGGTTGGAAGAGGCCCTGCGCAGCACCTACGACGACGAGATCAAGTCCGGAAAGAAGCTCGACGCGCTGTGGGACAAGAACACCAAGGACGGCTCGACCAACCAGCAGGCCGCCCTCGCCGAATTTTTCAGTTCGGCCAGCATGTTCCAGTCCGCTCTCGGCATCGAAGACGTCTCCGAAATCCAGGATGCGGTCAAGAACTCGGAACACAACCAGGACTTCAAGGATTTCTATGAGACGTCGCTGGTGTCCGGCGACCGCTTCAACGAGCTTCTGAAGGACAACACGTTCGAGGAGGCCATCAGCGCCTACAGCGCCGAGGTGTCCCTCTACAACGCCGCCCTCGACCCGGAGTTCACCGAGGGTTTCGACAAGACGCTGAACGAGAACTACTCCAAGATCGTCCAGGAGAACGCCTTCAAGGACGCGACGTTCGACGACATGAAGGCGGCCTTCGGCGTCGACGGCGGCGAGGAGCTGGACGAGGGCAAGGTCAAGGAGATGATCGAGACGATCATCAAGGACAATCCCGAGTATGTCACCAACGCGGACGGCACCGTCCCCACCGCCGACCAGATCCTCGCCAGCTTCCGCGGCGACTGGGACCTGCTGCGCCAGGGCTCCAAGACGGTCAACGAGCTCGGCCTCTTCAACCCCAACTCGTCGACCAAGGAGGCCTACGGCAAGGGCGTCATGCACGGCGTCAGCGGCCTGTTCCTGGCCGGCGTGACCATCGCCAAGGGGGCGGGCAGCGGCGGCACCCTGACCGACCGCCAGATCGTCGACATCACCACCGGCTCCGTCCAGACGGCGACGATCATGGCGGAAGGCGGCATGAAGGGCGCCCAGGACTACCTGAAGAGCGCGTCCGGCCTGATGGACGACGAGCTCCTCGACGGCATGACCGACGTCCTGAAGAAGTTCGAGAACGCCGCCAAGGGGCTGGGCGGCCTCGCCGGCATCGCCATGGGCGCCTACGGCATCTTCGACGGCGTCCAGTCCATCCGCAAGGGCGACACGCTGGGCGGCGGCATGAGCATCACCGCGGGCTCGCTGGGCGCCATGGCCGGCCTGGCATCGGGTGTCGAGGGGGCGCTGGGCGTGTTCGCGCCCACCCTGCTGCGGACCATCCCGATGGGCCTCGTCGCCGGCGGCCTGGGCATGGCCGCGGCGGGCGTCGGGGCGCTCGCCCTCATGATCCCCGGCCTGGTCGAGGAGGGCAAGCAGCAGGTGAAGTCCGACAACTTCGGCAGCCTGCTCAGCAGCTACCTGACCAAGTACGAGATCGACGGCGTGAAGAACGGCGACTACTGGGACATCCCGGACGAGGATTGGCCGGAGACCAGCGAGGGCCTGTCCTGACGGCGGCCGGCGGCGCGGCCGTTGATCCCCTACCCCGCCACCAGCACCTCGCCCCGGCCGTCGGCACCGCTGCACCCGACATAGCGCTCCACCGCCCGGCCGTCGCCGAAGCGGTCGGCGGCGGCCGGGCTGATCGGGGCGAGGTGGCGGACCAGCAGGCGCAGGATCTCCAGGTCGTGGCGGCCGGCCGGCACCAGGGTCGGCGGCAGGGCCGCCGCGGGGCGGCCCAGCAGCAGGGTGCCGCGGCGCATGCCCAGGGCCGCGTGCGGCCCCACCTCGCCCAGCACCACCAGCGTGCCGGCGATCATGCGCGCCCCCGCGCCGGGGCCGGCGGCGCCCTCCACCACCATCAGGCCGCGCTTCATGCGGTCGCCCGCCCGTTCGCCGGCGCGGCCGCGCACCACCAGCGTGCCGCCGCCCATGCCGTGGGTCGAGCCCGGCCGCCCGGCCCCCGCGAAGGGGCCGGCGTCGCCGGCGATCTCCAGCCGGCCGCCGCGCATCTCCGCCCCGGCCCGCGGCCCGGCGCTGCCGCGGATGCTCAGGGTGCCGCCGCTCATGGCGCAGCCGGCGGAGCCGCCGGCGTCGCCCTCCACGACGATCTCCCCGCCGCTCATTCCGGCGCCGACGAAGTCCAGGCGGTCGCAGGGGCCGCGCAGCACCAGACGCTCCCCGGGCGTGCCCTTGATGGCGAACAGCGCGCCCAGCGGCACCCGCGCCAGCCCCACCGCCAGGGTCAGCGCCGCCAGCTCGGACGCCCCCAGACCGGCCAGGCGCTCGGGCAGCAGGGCCGCGGCGTCGACGCGGTGCAGCGGCCGTTCGCGCAGCGTCAGCTCCAGTCCGGTCATGCCAGCAGCTCCCGCAGGTGGAAATGGAACTGGCCGAGCTTGCCGCCGTAATTGCCGGCGCCGATGCGCACCACCCCGGCGTCGCGGCCGCCCTCGCAGGCGGCCAGCACGCCCGCCCGCATGGCCGCCCCCACGGCGTCGGCGCTGAGGCCGTCGATGACGATCTCCATCACCGCCGCCGCCTCGTCGGGCAGGACGCTGGCGGTCTGGGCGCGCAGGGTCGGGCACCAGGCGTCGTTGGTCGAGGCCATCAGCGCCTTGTAGCGGCTGCCCACCTTGGAGCCGGAACGGACCACCCCGCCGGGGAACGGCATCACCACGTCGGGCACCGCGGCCATCGCCGCCACCGCCCGTTCCGCCGCCGCCAGCGCCGCCGGCCGGTCGACGGCGGCGATCAGGATGTTGCCACCGCCCACCGCCGCGGTCATGCCCGTGCGATCCTCCACCACGAACTCCCCGTCCATCACCGGGATGCGCCAGAAGCGCCGCTCCCCCACCCGCTTGGCGCTCTGGAATCCGTCACCGAAATAGCGCAGCGCCCGGCCCAGCGGCACCTGCTCCGCCGCCTCCAGCCCGGCGAAGCAGGCGGTGGTCGGACAGGTCAGGATGCTCTGGCCGACCCGCAGGGCCAGCGCCTTGACGAGGTCGGCGGGCGACATGGCGAACAGCAGGATGGCGGCGCCCGGCCGGCCGTCGGGGGTCTCGCCGGGGGTGAGCCGCCGCTCGATCCCGGCCTCGCAGCCGCAGCCGATGACCGAGGTGGCGAAGCCGGTCATGCTGCGCGCCGCGTGCTCCACCCAGTCCGGCCGGTCGGCGGTGACCACCAGGCGCGTCGCCACCATGCCGAACGCCTCGGCGAAGCTGTCGTCGATGCCGACGCCGGCGATGTTCACGGCCCGTCCTCCGTGCGGCAGGGGTGGACCACGGTGCCGCCGCGGCCGTCGGCGAACTCGTCGTCGGCGATGCGCAGGCTGTCCAGGCGCAGGCCCAGGGATTCGTCGGCGTGGCCGGCGATGACCCGCTCGATGGCGGCGTCCCAGTGCGGGCGCACCACATGGGTGTCGCCCCAGGTGACCTCGACCACCCGGCCGTGGCGGGCGATCAGCCGGCCCGCCTTGTAGACCCGGTCGGGGCAGCCGAACATGCGCTCCCGGTCGGCGTCCTCGCCGTAGACCACCACATCGGCCACGGCACCCGGGCCGAGATGGCCGCGGTCCTCCAGCCCCAGCACCCGGGCCGGCGCGGCCCGGGTCATGATGGCGATCTCGCACAGCGAGTACTCGCGCCGGATCGACGCCAGGTTCGAGGCCTTGGCGGCGGCGGGATGGATGGTCGCCAGCTTCTCCTCGCGGAAGGACCGGTCCATCAGCAGGCGGATCAGGTGGGGATAGCTGGTGAACGGCGCACCGTTGGGGTGGTCGGTGGTGAGGAACACCCGCCAGGGGTCCTCGATCAGCAGGAACAGCTCCAGCCCGATCGCCCATTGCAGGGCGTTGACGAAGTTCTGGTCGCGGTAGCGGAACGGCACCAGGCCGCAGCCGCCGTCGCACTCGATGTCCATGCACACCCATTTGGGCGGGTCGGACAGGCCGGAGTTGCGGTGCTGGGACATGGTGTCGCCCGACGCCGTCACGGTCTGGCCGAACAGGATCTGGCCGACGTCCACCGACAGGGTCGGCGTGCGGTTGACCACCTCCGCCAGCCGCGCCGCGGCCGAGGAGAAGCGGCGGTCGCCCTCGCGGCCGTAGCTGTGGAACTGCACGTGGGTGAGGTGCAGCGGCAGCCCCTCGGCCGCCGCCACGGTGGCCAGCGTGGTCTCGATGTTGCCGGGCAGGCCCAGGTCGTTGCAGTGGACGTGCAGCGGGTGCGGCACGCCCAGCCCGTGCACCGCCGCCGCCAGGCGGCGCAGGATGGTGCGCGGCGTCAGCCCGTTCAGCGGGCTCTCCTCGTCGAGGCCGAGGTGGCGGGCGTTGTGCTTGAACGCCTGGATGCCGCCGGGGTTGACCACCTTGACGCCCAGCGCCCGGGTCGCCCCCATGATCCAGGCGACGTAGTCCTCCACCGCCCCCTGGCCCGGGTCCTCGGCCATCAGCCGCAGCAACAGGTCGTCGTTGCCCAGCATGACGTAGGCGCCCTTGTCGATCAGCGGCGTGTCGGCCAGCTCCATGTGGGCGTGGCGGGCGTTGGAGGCGACCATCGCCGGCTCGAAGGCCGCGGTGTAGCCCATCTCGGCGTAGCGGTAGCCGGTGGTGAAGGTGGACGGCGTGGCCCGGCCGCTGCCCGAGCGCAGGGTGGCACCCCCACCCGCGCTGCCGGACCCGTTGCCGGACCCGTTGCCGTCGAACAGCCCGCGCTCCAGCCCCTGGATGCGGGCGAAGCGGTGGTCGCGGTGATCCTCGGCCATCAGGCTGCGGGCGATGTTCACCTTGCCGCCGCCGATGTGGCTGTGGATGTCGATGGCCCCGGCCATCACCACCTTGCCGGCGACGTCCACCACCTCGTCGGCCTGCCAGCCGCGCCCGGGATCGGCGATCAAACGCCCGTCCTCGACGAAAAGGTCACGGGTCGCGCCGGCGAAGCCGTTGGACGGGTCGTAGACGCGCCCGCCCGAAAGCTTAATGCGCATGCCGCACCTCCGCGCCCCGCTCGGGCGCCTCCCCGGTTTGCTCCAGTGCCCCGGCCAGCGCCGCCAGCAGCGCCGCCGCCGGCGGCCACCGGCCGGACGGCGCGGCGGCGCGCTGGCGCAGCGCCACCACCCCGTCGCTGCGGAAGGCCCAGGCGTCGTGGTCGAGGCCGGGCCGCCCGGCCGCCAGCACCACCGCCGGCGTGCCCGCGAAGCTCGCGCCCGGCGCCACCACGGCGATCACCGGCACGCCGGCGGGCGCCGGCACCGGCGGCCCGCCCAGGGTCGCCGTCCACACCAGAAGGTCGGCCTCCCCGGCGGCCAGCACCCGCGCCCAGGCGTTGTGGTCGGGGTCGTAGCGCGGGCCGTCGGCGGTGGCGTCGCTGCGCAGGCCGCAGCCGGACTGCCAGGTGGCCGCCTGGTGGGCCCCCACCAGATTGCCGGCGCCGCCCAGCGGCAGGCCGGCGCAGCGGCCGCCGCGGTTGAGGTCGCGGATCAGCTCCACCAACCCCTGGACCGCCAGCTCCGGCGCCGCCCCGGGCAGGGCGCCGGCGGCCCAGGCGATCACCGGGTAGCGGGCCCGCGCCAACCGTCCCACCAGATCCTCCAGGGCGGCGCGCGGCAGCCCGGCGGCCCCGTCGCCCGCCAGGCGGCGCCCGGCCAGCACGGCGCGCAGCGCCGCCGCCAGGTCGGGCAGCATCGCCAGATCGGCGGGCAGCGCCGTGGCCGGCGCGCCGGTCCAGCCGGCGAGCTCGCCGTCGCCCGGGGTCCAGCCCAGGCACAGCAGCCCCCGCTCCGCCGGGGCGACCGCGAAGGGGCCGCCGCCCGGGCGCGACAGCCGCTCCATCAGGCGGGGGAAGCGGCGCACGGTGTCCGGCCCCACCAGCACCACCAGGTCGGCGCGGCTGCGCACCTCGCCCAGGGTCGCGGACATGGCGCCGGTGTCCTGCAGCACCGCCAGATTGCGGAAATGCCCGGCGGACTCGCCGTGGTCCACGACGCCGCCGGTGCGGTCGGCCAGCTCCAGCGCCGCCTGTTGGGCGGCGACGTCGGTCGCCAGCCCGGCGAACAGCGGGCGCCGGCTGGCCCGCAGCAGGCGCGCCGCCGCCGCCAGGGCGGCGTCCGGCGTGGCCGGGGCGCCGTCCACCGCGCAGGCGTTGGGGTGCGCCCAGCGCGCCAGCCCGTCGGCGGCGACGGCGCAGCCGTGGGCATCGATGGCCGACCCGCCGGCCGCGGCGTACACCGTGAGGTCGTCGCACAGCAGGCCGCAGAAGGCGCAGGTCGCTGCGGGTGCCGGAACGCCGCCCATCACCGGCCCGAGCGCCCCACGGGCACGGCAGCGGGGCGAAGGGCGGCGGTGGCGCCGTCGGGGAGGGTCCGGGTGTGGTGCATGGGCGCTTCCCCGCCTGACACGTTCTGCCAAAAATCGTTCTGTCGAATCTTACGCGTTACCATTCTCCTATTGTCGACGGCAAAACACGCCGATTCCATTGGACTTAAGTTCAATGGTTCGACTTGCCCCTTGGAGTTGACGCGATCCCGGATACGGGCGAGCATTTGCAGGATGTTCAACTCCGTCCAAGGGGGAACGGCGATGCACATGACCCGGACGTCACCGCCGGACCCGGAGCCGTCGGCCATGCCCCCCGCCGCGCCCCCCGCCATGCCCGCCGTCGCGGCGTCCGCCGTCACGGTGTACGCGCCGGCGCGCCTGCACCTGGGATTCCTCGACCTCGACGGCGCCCTGGGGCGGCGCTTCGGCAGCCTCGGCATCACCCTCGACGGGCTCGGCACCGAGGTGCGGCTGGCGGCGGCGGCGCGGCGGCGGGTCGCCGGCCCGGACGGCGAGCGGGCGTACGCGGCGTACGCGGCCATGGCCGGGCGCCTCGGGCTGCCCGAGACGGTGGAGCTGACGGTGCGCTCGGCCGTGCCCGCCCACACCGGGCTCGGCTCGGGCACCCAGATCGCACTGGCGGTGGGGGCCGCGGCGGCCCGGCTCGCCGGGACGGACTGGCCGGCCCGGCGCATCGCCGCCACGCTGGGGCGCGGCAAGCGCTCGGGCATCGGCATCGCCGCCTTCGACGGCGGCGGGGTGCTGGTGGACGGCGGGTGCGGACCGGATGGCGGCATCGCCCCGATCATCTCGCGCATGGCGTTCCCGGCGGACTGGCGCATCATCCTGGTGCTCGACCACGCCCGCCAGGGGGTGCACGGCGCGGCCGAAAGCGACGCCTTCGTCCGCCTGCCGGCGTTCCGCGCCGCGCCGGACCTGTGCCGGCTGGTGCTGATGCAGGCCCTGCCGGCCCTGGCCGAGGGCGACATCGCCGCCTTCGGCGCCGCGGTCGGCGCCCTGCAGCGCGCCATGGGCGCCCATTTCGCGCCCTGCCAGGGCGGCGTCTTCACCAGCCCCGACGTCGCCCGCGCGCTGGCCTGGTTCGAGGCGCACGGGATCGCCGGCGTCGGCCAATCCTCCTGGGGCCCGACCGGCTTCGCCCTGGTCGCCGGCGCGGCGGCGGCCGGCGACCTGGCCACGGCGGCCGGCGCGGCCTTCGCCGACACCCCCGGCCTGGAGTTCCGCGTGGTGCGCGGCCGCAACCGCGGCGCCACCATCACCCCCCTGGCGGCCGCCTGACCCGCCCCATTGGAACGCCTCCCATGACCAACCGATCCCTGCTGCACGCCTTCACGCCGCTCCCCAACATGAGCCCGTTCGACGTGAACATGGCCCATGACGCCGGCTTCGACGCGGTGACCTCCTACACCGGGCTGCGCCTCGACGACGTGGCCCCGTTCACCCAGGACGTCATCTTCTCGCGCGCGCCGGACGACGGCCGCCGCACCGGCATCTTCATCGGCGGCCGCGACGCCGGGCTGGCCGTCGACATGCTGGAGGCGGCGCGCGCCGCCATGCAGCCCCCCTTCGAGGTGTCGGTGTTCGCCGACCCGTCGGGCGCCTTCACCACCGCCGCCGCCATGGTGGCGGTGGTCGACAAGCACCTGCGCGCCGGCGGCGGCGGGCTGGCCGGGCAGCGCGTCGCGGTGTTCGGCGCCACCGGCGTGGTCGGCGGCATCGCCGCGGTGATCGCCGCCCAGGCCGGCGCCGCGGTGACCCTGGTGGCGCACCGCCCGGGCAGCGGGCTGGAGGACAAGGCGGCGGAGTTCCAGCGCCGCTTCGGGGTCGCGCTCGCGGTGGCCGACGGCGGCGACGACGATGGCAAGGTGGCGGTGCTGGCGGCCAGCGACGTGGCGCTGTGCGCCGCCAAGGCGGGCATGCAGGTGCTGTCGGGCCGCCACCTCGCCGCGGCGCCGGGGCTGCGCGTCGCCGCCGACATCAACGCCGTGCCGCCGCTGGGCGTGGAGGGCGTGACCCTGTTCGACGACGGCGCGCCGATCGCCGGCAGCACCGCCGTGGGCATCGGCGCGCTGGCCATCGGCAACGTCAAGTTCCGCGTCCAGCACGAGCTGTTCCAATGGATGCTCGACGCCGAAACGCGGCACTACCTGTCCTTCGCCGACGCCTTCGCGCATGCCCGCGCGCTCACCGCCTGAGGCCGCGGCCGGCGGCCCGCCGGTCGTCGTCTGCGCCTTGTCCGGCCGCGCGCTGGCCGCGGCGGCGGTGCGCGCCGGCTTCCGGCCGCTGGTGGTCGACGCCTTCGCCGATTCCGACACCGCGGCCCTCGCCGCGGCGGTGGCGCGGGTGCCGCTGGCGGCGTTCCAGCGCGGCCACGCCCTGGCGGACGCGGCGGCGCGCCTTCCGCCCGGGCTGCCCGTGGTCTACGGCGCCGGCTTCGAGGCCTGCCCCGGCCGCCTGGCGCCGCTGGCCGACGGCCGGACCCTCGCCGGCAACACCGCCGACGCGGTGCGCGCGGTGCGCCGGCCGGAGACCTTCTTCGCCACCCTCGCCCGCCTCGGCATCGCCCACCCGGAAACCCGGCGCAGCGCGCCCTGCCAGGGCAATGGCTGGCTGGTCAAGCGGCCGGGCGGCAGCGGCGGCCTGCACGTGCGCCCGGCGGGCGGCGACGGCGCCGCGCCGCGGGCGCGGGCCGTGGTCTACCAGCGGCGCATGCCGGGCCGCCCCCTGTCGGTGCAGGTGCTGGCCGACGCGGCCGGCGCCCGCGTGCTCGCCGTCACCGAAGGCTGGTGCAGCCCCGCCCCGGGGCTCCCCTTCCGCTTCGGCGGCCTGGCCGGGCCGGTGGCGCCGCCACCCGGGCTGGCCGCGGCCCTCGCCGCCGCCGCGCTGGCGGCGGTGGAGGCCTTCGCGTTGCGCGGCCTGTGCAGCGTCGACTTCGTGGCGACCGCCACCGCCGCCTGGCTGCTGGAGGTCAACCCGCGCCCGGGGGCCGCCCTCGACGTGCTGGCCGGCGACCCCCACCTGTTCGCCCGGCACCTCGCCGCCTTCGGCGCCGCGCCGCATCCCCCGCCCGGGCCCCCGCCCGGGCCCCCGGACGGACCGGCGGCGCTGGCGCCGCGCGCCGTCGCCGTGCTCTACGCCCGCCGGCCGCTGGTGATGCCGCCCCTGTTCCCATGGCCGGAGTGGAGCGCCGACCGCCCCGCCGGCGGCACGCCGGTTCCCGCCGGGGCGCCGCTGTGCACCGTCACCGCCCCCGGCGCCACCGCCGCCGAGGCGGCCGGGCTGGCCCGTGCCCGCGCCGCCCGCCTGCTCGCCACCCTGGACTCGGCCGCCCGCCGGTGGCGGCCGCCCGCATCGGAAGACCGCCATGACCACCACCCCGCCGTCTGACCCCCGCCCCGACCCCGCCGCCCCGCCCCGTGCGGGCGTCGCCGGCCGCGCCGCCCCGCTGGTGGCCGCCCTGCTGGCCGACGCCGACGCCCTGCGCCTGGGCGTGCGCCGCTGCCCCTCCGGCGCCACCGTGGTCGACGGCGGCATCGCCGTCCCCGGCGGCGTCGAGGCGGGACGCCGCATCGCCGAGATCTGCATGGGCGGCCTGGGCCGGGTCGCCGTGGTGCCGGCGAGCGGCCCGGTGCCCTTCGCCCTCGCCGTCACCGCCGCCGACCCGGTGCTGGCCTGCCTGGGCAGCCAGTACGCCGGGCTGTCGCTGTCCCATGGCGAGGGCGACGCGGCGTGGCAGGCGCTGGGCTCCGGCCCCGGCCGGGCCCAGGCGGCCCGCGAGCCGCTGTTCGCCGAGCTCGGCTACCACGATCGCCACGACCGCGCCGTCCTGGTGCTGGAGACCGACCGGGCGCCGCCGCCCGAGCTGGCGGTGGAGGTCGCCGGCATGTGCGGGGTGGCGACCGAGGCGCTGACCTTCATCCTCACCCCGACCCACAGCCTCGCCGGCACCGTCCAGGTGGTGGCACGGGTGCTGGAGGTGGCGCTGCACAAGGCGCACGCCCTGGGATTCGCGCTGGAGCGCATCGTCGACGGCGCGGCCAGCGCGCCGCTGCCGCCACCCGGCGCCGGCTTCCTCGACGCCATGGGCCGGACCAACGACGCCATCCTCTACGGCGGCACCGCGCACCTGTTCGTCGCCGGGCCGGAGGACGAGGCGGCGGCCCTGGCGGCCGGCCTGCCCAGCGCGGCGTCGCGCGACTTCGGCCGCCCCTTCGCCGCCCTGTTCGCCGCCGTCAACTTCGACTTCTACGCCATTGACCCGCATCTTTTCAGCCCGGCGGCGGCGGCCGTGACGGCGCTGGAGACCGGCCGCACCTTCCGCGCCGGGGCGCTGCGCCCCGACCTGGTGGCACGCTCCTTCGGATTGGCGCAGGACCCGCCGGGCGATGCCTAGGGGGACGACACCGGGACGGGTGGTGCTGTTCGCGGATTCCGGGGATTCCTGGCACGTCGCCCGGCTGGTGCGGGCGCTGCGGGCGGCCGGCGCGGAGCCGCTGGTGGCGTCGCTGCAGAACGTCGACGTCACCACCGCCGACAGCGCATGGGGGCTGCGCATCCCCGGGCTGTCCGGCGGCCCGCCCGACGCCGCCCTGGTCCGCACCGTGGCCGGCGGCGGGTTCGAGCCGGTGACCCTGCGCCTCGACGCGCTGCACGCGCTGGCCGCGCTGGGCGTCCCCGTGGTCAACGACGCCCGCGCCATCGAACGCTGCGTCGACAAGGCGATGACCAGCCTCCTGCTGCACCGCGCCGGCATCCCCACCCCGGAGACCTGGGCCACCGCCGACCGCGGGCGCGCCGAGGCGATCCTGCGCCGCGCCCTCGACGCCGGCCTCACCCTGGTGCAGAAGCCGCTGTTCGGCTCCCAGGGGCGCGACGTGCGCCGCCTCGCCCACGGCGACGCCCTGGCGGCGACCGACGGCGTCTACTACCTCCAGCGCTACGTCGCCGGCGGCGGCGACGGCTTCCGCGACTGGCGGGTGATGGTGGTGGGCGGGCGGGCGGTCGCCGCCATGGCCCGCGTCGCCGCCCACTGGGTGACCAACGTCCACCGCGGCGCGCGCTGCGAGGCGGTGCACGGCGACCGCGACCTCGAGGCGATGGCGGAGGCCGCCGCCACGGCGGTGGGCGCCGCCATCGCCGGCGTCGACCTGATCCGCGACGGCGCCGGCCGCCTGTGGGTGCTGGAGGTCAACAGCATGCCGGCGTGGCAGGGCCTGCAGGGGGTGGCGTCGGTCGACATCGCCGCGGCGGTCGCCGACCACGTCCTGGGGCGCGTCCATGGCGGCCCCGGCTGACGCGCCCGGCGCGGCGCCGGCCTGGCTGGAGGACGCGGTGCGGGACGCCTGCCTCGACGAGCTGGCGGCGCTGAAGCCCGGCAACGTCCACGCCCACGCCCCCGGACTCGACGCCCTGCGCGGCGATTTCGCCACCAGCGCCGCGGTCGCGGCGCCGGCCCTGGCCGCCGGGCCGCCCGGGGTGGGGGGACGGGTGCTGCGCGCCGTCCAGGCCACCCGCGCCGCGGTCGGCCACAACACCAACCTCGGCATCGTCCTTCTGGCCGCACCCCTGGTGGAGGCGGCCGTCCCCCTGGGCCGGTCGCCCGGCGCCCCGCCCGACGGCGTCGCCCTCGCCCTGCGCCGCCGCGTCGGTGCGGTGCTCGCCGGCCTCACCGTGGAGGACGCGGCCGACGCCTTCCGCGCGATCGCCCTGGCCGCCCCCGCGGGCCTGGGCAGCGCGCCCGAGCACGACGTCCATGCCCCGCCCACGGTGACGCTGCGCGAGGCGATGGCCGCCGCGGCGCCGCGCGACCGCGTCGCCCGGCAGTACGCCGAGGACTTTGCCGAGGTGTTCGGGCTGGGCGCCGGCCGCCTCGCCGCCGCGCTGGCCGCCGGCGTCCCCTGGGAATGGGCGGTCACCGCCGTCCACCTCGCCTTCCTGGCCAGCGCCCCCGACAGCCACCTCGCCCGCAAGCACGGCGCCGCGGCGGCCGCCGCCGTGCGCGCCGAGGCCGCCGCCATCGACGCCGCGGTGAGCCAGGCCGGCGGCGATCCGCGGACCGCCCAGGCGCCCCTGCGCCGCTTCGATGCGGCGCTGCGCCGCGACGGCCTCAATCCCGGAACCAGCGCCGACCTCACCGTCGCCAGCCTGCTGGTCCACCGCATCGTAAGCGTCCTCGCCGGCGGCAAAAAACGCGATTTTGGACTTTAGTCCAATTACATCGCGCCGGAGACATGGGGTAGAGTTCGACCTGTCGATTACTGGGGTAGCGAAGCAATTTCGCAGACCGGCCCAGGACACTATTTCAAGAGACCACCTCTGACTTGCCGTCGGCGGTGCCCCGCCGGGTGCGCCCGGAGCGTGCGGGGACCGGCGGGTGACGAGCACCAACGTGAACACGGGAGGATTCCTATGGCAAAGATCACCAACATGGTGATTGGCGAGGCCCTGGTGGGCGACGGCAACGAGGTCGCGCACATCGACCTGATCCTGGGCCCGCGCGGCAGCGCCGCCGAGACGGCCTTCGCCACCAGCCTGACCAACAACAAGGACGGCTTCACCGCGCTGCTCGCCGTGATCGGTCCGAATCTGATGTGCAAGCCGCCGACGGTCATGTTCAACAAGGTCACCATCAAGGACGCCCGCCAGGCCGTCCAGATGTTCGGCCCGGCCCAGCGCGGCGTCGCCATGGCGGTCGCCGACTCGGTCAAGGAGGGGGTGATCCCGGTCGAGGAGGCCGACAACATCTTCATCTGCGTCGGCGTGTTCATCCACTGGGAAGCGGCCGACGACGCCAAGATCCAGCAGTACAACTACGAGGCCACCAAGCTGTCGATCCAGCGCGCCGTCACCGGCGAGCCGACGGCCCGCGGCATGCTGGACACCATGGGCAGCGTGTCCCATCCGTTCGCCGCCGCGGAGGCCGCTCCCGCTTGAAAGTCCCGCGGCGAGTCCCAGGCACAGCAGAACATCAAAAGTCCGTCCAAGGAAAGCCTCGGGAAGCGTTTGCTGAACTACGTTCTCGGCCGGCACCCGGAAGCCGGCCACTAAGGGCATGACCGGCCGGGCCAGGCACGGGTCCGTCACCGGTTTGTGCGACGGTTAGTGTTCCAAACCGTACTTCCTCCGCTCGGCCGGCGAAAGCCGGCCGTCTTTTTTTGGAGGGTTGCCGGCGAAAGCCGGCCGTCTTTTTTGGAGGGTTGCCGGCGAAAGCCGGCCGTCTTTTTTGGAGGGTTGCCGGCCACCGCCGGCCGTCGTGCCCCGGAACCGGTTGCCTCACCCGCGCCCCGCGGCGACGCGCGGCACGAACCGGGCGAGGTCGGCGGCGCCGATCCGGCCGTCATGCAGGGCGCTGGCCAGCAGCACCCCGGCGGCCCCGGCGGCGGCGAGGCGCTCCAGGTCCTCCGGCCCGGCGACGCCGCCGGCGGCGTACACCGCCCGACCGCCGGCGCGGGCATGGATGGCGGCGAGCCGGGCGAGATCGGGGCCGGCGCCGCTGCCGACCCGGGCCAGGGTCATGGCGACGATCCGTGTCGGCCAGGCCGCCGGCGTGGCGTCGAGACCGGCCGGCCCGACGAAGGCGTCGCCGCGGTGGTCGAGGGACAAGGCCAGCCGGTCGTCGGGCACGGCGGCACGGATCGCCGCCAGCGCGGCGGCATCGCCCAGGCTTTCGCTGCCGACCACCGCCACCGCGGCGCCGTGGTCGAGGACCGCGCGCACCGCCGCCGCGGTGGCGGTCCCGGCGTCGACCCACAGGGCGAGATCGGGAAAGCGCACCGCCAACCCGGCGATGGCGGCGCTGTCGCCGCCACGCCCCGCGATGGCGTCGAGGTCGGCGATGTAGAGGGTGCGGAAGGGGTGCAGGGCGAGCAGGGCGGCCACCACCTCCTGCGGGCCGCTGCCGGCGCACAGGCCGGAGCGGATCGGGCGGTAGCGGTCGCGCTCGCCGCGGCGGGCGTGCACCACCACGCCGCCCAGCAGGTCGATGACGGGGATCGGGTCCAAGGCGGTGGGGGCCATGTCAGCGGAGTCCATGATGCGGCGCATCCTGGTGTGCGAGTACGTGACGGGTGGCGGCCTCGGCGGCCGCATCGCCGAGGGGCCGTTCGCCGACCTCCGGCGCGAGGGCGAGCTGATGGCCGGCGCCCTGGCCGACGATCTCACGGGCGTGGAGGGGGTGCAAGCGACGGTGGCGCGCGACCGCGCCCTGCCACCCCGCGACGGCGGCGGCGGCGTGCTCTGGATCGACGGGGCGGTGCCGGGCGGCCCCTGGGCGGCGTGGGCCGCGGCCATGGCCGGGCACGACGCGGTGTGGCCCCTGGCGCCGGAGAGCGACGGGCTGCTGGAACGGCTGTCGCGGCTCGTGCTCGCCAGCGGCCGCGTCCTGCTCGGCAGCGCCCCCGGCACGGTGGCGGTCGCCGCCAGCAAGCGAGCCACCGCCGAGCGCCTGCGCGCCGCCAAGGTCGCGGCCGTGGCGGCCCACCCGCCCGACGCCACGCCGCCCTCCGCCCATGGCTGGATCGTCAAGCCCGACGACGGCGCCGGGGCGGAGGGTGTGCGCCTGCTGCGCGACGCCGCGGCGCTGGCGGCGTGGCGGGACGCCGGGCCGGCCCCGGGCATGGTGGTGCAGCCCTTCGTGCCCGGGGTGCCGGCAAGCCTGTCGCTGCTGTGCCGCGGCGGCCGGGCGCGGCTGCTGTCGGTCAACCGGCAGATCCTGGCGGTGGCCGCCGACGGCACCGTGCGCTACCACGGCAGCGCCGTCGGCGCCCTCAACCACCGCGCCGCCGAACTGGCGCCGCTGGCGGCGGCCGTGGCCGCGGCGTTCCCGGGCCTGTGGGGGCATGTCGGCGTCGACGTGATCCTCGCCGACGCCGGCCCGGTGGTGGTCGAGATCAACCCGCGGGTCACCACCTCCTATGTGGGCCTCGGCGCCGCGCTGGGCCGCAACCCCGCCGCCCTGGCCCTCGACATGGCGGACCACGACTCGCTGCCCGACCTGCCGCCGCCGGTCCCCGGGGCGGGGGTGGAGGTCCGGCCATGACGCCGCCCCGGTCCGCCATCGTCGGCTGGGATCTCGGCGGCGCCCACCTCAAGGCCGCCTGGATCGACGGCGACGGGCGGCTGGGCGCGGTGCGCCAGGAGGCCTGCCCGCTGTGGCAGGGGCTGGACCGGCTCGACGCCGCGTTCGCCGCCGTGCTGGCGGCGGTGCCGCCCGCATCGCGCCACGCCGTCACCATGACGGGGGAGCTGGTGGATCTCTTCCCCGACCGCGCCCGCGGGGTGGCGGCCCTGGTCGCCGCGGCCGCCGCCCGCCTGCCCGGCGAGGTGGTGTTCTGGGCCGGCGAGGACGGCTTCCTGCCCGCCGAGGCCGCCGCCGGGGCGGCGCTGTCGGTGGCCTCGGCCAACTGGCTGGCGACCGCCGCGGTGGTGGCCCGCCGCCATCCCGCGGCCCTGGTGGTCGACATCGGCAGCACCACCAGCGACCTCGTGCCGGTGGCCGGCGGGCGGGTCGCGGCGGCCGGGCGCGGCGACCGCGACCGGCTGGTGGCGGGGGAGCTGGTCTACACCGGCCTGACCCGCACCCCGGTCATGGCGCTGGCCGCCGCCCTGCCCTGGCGCGGCGCCCGCGTGCCGGTGATGGCGGAGCATTTCGCCACCACCGCCGACGTCCACCGGGTGCTCGGCCGTCTGGACGAGAGCGCCGACCAGCACCCCGCCGCCGATGGCGGGCCGAAGACGGTGGCGGCCAGCGCCCGCCGTCTCGGCCGCTGCATCGGCGTCGACCTGGAGGAGGCGGAGCCCGCCGCCTGGCGCCGCCTCGCCGCCGCCCTGGCCGAGCGCCAGATGGCCACCCTGGCCGAGGCCGCCCACCTCGTCCTCTCCGCCCACGCCCTCGACGAGAACGCCCCGGTGGTGGGGGCCGGCGCCGGCCGGGCGCTCGCCGCCGAGCTGGCCCGCCGCCTGGAGCGGCCCTTCGTCGACGTCGCCGCCGCCCTGGAGGCCGGCCCGGACCAGGCCGACGCCGCCGCCCGCTGCGCCCCCGCCGTGGCGGTGGCGCGGCTATTGGGGTGAGCGGGGCCGGCGGACGGCGTCAGGCGCCCGTGCGGCCGGGCCCCTCCCGCGCGATTGCGGCGCCCGTGTCGCGCTTGCCAGGATGATACCGCAGGCAGTATCATCTGGCCCATGGCCAAGGCGGCGAAAACGCTCGAGAAGATGCGCGCCAATCCGCGGGATTGGCGGATCGAGGATCTTGAAAGCGTCGCATCGTCCCATGGCATCAATGTGCGAAAGCCAGGTGGCAGTCACGTGATCTTCGAGCATCCAACCGTGGTCGAGGCGATCTCGGTGCCCGCCCACCGACCGATCAAGCCGATCTACGTCCGATCGTTCATTCGTTTGGTGGACACCGTGAACGAGGCCCGCCGGGGGAGCCGCGCATGACAAACGTGGACTATCCCTTCACGGTCCGCCCCTTGAGTGACGAGGATGGCGGCGGGTTCCTGATCGAGTTTCCCGATCTTCCCGGCTGCATGTCCGACGGAGAGACGGTGGACGACGCGATCGCCAACGGCAGGGACGCCATGGCGGGATGGATCGCCGCCATGAGGGAGGCGGGCCGTCCCATCCCCCTTCCGTCGGTCGCATCGGAGGAGGACTACAGCGGCAAATGGCAACAGCGTGTGCCGCGGTCGCTCCACCGCCGGCTGGCGGAACGGGCCAGGGAGGAGGGCGTCAGCCTGAACGCGCTGGTGACCGCCCTCGTCTCGGAAGGACTCGGCCGCCGCTCCCGCTGACCACCCGCCTGTCTACGGTCGCCCGATTCGGCTTCATCGGCCCTCTCCCCCCTGGGGAGGGGGGAACTCAGATGCGATCACCCTGCCCGCCCCTCCCGTCCGCGTCGACGTCGATCACGAACAGGCCCGCCGCCCCCTCGCCGGCGGTGACGGTGCAGGCCTCGCCCGGCGCCAGCAGCGCCGCGTCGAAGCGCTCCGCCGCCACCGCCGCGCCGTCATCTCCGGCCACCCGGCAGGGGCCGAGCAGCAGCAGCAGGGTGGCGACACCCGCCCCTGTAAAGGTTGCTTGTCCTCCAAGCGTCTCCCGGCGGACGGTGTGGCGGTGCCCGCCGCGCCGGGTCATCACGTTGAGGTCGAGGATCGGCCCGCCGGGCAGGCGGGCCGTGGTGGTGGCGTCGGCGGGGAACGGGAAGGGCGGGCTGTCCGGCGTCAGCACCCGCACTCCCTGCCCCGCCACCGTCAGCTCCATGGCCGCGCCCTCGACCAGCGACAGGGTGCGGTCGATCCCGGGGAAGACCGAGAACGGGCCGTCCTCCGCCACCCGGGCCATGCTGACCCGCCAGGCGAAGGCGTCGAGGCCGGCGCCCTCGGGCACGACGGCGATCTCCGTCGTTTCCCCGCCGCCGTTCTTCCACGGCATGCGCCGGTGGTCGCCGGCCCGCAGCATCCGCATGTCGCGTCCCCTTTACAAGCGGCGGCCGGTCAGGCGCCGAGGATGCCGGGCAGATTCAGCCCGTGCTCGCGCGCGCAGTCCAGCGCGATGTCGTAGCCGGCGTCGGCGTGGCGCATGACGCCGGTCGCCGGGTCGTTCCACAGCACGCGGGCGATGCGCTCGTCGGCCTCGGCCGTGCCGTCGCAGCAGATCACCATGCCGGAGTGCTGGGAGAAGCCCATGCCCACCCCGCCGCCGTGGTGCAGCGACACCCAGGTGGCCCCCGACGCGGTGTTCAGCAGGGCGTTGAGCAGCGGCCAGTCCGACACCGCGTCGGAGCCGTCGCGCATCGCCTCGGTCTCGCGGTTGGGCGAGGCGACCGAGCCGGAATCCAGGTGGTCGCGGCCGATCACGATGGGGGCCGAAAGCTCGCCCGTGCGCACCATCGCGTTGAAGGCGAGGCCCAGGCGGTGGCGGTCGCCCAGCCCGACCCAGCAGATGCGCGCCGGCAGGCCCTGGAAGGCGATGCGGTCGCGCGCCATGTCCAGCCAGCGGTGCAGGTGGGCGTTGTCGGGCAGCAGCTCCTTCACCTTGGCGTCGGTCTTGGCGATGTCGGCGGGATCCCCCGACAGGGCGGCCCAGCGGAACGGGCCGATGCCGCGGCAGAACAGCGGGCGGATGTAGGCGGGGACGAAACCGGGGAAGGCGAAGGCGTCGGCCAGCCCCTCGTCCTTGGCGACCTGCCGGATGTTGTTGCCGTAGTCGAAGGTGGGCACCCCGGCGGCGTGGAAGGCCAGCATCGCCTCCACATGGACACGCATGGAGGCGCGCGCGGCGCGCTCCACCGCCTTCGGCTCGCTCTCGCGGGCGGCCTTCCACTGCCCCATGGTCCAGCCGATCGGCAGGTAGCCGTTGACCGGGTCGTGGGCCGAGGTCTGGTCGGTCAGCAGGTCGGGGCGCACGCCGCGGCGCACCAGCTCCGGCAGCACCTCGGCGGCGTTGCCCAGCAGCGCCACCGACTTGGCCTCGCCGGCGGCGGTCCAGCGCTCGATCATCGCCAGCGCCTCGTCCAGCGTCGCGGCCTTCTCGTCGACGTAGCGGGTGCGCAGGCGGAAATCGATGGAGTCCGGGTTGCACTCCACGGCCAGGCAGCTGGCCCCGGCCATCACCGCGGCCAGCGGCTGGGCCCCGCCCATGCCGCCCAGCCCCGCGGTCAGCAGCCACTTGCCCGTCAGCGAGCCGCCGTGGTGCTGGCGCCCGGCCTCCACGAAGGTCTCGTAGGTGCCCTGGACGATGCCCTGGGTGCCGATGTAGATCCACGAGCCCGCGGTCATCTGGCCGTACATGGCCAGGCCGCGGCGGTCCAGCTCGTTGAAATGGTCCCAGGTCGCCCAGTGGGGCACCAGGTTGGAGTTGGCGATCAGCACCCGCGGGGCGCCGGGATGGGTGCGGAACACGCCGACCGGCTTGCCCGACTGCACCAGCAGCGTCTCGTCGGCCTCCAGGGCGCGCAGGCTGGCGACGATGGCGTCGAAATCGGCCCAGGTGCGTGCCGCCCGGCCGATGCCGCCGTAGACCACCAGCTCGTGCGGGTTCTCCGCCACCTCGGGGTCCAGGTTGTTCATCAGCATGCGCAAGGGGGCCTCGGTCAGCCAGCTCTTGGCGGTCAGGGTCGTGCCGCGCGGCGCCCGGATCGTGCGCGCGTTGTGCCGCGGGTTGGTCATTGGTCGTGTCCTTTGAGCGTCGGGGTGAGCGTCGGGGTGAGCGTCGGGGCGAGCGTCGGGGCGAGCGTCGGGGCAAGGGTCGGGGCGAGGGCGACGAGGCCGGTCAGGATGGCGCCCAGCACGGCGCGCAGGCGCTCCGCCTTGGCGGCGTCGTAGGCGAAGGGCGGCTCCTCGGTGGTGAGGTAGGCGGACTGCGCCAGCTCCATCTGGATGGCGTGCACGCCGTCCTGCGGCCGGCCGAGGTGGCGGGTGGTCCAGCCGCCGCGAAAGCGGCCGTTGACCACGCTGGTGTAGCCCGCGGCGGCGGCGCAGGTGGCCCCCACATGGGCCTCCAGCCGGGGATCGCAGGTGCGCCCGTTGTCGGTGCCGATGTTGAAGTCGGGCAGCGTGCCCTCGAACAGGAAGGGCACGCGGGAGCGGATGGAGTGGCAGTCGTAGACCACCGCCACCCCGTGGCGCGCCCGCACCCGCTCCACCTCCGCCCACAGGGCGGCGTGGTAGGGGGCGTGGAAGGCGTCGCGGCGCCCGGCGATCGCCGCCGCGTCCGGCTCCCGCCCCTCCTTCCAGATGGGCTGGCCGTCGAAGTCGATGGTCGGCACCAGCCCGGTGGTGTTCTGGCCGGGGTAGAGGCTGGCGCCCGAGGGGTCGCGGTTGGCGTCGACCACGCAGCGGTGGAAGGTGGCGCGCACCATGGTGGCCTGCGGCACCAGCCCGTCGTAGAGGCGGTGGACATGCCAGTCCGTGTCGCGCAGCCGCATTCCCTCCTCGTTCAGCGCGTCGGCCACCGCCGCCGGCAGCTCGGTGCCGGTGTGGGGGAAGGCGAGGATGAGGGGGGAGTCCCCCCGGCGGACCTCGACGGGGGGCATCGGGGCGGAGCTCATCGGGCGATCCTCTGGCCGCGGAAGTAACGGGCGTGCAACGGGTTGAAGCCGATCCGGCCGACCAGCTCGGCGGGGCGGCCGATGTCCCACACGGCGAGGTCGGCGGCCTTGCCGGCCTCCAGCGTGCCGGTCTCGGCCAGGATGCCCAGCGCCCGGGCGGCCTCGCGCGTCACCCCGGCCACGCACTCCTCCACCGTCAGGCGGAACAGGGTGGCGCCCATGTTCATGGTCAGCAGCAACGAGGTCAGCGGCGAGGTGCCGGGGTTGCAGTCGGTGGCCAGCGCCATCCGCGTGCCGGCGGCCCGGAACGCCGCCACCGGCGGCAGCCGGGTCTCGCGCAGGAAGTAGAAGGCGCCGGGCAGCAGCACGGCGACGGTGCCGGCCGCGGCCATGGCGGCCGCGTCCTCGGCGTCGCAATGCTCCAGATGGTCGGCCGACAGCGCGCCGAAGGCGGCGGCCAGCCGGGCGCCGCCCTGGTGGGAGAGCTGCTCGGCGTGCAGCTTGACCGGCAGGCCGAGGCGGCGGGCGTGGGCGAACACGCGCTCCATCTCCTCGGCCGAGAAGGCGATGCCCTCGCAGAAGCCGTCGACCGCGTCGACCAGCCCGCGCCCGTGGGCGGCGTCGAGACCGGGGATGACCACCTCGGCGATGTAGGCGGCGTTGCGCCCCTGGTAGGCGGCCGGGGTGGAATGGGCGGCCAGCCAGGTGGTGGCGATGCGCACCGGGCGCAGCTCCGCCAGCCGCCGCGCCGCCTCCAGCATGCGGCTCTCGCTCTCCACGTCGAGGCCGTAACCGGACTTCACCTCCACCGTCGACACCCCCTCGGCCAGCAGGGCGTCGAGGCGCGGCAGCGCCTGGTCCACCAGGGCCTCCACCGAGAGCGCCCGGGTCGCCTCCAGGGTGGCGTTGATGCCGCCGCCCGCCTTGGCGATCTCCGCGTAGGAGGCGCCGTTCAGGCGCATCTCGAACTCGTTGGTGCGGTTGCCGCCGTGCACCAGGTGGGTGTGGCAGTCCACCAGCCCCGGGGTCACCCAGCGCCCGCCGAGGTCCACCGTCTCGCCGGCGCCGCCGGCGGCCGCCACGGCCTCGGCCACCGCCGCGGCGGGACCGGCGGCGGCGATGCGGTCGCCGTCCAGCAGCAGGGCGCCGTCCTCGACGACACCGAGGCCCGGCAGCGCCGGGTCCAGGGTCGCCAGGCGGGCGTTGGTCAGCAGCGTCGTCATCAGGCCACCCGTTCCGTGTCGAGGGGGTGCGGCGCCGGCGGCACCAGGCGCAGGGCTTCCGCCATCGCCGCGAGGTCGCCGCTCATCGGCCGGTCGTCGGCGTAGGCCGGCACCCGGGCGCGCACGAAGCGGTAGAGGGCGTCGGTCCCCGCCGCCCGCGCCCGCGGGTCCGGCTGCAGGTCGTAGGCCTGGGCCGCGGCCAGCGCCTCGATCGCCAGCACCTGCTGGAGGTTGTCGAGGATGGCCAGCAGCTTCAGGGCCGCCGGCGTGGCGTGGGTCAGGATGTCCTCCTGCTGCGCCGAGGTGATGCCGCCGTCGAGGCTGGCCGGGGCGGCCAGGCGCCGGCACTCGCCGACCAGGGCGACCGCCGTGTACTGCGGGATCATGTAGCCGCTGGTGACGCCGCCGCCGGTCGCCAGGAAGGCCGGCAGGCCGCTGACCAGGGGGCTGACCAGGCGGTCGATGCGCCGCTCCGACAGGGCGGCGAGCTGGGCCGCGGCGATGGCGAGCCCGTCCATCGCCAGGCCGAGCGACGCCGCCACGGCGTGGGCCTCGGACCACACCTCGGGGGCGTCGGGGGTGCCGCCGACCGCGGGGTTGTCGGTGACGCTCGCCAGCTCCTGGTCCACCGTGGCGCCGGCCTGGGCGTGCAGGTCGCGGGCGGCGCCATGGACATGGGGGATGGCGCGCAGGCTGAGCGGGTCCTGGGTGCGGCTGCCGGCGCGCACCGCCAGCATGGCGCTGCCCTCCAGGCAGGCGCGCAGCCGCGCCCCCACCGTCTGCAGCCCGGCGGAGCGGCGCAGCGCCAGCGCGTGCGCGGCGAAGGCGTCCGCCTGGCAGCCCAGGTTCTCATAGGTCATGGCCGCCACCGCGTCGGCCCAGTCGAGCAGCCGCTCCATCCGCGCCAGCGCGACGCAGGCGAGCCCGGTGGCGCACGGCGTGCCGTTCACCATGCTCAACCCCTCCTTGGCGCCCAGCACCAGGGGGGGACGGCCGATGCGGGCCATCGGGGCGGCGCCGGTGATCGGCTGGCCGTGATGGAGCGCCACGCCCTCGCCGATCAGCACCAGGCCGATGGCCGAGCCGTGGGTGAGGTAGCCGACGGAGCCGCGCGCCGGCAGCAGCGGCAGGATGCCGGCCGCCAGCAGCCCCAGCAGGGCGTCCACCAGCTCCGGCCGCACGCCGGAGCGGCCATGGGAGAAGTTGGCGACCTGGGCCGCCATGATGGCCCGGGTCTCCACGGCACCGAGCGGGGTGCCGACCCCACAGGCGTGGCTCATCAGGATGTTGCGCGACAGCGCCTGCTGGCGTTCGACGTCGATCACCACGTCGCACAGCGCGCCGACGCCGGTGTTGATGCCGTAGCCGCGGGTCTGGCGCGCCACCAGGGCGGCCACCAGGGCGCTGCCGTCGGCGATGCGCCGGCGCGCCGCGGGGGCGAGTGCCAGGGCGGCCCCGTCGGCGACCGCGGCGAGGGCGCGCCAGTCCGTCCTCTCGTCGAGCCACACGGTGTCAACCATGCAGCGGATCCTCCTTCTTGCGCCGGCTGACGAAGCGGGCGACGTAGTCGTTGGCGGGGTTGTCCAGGATGTCGGCGGGGGCGCCGACCTGGACGACGCGGCCGTCCTTGAGGATGGCGATCTCCGAGCCGATGCGCAGCGCCTCGTCGAGGTCGTGGGTGATGAAGACGATGGTCTTCTGCAGATCGCGCTGCAGCTCCAGAAGCTGGTCCTGCATGTCGCCGCGGATCAGCGGGTCGAGCGCGCTGAAGGCCTCGTCCATCAGGATCACGTCGGTGTCGGCGGCCAGCGCCCGGGCCAGCCCGACGCGCTGCTTCATGCCGCCGGAGAGCTGGTGGGGAAGCTTGTCCTCGTAGCCGGCCAGCCCCACCGTCTCGATCCAGCGCATGCCGATGGGCCGGGCGTCGCGCTTGGACACGCCGCGCACCCGCTGGCCGTAGACCACGTTCTGCAGCACCGTCCAATGGGGCATCAGGCCGAAGCTCTGGAACACCATGCTGACGCGGTGCATGCGGAAGTCGCGCAGCGCCTTCTCGTCGAGGCCGAGGATGTCGCGCCCGTCGAAGCGCAGGGCGCCGCTGGTCGGCTCGATCAGCCGGTTGATGTGGCGCACCAGGGTCGACTTGCCCGATCCCGACAGCCCCATGATGACGAAGACCCGGCCGCGGCCGATGTCCAGGCTGACGTCGTTGAGGCCGACGCTGCACCCGGTCTCGGCCAGCACGGCGTCCTTGTCGGCGCCGTCGCGGGCCATCGCCAGGGCGCGCTCGGCGTGGTTGCCGAAGATCTTGTAGACGTTGCGGATCTCGATGTCAGCCATGGCCCTGCTCCGTGTTGCGGGCGCGGCCGAAGCCCTGGGTGACGCGGTCGAGGACGATGGCCAGGATGGTGATGCCGAGCCCGGCCTCCAGCCCCTTGCCGACGTCCAGCGTCTGGATGCCGTTCAGCACCTGCTCGCCCAGCCCGCGCGCGCCGATCATCGAGGCGACGACGACCATGGACAGCGCCATCATGATGGTCTGGTTCAGGCCCGCCATGATGGTGGGGGTGGCCAGCGGCAGCTCGATCCCGAACAGGATCTGCGCCTTGCCGCCGCCGAACGCCCGGGCCGCCTCCACCACCTCGCGGTCGACCTGGCGGATGCCGAGGTCGGTGAGGCGGATCAGCGGCGGCACGGCGTAGATGATGGTGGCCAGCACCGCCGGCACCTTGCCCAGGCCGAACAGCATGATCGCCGGGATCAGGTAGACGAAGCTGGGCATGGTCTGCATGACGTCCAGCACCGGCAGGGTGACGTTGCGCGCCACGTCGCTCTTGGCCAGCCAGATGCCCATGGGCACGCCGATCGCCACCGACACCAGCGCCGCCATCAGCATCAGCGCCAGGGTCTGCATGGTGAGGTCCCACAGCCCCAGCACGCCGACCAGAAGCAGCAGCACCACCACCGCCACGGTGAGCGGCAGCCGCCGCGTCGCCTGCCAGGCGAGCCCGGCGAACACCAGAACGATCACCCACCAGGGCAGACCGCGCAGCACCCACTCGATGGCGAGGATCGCCTGCAGGATTCCGTGGGACAGCGCCTTGAAGACGAAGCCGTACTCCACGACGAGGAAGCGCACGAACGCGTTGATCGGTTCGCGGATGGAAACGTGCCAGGCATCGGGGAACATCGCGGAGGTCCTTCGCTCACCGGATCAGGGGCGCTCGCCGCTCGGGTGCGGGTGGTGGGACGGGGCGCGGCCCGTCCCACCGGAGGGATCACCGCACGCCGGCGGCGACCTTCTCCTTGACGTCGGCCGGGACCCAGGCCCCCCAGACGTCGCCCTTGGTCTGCAGGAAGTGCCGGGCCGCGGCGGCGGCGTCGACCTGCTTGTCGACCATGTAGGCGAGGCTCCTGTTCAGCTCGTCCAGCGGGAAGGTGGCCTTCTCCAGCATCGCGACGATCTCCGGCGCCGCCTTGGCGAAATCGGCGTTCAGGCCGTACGCCACGTCGACGCTGGGGAAGGCGCAGCCGCGCTCGCGCTTGCCGTAGGCGCTGGTCAGCTCGGTCCAGCAGGCCTCGTCGTAGGCCGGCTCCTCCAGCTTGATCAGGTCGTGGCGGCCCATGATGGCGGTCGGCGACCAGTAGTAGAAGAGGATCGGCTCGCGCCGCAGATAGGCGGCGCTGATGGCGGCGTCCAGCGCCGTGCCGGTGCCGGGGCGGAAGTTGACGTAGTCGTCGTCGAGCTTGTAGGCGGCCAGCTTGGCGGTGTTCACGCCCTCGCAGGTCCAGCCCGAGGGGCAGTTGAGGAAACGGCCCTTGGACGGCTCCTCGGGATCGGTGAACAGCTTCACCAGCGCGGGCTCCGAGAGCTGCTCGACGCTCTTCAGGTCGGGCGCCATCGGCGCCACGCCGCGCTCGGCGTCGCCCTTGACCACGTAGGCGGGCACATACCAGCCCTCGCTGGCGCCGACGAAGGTCTTGCCGACCGCCGTCACCGAGCCCGCGGCCACCGCGTTGTTCCACACGTCGGAGCGGCCCAGCCACTCCTCGGCGAAGATCTGCACGTCGTTGTTGGCGGTGGCCTGCTCCAGCATCACCGAATTGCCGGGGATGTCGTTGACCGCGCAGCCGTAGCCCTCGGCCAGGATGGTCTTGATCACCTCGGTGACGAAGGCGCCGCTCTCCCAGTCGATGCCGGCGAAGGTGACGGTCTTGCCGTCGCCGCAGTACGAGGCCTGCGCGGTGCCGGCGCTGAGGGCGAGCGCCAGCCCGGCCGTGGCCAGGACGGAGGTCAGGTGACGGATGCGCATGGGGGCTCCTTGGGGTGTGGCCAGGGGTGGAGGAGGGGGTCGGAAAGGGTCTAGGCGGCGGTCAGCCGGCGCAGCGCGTGGAGGAAGGCGGCGTCGACTGTGGCGTCGGCGGCGTGGCGGCGCTCGCGCACCACCCAGCGCCCGCCCACCATCACGTCGCGCACCGCGCCCTCGCCCAGCGCGAAGATCCAGCGGTCGAGAACGGCGTCGCCGGCGGCAGCGGCGAGGTAGGGGTTGTTGGCGTCGAGCACCACCAGGTCGGCCGGTGCGCCGACCCGCAGGCCCGGCGCCGGGACACCGCAGGCGCGCGCCCCGCCGGCCAGGGCGGCGTCGAACAGGGTGCGCCCGACCGAGGCGCCGGGCGCCGCGGCCAGCCGGTTGCGGGCACGGTCGCGCAGGCGCTGGCCGTATTCCAGCAGGCGCAGCTCGGCCGCGGCGTCGGTGCAGACGTGGCTGTCGGTGCCGATGCCGTAGGCGCCGCCGGCGCTCTGGTAGTCGACCGCCGGGAACAGCCCGTCGCCCAGGTTCGCCTCGGTGTGCGGGCACAGCCCGGCGACGGCGCCGGAGCGGGCGAGGCCCGCCGTCTCGGTCTCGGTCATGTGGGTGGCGTGGACGGTGCACCAGCGCGCGTCCACCGGCATGTGCTCCAGCAGCCAGTCGACCGGGCGCCGGCCCGACCAGGCGACGCAGGCGTCGACCTCGCGCTGCTGCTCGGCGACGTGGATGTGCACCGGCCCGCCGGTCCGCTCGCCGGCGAGGATGGCGGTCATCTCCTCCGGCGTGGCGGCGCGCAGGGAGTGGATGGCGAGGCCCAGGGTCGCGCCGTGAGCGCGGCAGGCCGGCTCCAGCGCCGCCAGCAGCCCCAGGAAGCCGTCGACGCCGTGGAGGAAGCGGGCCTGCCCGGCGGTGGGCGGGGCGCCGCCGAAATCGGCGTGGGCGTAGAACACCGGCAGCAGGGTCAGGCCGATGCCGGCGGTGGCGGCGGCGGCGATCAGGCGCCGGGCCATCTCGGCGCGGTCGCCGTAGGGGGCGCCGTCGGACCCGTGGTGCAGGTAGTGGAACTCCGCCACCCGCCCGAACCCGCCCTTGAGCATCTCGATGTAGAGCTTGGTGGCGACCGCCTCCAGATCCTCCGGCGTCGCCGTCGCGTTCAGCCGGTACATCAGGTCGCGCCAGGTCCAGAAGCTGTCCTGGCCGGCCCCGGCCACCTCGGCCAGCCCGGCCATGGCGCGCTGCAGGGCGTGGGAGTGCAGGTTCGGCAGCGCAGCGACCAGCGGACCGGCGGCCCGCTCGTCCCCCGCCCGCGGCGTCGCGCCGGTCTCCACCGCGGCGACGCGGCCGGTGCCGTCCAGGGTGACGGCGACGGCGCTGCACCAGGTCCCGTCGACCAGGGCGGTGTCGGCAAAGAGGCGGTGGGTGGAAACGGCCATTGTCGGAACCCCTGACCAACTTGTATATGGAGGATGTGCAGGACGACCGGCGAATGCAAGAAAAATTTGCAAACCTCAGATTGCCTGAAATTTCAGCAACACCGCCGCCCGCACCGCCGGGCGCCCCGGGGGTGATCGCGTCGCATCCCTCTGGAACATTGATTTTCAGGCGCGTTGCGGCATAGGTTTGACGACGGCCGCGCGAGGACACCGGGCGTGCTCCACGCCCCTCGTGTGCGTCCGCCCATGGAGTGCATGTCATGACAAGTGTCGCCACTGGCCCCATCGGCGTCGACGACGAGGTCGTGCCCGGCGGCGGCACGCCGCTGTACGAATCGGTGAAGCGCCGCATCCGCGAGCAGATCGCCAACGGCGAGTGGCCGGCCCACCACCAGATCCCCTCGGAGAACGAGATCGTCGCGACGCTGGGCGTCAGCCGGATGACCGCCAACCGGGCGCTGCGCGAGCTGGCGGCCGAAGGGGCGATCATCCGCATCAAGGGCAAGGGCTCCTTCGTCGCCCCGCAGAAGGGCAGCTCGCCGTTCCTGGAGATCCGCAACATCGCCGAGGAGATCACCCGGCGCGGCCACACCCACGCCGCCCGGATCATCCTCCATCACGAGGAGCGGGCCCTGCCGGACGTCGCCGACCAGCTGGACATCGCCATCGGCCAAGGGGTGTTCCACACCATCATCGTCCACTACGAGAACGACCTGCCGATCCAGATCGAGGACCGTTTCGTCAGCCCGGACGCAGCGCCCGCCTACATGGCCCAGGACTTCCGGGTCCGCACCCCCAACGCGTACCTGACCGAGGTGGCGCCGCTGACC
Source organism: Azospirillum sp. NS33 (assembly GCF_059703765.1). Taxonomy (NCBI): domain Bacteria; kingdom Pseudomonadati; phylum Pseudomonadota; class Alphaproteobacteria; order Rhodospirillales; family Azospirillaceae; genus Azospirillum; species Azospirillum sp. NS33. The sequence goes on along the minus strand of NZ_BAAKJB010000042.1, from coordinate 10,831 downwards.
CACAGCGAGCAGGTGGTCGAGGCGGTGTCGCCCCAGCCGTGGGAATGCAAGCTGCTGGCCATCGCCCGGACCGAGCCGTGCCTGATGGTCCGCCGCACCACGTGGTCCGGTCCGCTCAAGGTGACCACCGCACGCCTGCTCTACCCGGGGTCGCGCTACCGGCTGGAAAGCGGAAACGCCGCCGGCGCCTGATGTACATACAAGGCTCCGGCGCCATCGCCGGGGCTGCCGCCGCCATGCGCGGCGACCGCGCCGCGCACCGCCGCCAGCCGCAGCGGGTCGAGGCCGCCGGTGCGCCCGTCGCCGCACAGGGCGCCCCGGAACCCCAGGTAATCGGGCCGGAGGGCGGCCAGCCCGGCGATGTCGGCCAGCCGGAGCGATCCCGCCAGACCGGTGAGCAGACCCAGGGCGCGGCCCCGCGCCACAAAGCGGGCCAGGGCCGCCGCGTCCATGTGGCGGGTCAGCGGCCCCGCCGCCTTGTCCGCCGTGTCCAGCATGGCGCCGGCGAAGCCGGCCGCCGCCAGCCGGTCGAGGGTGGCGGGATCGGCCGCGCGGTCGGCGAACAGCACCGCCACCAGGCGCAGCCCCGCCGCCGCCCGCGGTGCCAGCGCGGCGAGGCAGGCGCCGAGGTCGCCGCCCTCCTGCCAGTCGAACACCCCGATCTTGACGAGGTCGACGCCGGCCGCCGCGGTGGCGTCCACCGCCGCCAGCACCCCGCCGGCGTCCAGCGGCCGGTCGCCGATGGTCGCGCTGACCGGTCGCCGCCCGCCGACCGCGGCGACGCAGGCCCGCAGCACGGCGGCCGGCAGCGCGCCCAGCGCGCCCGCCGCGGGGTTCTTCAGGTCGACGATGTCGGCGCCGCCGGCGACCGCCAGCGCCGCCTCCCCGGCGTCCTTGACGCTGGCCAGCAGGCGCATCACGCGGCCCGCCCGGCGCGCCATGCGGCGACGTGGTCGACCAGCCACTGCCAGGCTTCCCGTTCGTCCGGCGACGCGGTCTTCTCCACCGCCACCGCCAGATGGGCCATCTCCCGGTCGATCCGTTCCGCCGGCAGCAGGTGCAGGCGTGACACCAGCACCGCCCCCTCGATCACCGCCGCCTTGGCGCGGTTGAGGCCGCGGAACGGGGCGTGGGTCTCCTCGTGGACCAGGCGCAGGGTGAAGCGCGGCCGCACCGGGTCGTCGGCGACCGCGGCCACCTCCGCCTCGGCGTGGGCCAGCGCGCCCTCGAGCACGGCGCCGGCGACCCGCGACGCCGGCCGGGTCGGCCAGCGCCGGCGCCCGCACACGCAGCCGGCGAAGACCCGGGCGTCGTCGGTGTAGTTCAGCACCGCCTGGCGCCGCGCCATCAGGTTGTCCAGGGTGCGCGAGGGGCGGAAAGGCGCCAGCACCGGGGCCTCGCCCGGCGGTGCGATCAGCCCCATGGGGGCGGCGTGGGGGGTGCCGTCGGGGTCCAGGGTGACGACGACGATCTCGCGGATCATGTGCGGTCCTCCGCGGGCGGGCAGGTGGCGGAACGGGCGGCCGGCGGCGCCGTGGCGACGCCCCACGCGAGCTCGCGGTCCTGGGCGTAGCGCTTGCCGAGCTGGGCGGCGATCTGGGCCCGTGCCATCTCGACGCCGAGGTAGAAGGCGTGGTCGGGGTCGGTGACGGCGAGGGCGCGCCACAGCGCGAAGGGGTCGCGGCCGACATGGTGGCCGTCGCGGTTGTAGACGTGGACACCGTCCACGGCGGCCTCGATGCGGACGTTCGGGTCGCGCACGCCGGCGGCGGTCTCGGCGATCTCGGCGGGCGTGCTGGCGAAGGGACGGCGGTCGCGCAGGCACAGCAGCGCCGGGTCCATGCGCGCCGGTGGCACCCCGGCGGCCACGGCGCGGCGCATCAGCCGGCCCGCGGCGGCGGCCTCGCGCACCGCGTGGCGGCAGTGGGGGCTGACCTGGACCACCAGCACGGCGCCGATCGCCAGCTCCGCCACCACCGCCATGAGCAGGGCGCTCAGCCCCGGGGTGTCGGCGTCGGTCAGCTCGGTGACGTTGCCCACCCCCATCAGCAGCGGCGCCTCGGGCAGGCGCCGGCGGAACTCGTGGTAGCGCACCAGGGATGCGGTGAAGCCGCCGCCGATGGGGTCGAGGATGGGGTCGGCGTAGAACGGCCGCCCGGCCTCCAGCAGGCGGCGCGCCGCCCGCTCCAGGCTGTCCAGGTCGCCCGGCCGGTCGGGGATCAGCACCGGCACGGCGTCGCTTTCCCAGGCCAGCTCCAGGGTCTCCCCGGTCAGGCTCAGCAGGTGCGAGGCCCCGGCGGCGGCGCCGCGGCGCAGCTCGGCCGGATCGCCGGAATCGACGCTGACCCGATGGCCGGCCGCGCGCAGCGCTGCCACCGCCTCCTCCAGGTGGGGGAAGGGCGTGCCGGGCAGCCCACCGAGGTCGATCACGTCGGCGCCGTCGGCGGCCAGCGCCGCGGCGCGGGCCAGGATGGCGTCGACGCCCAGGGCCGGCGCCTCGACGATCTCGGCGAAGATCAGGGCCGGCGGCCCGGCGGTGGCGGTGTCGTCCAGCACGACGCGGGCGCGGCCGAAATGGTCGGGCAGGTCCGCCAGCTCGTCCGGGCCGCGCTCGAACGGCACGCCGAAGGCCGCGGCCAGGGGGGCGAGGTCGCCGCGGCAGCGCCCCGGCACCATCACCCGGGTGGCCCCGCCGAGGTCGGCGAGGCGGCGGCGCACCAGATCGGCGGTCATCAGCCCGGCCACCTGGACGCCGATGTCGCGCACCTCCCAGGCGAAGCCGGGGGCCATGGCGTCGAGCACCTGGCGCAGCCGCCGCTCGGCCAGGTGGCCGGTCAGGAAGAGGATGCGTTCAGCCATTCCGCACGCTCCCGCAGCGCCGCCGCGAGGCCCTCGACGCTGTCGACCACGGTCATCGCCTCGAAGGCGCGCAGCCGCGCCACGTTGTCCAGGTCGATGCGCCGGGGGTAGACCCGGACCATGCCGTCCGGCGCCTCGGTGTCCAGCTCCGGCGCGGTGTCGCAGGCGAAGACGACGGTCGGCACCCGGCACTTGCCGGCCTGGGCCAGCACGTTGGTCACCAGGGTGTCGGAGATCCCCCAGACCGCCTTGGCGATGGTGTTGGAGGTCGCCGGCGCCACCACCAGCGTGTGGTACTGCCCGTAGTAGAACCGCCCCACCGGAACGGCGCTGGCCGTGCGGTCGCGGTAGATCCGCGTGTTGCCCGGCCATGCCACGCCCTGGCGGCGGTACATGCGCACCACCTCGTCGGCGGCGGCGCTGACGAACAGGTCGAGCGGCGGCTGCCCGGCCATCAGCGCCAAGCATTCCTTGAGGAAATGCCCCGACCCGGTGACCGCCCAGGCGAGGCGGGGGTAGTGGCGCGCCGTCATCATGCCATCTCCCACGGCGCCACCGTCCACGGCGCCGGCTCCCCCACCGCCGGCTCCGCGCCGGCGGCCGGGGGCACCAGCCGTCCCGGCAGCGCACGCTGGCCGGCCAGCGCCGCCGCCAAGGCCTCCTGGTCGCCGGGACCGAGGCAGGCGATCGCGCAGCCGGGTGGGGCGAAGCGGGGAAAGGCCGGGTCCACCAGCCCCCCGGCCACCGCCGCCGCCAGCGGCGTCCCCTCGGCCGGGCGGGGCGCCGCCTTGACCAGAACCAACGCCTCGGCGTCGAGACGCCCGGCCAGCCAGGCGGCAAGGCTGTCGGAGGTGACCTCCCAGCGGTGGGGGATCTCGGCAGCCGCCAGGACGGCCGCCGCCGGCGCCCACACCGGCACCCGCCCATCGCGCCGCGCCCGCGTCATGTCGTCCGGGGTCGCCGCCGGCACGAAGCCGGGGGCCAGCGCGCACAGCGCCGCCCCGTACTGTTCCATGGCCAGCAGGGCCATCCGGTGGGCCGTGGAGTCGTCGAAGCCCAGCACCGCCTGGGCGCTGCGCACAGCATCGGCGAAGGGGCCGCCGCCCGGCACCACGATGGTGCGGCGGCGACCGGCCTCCACCGCCCGCAGCCAGTCGCGCAGGGCGTGCGGGCCCGCCGACAGGCTGCCGCCGATCTTGACCACCCAGGGGCGGGCGGCCGCGCCGGGGCCGGAAGCCCGGAAGGGGGCGGCCTGAGCGTCCACCATGGCGCCGCCGGCCGTCAGGTCTCGGCCTGGGAGCGTTCGATCTCCACGCCGACGCCGTCGGTTTCGCGGAACACGTCCAGCTTCTCCACCGACAGGCGGACGCTCTCCACCCGGCCGTCGGCCAAGCAGATGTCGGCGACGGCGTCGGCCAGCGTCTCCACCAGGTTGATGTGGCCGCCGGCGACCAGCGTCTTGATCCGCTCGATCATGGTGTCGTAGGAGACGACGTTGGCGATGTCGTCGTCGACCGGCGTGACGCTCTGGCGCACGGTCATCTCAAGGTTGATGCGCACCCGCTGCGGCTTCGCCTTCTCATGTGCATAGACTCCGATGCTGCACATCAGCACCAGGTCCTTTATGCGAATTCGATAAGTCTTCGCCATGGGCTTCCTGCCGTTCCGCGGCGCGAGCCCGGCCGCGAGAGCCTGCGGCATGATCATGGTCATTGGTTCCTGCAAGGTGTCTCGAGATCCCGTGCGGCGCAGTATTGGCGATGCTCACAGGATTTATTGCCGTTGTCCAGTTGGACGAAAGTCTATGATCGGCGCGGCGGCGCCGGCCGGTTACACTGCCAAGCACCCGCAAGAAGACGGACCATGGGAGGATGATGCGCATGATCCGACGGATCTGGACACGCGTGGGCCGCGGGCTGGCGGCGGCGCTTGCCCTGACGGCGCTGTGGGGGATGGCGGCGCCCGCCCCGGCCGCGGCGTTCGAGCTGACGCCGGCCCAGGCGCTGCTGTTCGACAGCGACCATCTGGGCGGCATCGGCGGCGGCACGACGTTGCGCTACGACTTCGAGAAGGCCGGCTCGCTGGAGCCCGGCTTCACCGACACCGTGGAGATGACGGTCGAGGGCGACGCCGGAGCGGACCGCAAGGACGTCAGCTTCCACTTCCTCACCGGCGACCACGCCATTCCCTTCGAGCCGATGAGCCGGTTCCGGGGCAACCCCCTGATCATGCTGTTCCTGGAGCGCGACGCCCGGGAGATGAAGCGGTTGACCGGCGGGTCGGAGCTGTACTTCCGCAACCGCCTGCGCGACGGCTTCGCCGCGGCGTCGGCGACGGTGACGCCGACCACGATCCGCTGGAAAGGCGCGGAGGCGCCGGCCACCGAGGTGGTGATCCGCCCCTTCGTCGCCGTGGAGCTGATCGAGCGCTTTCCGCAGTTCGAGCACAAGGAATACCGCTTCGTCCTGTCCGACGCGGTGCCCGGGTCGCTGTACGCGGCCCGCGCCGTGACCCCCGGCGGCGATGGCGCCGCCCCGGTGACCGACGAGAGCATGGTCCTCGCCGCCCCGCAGCGGGAGGCGCACAGCCGCACGGAGCCCCGCCCATGATGACCCCCGCCTCCCTTGCCACGGCCGTGCTGATGGCCGGCCTCGCCGGCCCGTTGGCGATCCCCGCGGCCAGCCCGGCGGCGGCCAACGACTACCCCACCGCGGCCCGCGCCGAGTACGTCTTCACCTGCATGGCCGCCAACGGCCAGACCTCCGAGATGCTGCAGAAATGCTCGTGCAGCATCGACGCCATCGCCGCGCGCATGCCCTTCGAGCAGTACGAGCGGGTGGAGACGGTGATGGCCATGCAGCAGGTCACCGGCCAGCGCGCCGGCTTCTTCCGCGAGGCCGCCTGGGCCAAGCAGCTCGTCGCCGATTTCGAGCGCGCCCAGGCCGACGCCAACGTGGCGTGTTTCTGAATCGCCGGGGATTCCGCACCAAGGGCTTGATGCGCAAGGCCGGTTTCATGGAACCGTTCCAAACTTTGCACTAAAGTGGGATGGAACAAGGACAGTTTACGGGATTTACTGGTGACGGCCGGGGGACCGCAGGGCGCGGTGCGCCCCCGGTCACCCACATCCCACCGCGCCGGAACGAAAGGGAGATACGCGATGAAGACCTGGCACAAGCCGACGATCGTCGAGATCAGCGTGGGCAACGAGATCAACGCCTACGCCTGCGCCGATCTGTGATCGGTAAACGCGCCTGAGGGCGGCTCCGTCCGTTCGTCCGCGGCGCCGCGGCCGGCGGGCGGGGCCGCCTGCCGCGCCCCGGCGGCGTGCCGGGAGCCGCGCCTCCGGTCACAGAACGCCCAGCGCCCGCCACACCGGCCGGCGCCGCGCGGCGTGCAGGTCCAGCCGGCCCCTCAGCTCGGCGCGGCGCTCGGCGGGGTCCGCGATCGGTCGCCCATGGCGGGTCAGCGGGCGGCCGCTGCGCTCCAGTTCCGGCAGCACCGCGTCCGCCAGGGCGTCGGGCCCGGCATCGGGATCGTCGTGCAGCGCCCGGTACACCACCCGCTCCAGCGGCCCCGCCGCCACCCCGCTGCCGATCAGCGGCGCGGCCAGGACTCCCAGATCGTGCCCATGCCGCGCCGCGCCGCACACCGCCGCGTTGAAGCGCCGCGCGGCGGTGCGCGCGCCTTCCGCGAGCGGCCGCGCCGGGGGGTGCGCCAGGGGGTGGATCTGGCCCTCGTGCACCAGCACGGCGACGGTGCGCAGCAGCGCCTCCCACCCCTCCCCGGTGACACCTTGCGGCGCCTCACCCGGCCCCAGCAGGGCCGAGAGGGGCTGCGGCCCGTCGCGCCACAGGCGGTCGACCAGGGCGTGCGCCCGCGCCGGGTGCGCCGCGGCGGTGCGCAGGTCGTCGGGGTACACCAGGGCGGCGACCCCGGTGGCCAGCAAGCGCTCGTCACGCTCCGCCGCGGACAGAGGCCGCCGGCCGCGGGCGAACAGGTCACGGCGGAACTGGCGGTTCAGGGCGACGTCGCGGACCGTCTCGGCCATCACCGGATCGGGTTGCCCGGCCACCGCCGCCACCATGGCCGGCGCCAGGGCGAGCGCCGGGAAGGCGTCCAGGGGATCGGCGGCGGCGGCGTAGACGAGCCGGGCCCCCGCCAGCTCCTCCACCACCTCGGCGTGGAAGAGGGGGCGCCACGCCGCGTTCAGGTACTCGTGGGCGAGGTAGCGGGGGTCTTGCCCGGCGATCGTCTCCAGCCGGTCGCGCAGCCCGGGGTTGGCGGCGAAATAGCCGGCGCCGGCGTCGGCCAGGCTGCGCACGAAGGCGACGGCCGCCGCCGCCCGCTCGCCGGCGGTGCCGCGGCCGCGCCGCGCGTGCTCGGCGAACAGGCGGCGCAGCGGTGCCGCGGCGGCCCAGCCGGGCTGGCAGTTGTACGAGACGTAGGCCAGCGCCCCCGCCGTCAGCGCCTCCCGCAGGATGGCCCGCAGATGGGCGGCGTCCTCCGCACCGATCCAGGAATAGACGCCGTGGAGGGCGGCGTACTCCACCCCGGAGGGTGGCCGGAAATCGGCGAAGGCGGCGTCGGTGTACGTCAGATTGGCCAGCCCCGCGGCGTCGCGCAGGGCGTTGGCGGCGGCGATGTGGTCGGGGTTGAGGTCGACGCCGGTCCAGGCGCAGCCCGGCTCGGCCGCGGCCAGCACCGCCGTGCCGAAGCCCAGCCCACAGCCCAGCTCCAGCGCCCGCCGCGGCCCGTCCTCGCCCCATCCCGGCGCGACGCCGGCCAGCAGGGCCGCAAAGCGGACGTAGGAGGGCGCCATCTCCCGGTAGAATCCCGGCGAGCACAGGGTGTCGACGACATACCCCCCAGAGACTTCCATGCCCACCCCACTCCCCGGCGGCACCCGCACAGCCGAACGCCGCGGCCTCCTATACGGACACCGCGGCGTTCGGGCAAACCGTCCCGGCGGCGCCGGGGGCCGGGCTGGGTCAGGCCGGAACGGCGCCACCCAGCAGGGCGAGGCCGCCCTCGCGGGCCCGGGCCAGGCCGACCACCGCCTTGCGCACCTTCTCGAAGGCGCGCACCTCGAGCTGGCGCACCCGCTCGCGCGACACCTTCAGCTTCTGGCTCAGCTCCTCCAGCGTCTCCGGCTCGTCGCGCAGGCGGCGCGCCACCAGGATCTGGCGCTCCCGGTCGTCCAGGGCGTCGAGCCCCAGCTTCAGGAAGTCCAGGCGTTGCCCGCGCTCCTCGGATTCGGCCAGGGCGCGCTCCTGGTTCTGGTCGTCGTCGGCCAGCAGGTCCTGCCACTCCATCTCGGAATCGGTGGCCAGGGTCACGTTGAGGGAGCGGTCGGCGCCGAGGCGGCGGTTCATCGACACCACCTCCGCCTCCGGCACGTCCAGCTCGGTGGCGATGGTCGCCACCGTCTCCGGCGTCAGGTCGCCGTTCTCCATCTCGCGCAGCGAGGCCTTGAGGCGGCGCAGGCTGAAGAACAGCTTCTTCTGCGCGGCCGTGGTGCCGATCTTCACGAGCGACCAGTTGTGCAGCACGTACTCCTGGACCGCTGCGCGCACCCACCAGGTGGCGTAGGTGGCGAAGCGGAAGCCGCGGTCGGAATCGAACTTCTGGGCCGCCGTCATCAGGCCCAGGTTGGCCTCGGCCACCAGGTCGGCCAGCGGCAGCCCGTAGCCCTGGAATCCCTTGGCGATCTTGAAGGCGAGGCGCAGGTGGGCGCCCACCAGGCGGTCGAGCGCCCGCGGGTCGCGGCGGTGGTGCCAGCGCGCGGCCAGATCCCGCTCCTCCTCGGGCGTGAGGTAGGCGTAGCGGCGGGCGTCCTTGAGGTACAGGTTCAGCGTGTCGTCGGTGGCGGTCGGATTGGTCAATACAGTCTCCCCTTCGGTTCCCGACGGGCGACCGTCATACGGGCAGGTGCGGCGCGTCGATGCGCCGTTCGCCAGCGGCCGCAATGGTTCGCAAAGGGTCGGGAACGATTACCGATATGGGGGAGTGCCGCCGGCAATTCAAGATGCCGGCGGGAACGACCATGCCTGCCCGCGCCCGGACGGGGGCGAAGGGGGCACGCGGGGCGGGACGAGGCTTGGCCCTAAGCTGGGGAGCGGGGCCCGCCGTGTCCAGCAAAACCTCTGGAAAAAACGCGCCGTCAGGCGTCGCCGCCGTCGGCCTCCGCCGGCTCCGGCGGCTCGGCCTTCTTCCACGCCTCCAGCTCGGCGTTGGTGACCCCGCCCAGCCGCGTCAGCGCCTGGCGCAGCCGCTCCCGGGTCAGGTCGCGGCCCAGCAGGACCATGGACTGGATCACCGGCACCGATTGCGGGCTGCCGCTGACGGCGATGTAGAACGGCTTGATGAAGTCGCGGAACTTGACGCCCATCTCGTCGCCCAGCGCGCGCATGGACGCCTCGATGGCGGTCGCCTCCCACTCCGCCAGGGCGTCGAAGCGCCACAGCGCCATCTGCAGCATGCGCCGCAGCTCGTCGCCCTTGATCTTGCCGCCGGCGATCGCCTCGGGGGTGTAGTCGACGCTGCCGGAGAACAGGAAGGACACCAGCCGGCCGAGGTCGGAGAACTTCTCGATGCGGGTCTGCGACAGCTCGGCGATGGGGCGCAGATAGGCGTCGTTGACCGCCCATTCGCCGACCTTGGCCATGAACTGGTCGAGGGTCAGCTTCTCGCGGATGTAGCGGCCGTTCAGCCAGTTGAGCTTGGGGATGTCGAAGACCGGGCCGCCCAGCGAGATGTTGTCGACGTCGAACTGGGCGACGATCTCCTCCAGCGAGCGGATCTCGTCGCCCTCGGGCACCGACAGGGCCATCAGGCCCAGCAGGTTGACCAGCGCCTCCGGGAGGTAGCCGGCGCGCTGGTAGTAGAGCACCGAGGTGGGGTTGCGGCGCTTCGACAGCTTGGACTTGTCGGGGTTGCGCAGCAGCGGCATGTGGCACAGCTTCGGCATCTCCCAGCCGAAATACTGGTAGAGCAGCACGTGCTTGGGCGCCGACGGCAGCCACTCCTCGCCGCGCAGCACATGGGTGATGCCCATGTGATGGTCGTCGACCACGTTGGCGAGGTGGTAGGTCGGCAGGCCGTCCGACTTCATCAGCACCTGCATGTCGACCATCGCCCATTCGATCTCGATGGCGCCGCGCTTCATGTCGTGGACGGTGCAGGACCCGCCCTTGGGCACCTTCATGCGCACCACGTGGGGGGTGCCGGCGGCCAGCTTGTCGGCGATCTCCGCCTGGGACAGGTTGAGGCAGCGCCCGTCGTACATCTGGCGCTGGCCCTGGGAGCGCTGGGCCCGGCGCATGGTGTCCAGGCGTTCGGGTGTGCAGAAGCAGCGGAAGGCGTGGCCCTCCTCCAGCAGCCGGTCGCAATGCGCGCGGTAGAGGTCGCTGCGCTCGCTCTGGCGGTAGGGGCCGTGCGGCCCGCCGACGTCCGGCCCCTCGTCCCAGGTCACCCCGAACCAGCGCAGCGCGTCGAGGATCATGCGCTCCGACGCCGCGGTGCTGCGCGCCCGGTCGGTGTCCTCGATGCGCAGCAGGAACTGGCCGCCCTGGCTCTTGGCGAAGCAGTAGTTCATCAGCGCCATGTAGGCGGTGCCGACGTGGGGGTCGCCGGTCGGCGACGGGGCGACGCGGGTGCGGACGGTCATGATGCTCAACAGCCGATGGGGGAGGGCAAAGGGCGGCCAGCATGCCACAGCCCTCCCACCCGTTCAATTCCGGCCGGCCGCGCCGTTGCGCGGTCGCAGGCCCCCGGCCGGACCGACGCGCCCGCATCACGATGCCATCAAGCCCTCCACCGCAATCAGGCGCGGCGACCGCGGCCCGGCCCGGCCGCGAAGCGCCCGTCGAAGGTGTCGATGGGGACGGGGCGGCCCATCAGGAAGCCCTGGCCGACGGGACAGCCGAGGGCGGCCAGGGCGCGCTTCTGGTCGTCGGTCTCGACGCCCTCG